>JAIRXQ010000013.1 GCA_031268195.1 Azoarcus sp. | reverse complement strand
GCAGCCAGTATGCCAGCGCCGACTTCCGGCGCACACTCCAATCTCTGGGGCTCGTACAAAGCATGAGCCGCAAGGCAAACTGCTGGGACAACGCGGTTGCTGAAAGTTTTTTTGCCACGCTAGAAGCGCGAGGAAGCCACCGCCACCTACGAGACCCGGATTCAAGCCTGCCAAGCGATTGCCTGCTACATCCACGGCTTCTACAACCCCACGCGAATTCATTCGGCTCTGAATTATCTCTCTCCCAATGACTTCGCCAAATATCTCAGGCAAAATGCCTAACTCCCATCCTTCCTTGGCGTCCACTATCGCGCAGCAAGTCCATGATTCCCCTGCACCCTCATTTAGTTTTTCCAACGGGTGACTCATTGAGGGGGCCGGGGGGAATCATTCCCCCGGCGGGGTTTGGGGCAGCGCCCCAATCCTTCGTTGTTTCACGCTAACCTATGCGAGCTGATGCCCGCTGCGCGGGCGACTCCTCATCCGGTCGCTGCGCGACCACCTTCTCCCGCAAGGGGAGAAGGGAAAACCGGCAGCCTTCGCTCTGAAAACCCAGCCAATGCCCCCCGACGCTCGCTGCGTCCGCTCGCTTTCGTCCAAAGTTGTGGGGACTCCTCCTCTCTCTCCTCCTCCATCCGACTTGTGGCTCAAGTTTAGCTCCTTGCCCAGGGGGAAGCCGGGGAACCCGCGCGCCAGGGGTGGGTTCATGCGATTGCCCTGCGGTCGCAAGGTTGCCACGGCATTGAGGAAAAATGAGGTGTTAGAATCGTTCCGAGCAAGAGCGTTACAATTGCAGAGCGCGGGGTTGGACATGTAAAATCGTCCAGCGCACGCGCCTGTCCTTCATCAAAAACACTTTCCGGTTGGAAACCTCCCCCTTCAGGGGGATAATCAGGCACGGGAGGGGCGTAACCCCTTCCGTGCCTTGTCGCCCGGTTATGGGCGTGGATTGAAACATGTCGCCTCCAGCAGCAGGCGGCCCAGTGCGGCGGGCGTGTCCACTGTCCGCCAGCGCGCGCCCATCTGGGGGGCGCGCGGGTTGCCGTAACCCCATGTCGCGGCAACGAAGGGCAGGGCATTGGCCCCGGCGGCTTCGCCGTCTTCGATGCGATCTCCCACGTAGCACGCGCGCGCGGCTTCGATTCCCTGATCGGCGAGCAGCCGCCCAATCATCGCTGCCTTGTCCGGCAGGCGCGGCGAGAACAGATCGAGCGCGTACACCGTGGCGAACAGATCGCGCCAGCCGAGGTGGGCGAGGATCAGCAGCGTCGGATGGATGCGCTTGTTGGTGGCGATGGAGAGCGTCAGATCCGCCGCGCGCAGGGCGTGCAGCATGTCGGCGATACCCGGATAGGCACGCGTCTCCAGCAACCCGCCCGTGTCGTAGCTTTGTTTGAAGGCATCCGCCAGCCGCGCGACGAGAACCGGATCGTCGCCGCCCACGAGCATGCGCAAGGTTGCGTCGATCGGCGGCCCGACGATTTCCGGTACGATCGCGCGCACCGGCGTGACGCCGCAGGCGGCGAAGGCAGTACGATAGCTGGCAAGGATGGCCTGGGCGGAGTCGATGAGGGTGCCGTCGAGGTCGAACAGGATGTGGGTGGGCCGCATGGCGCGCTGGCGAAAAAACGAAGTTGCGAGAAAAGACGAAGTTGCGATTATCCGCGAGACGGGCGCCTTGCGTCAGCCGTTCGTCGCGAAGTGGTCAAACCCGGCGGGCGTGATCTCTGTCGTGCGCCCGTCCGCTTCGCACAGCAGGATTGGCGCAGGCTCGGCGACGAGATGGCCGATGCGGGCGAGCGGCACATCGAGCTGCCGCGCCAGCGCCGCGATGTCGTCCCGCGCGGCGGGCGGCGCGGCGAACAGCAATTCGTAGTCGTCGCCGCCCGAAAGCAGGCAGCGGCGGGCCAGCGCCTCGTCCGCGCCCGCTTCGCGCAGCGCCACCAGCGGGAGCGCGGCAGCCTCCAGCACCGCCCCTCGCCCGGAGCATTCGCACAGATGCCCCAGATCGCCCGCCAGCCCGTCGGAGACATCGAGCATTGCGCGCGCCGCGCCGCGCAGCGCCACCCCAAGTTCCACACGCGGCACAGGCCGATGCAGCGCCCGCAGGGGCGAATGATCATTCGGCCACTGTTTTTCCGCCCCCGTGAGTATCGCCAGCCCAAGCGCCGCCAATCCCGGTTGCCCAGAGATCCACAAATCGTCCCCGCCCAAGCCGCCCGCGCGGGTGATCGCCGTGCCCGCCGGCACTTCGCCCAGCGCGGTCACGGTCATGGCGAGCGGCCCGCGCGTGCTGTCGCCGCCGACGAGGTCGATGCCGTAGCGTGTCGCGCACTCGAAAAGCCCGTCCGCGAAAGCTGCGAGCCAATCCTCGTCTACGCTCGGCAAGCTGATCGCCAGCGTCGCCCAGCGCGGCGTGGCGCCCATTGCCGCGAGGTCGGAAAGATTGACGGCCAGCGTTTTCCAGCCCAGATCGCGCGGCGCGGCATCGGGAAAGAAGTGCACGCCCGCGACCAGCGTATCCGTCGTCACCGCCAGTTGCATCCCCGCCGCGACCCGGAACAATGCCGCATCGTCCCCGACGCCTAGGTCGGCGTGCGCGGCGGGGCGGGTGAAATAGCGGCGGATGAGATCGAATTCGGAAGGCATGGCAGGGCAAAAGCGGCGCGAGGGCGGCAGCTTATCGCGGATGGCTGGGGTAGAGTGCGGGTTTTGTTTTCGGTGCGATGAGCAAAGAGATGCCAGCAAGCGAAGTCACGATCTGGGGGCGACGTTATCCGTTGCAAATAGTGGCGCTCGACGCCAAGCCGTCCGTGACCTTTGAGCGTGAGCGCGTCATCCTGAATGTGCGTCCCGGCAGTGACGCGGCTTGCCGCGCCGCGACGATGTACGCTTGGCACAAGTCGGTGTTGCGCGCCGCCGCCGCGGAGCTGATCGAGAAATGGCAGGCCCGTCTCGGCGTGAGCGTGGCCGCCTGCACCCCGCGCCGCATGGAAACCAAATGGGGAAGCTGTACCCCGCATACGCGCCGCATCCGGCTCAATACCGAACTGGTCAAAAAGCCGCCCGATCTGCTGGAATACGTCGTTGCGCACGAACTGGCGCATTTGCGTGTGCCCAATCACGGCAAGGCGTTCGTTGCCATCCTCGACGAACACTATCCCGCTTGGCGCGAAGCGCGCGCCAGACTGAACGAGTCGCCGCCTGCGGCGCGCAGGAAAACCGCAACGAAACATCGAGAGAGCATCGCCATGAGCATTCTTCCCCCGAAAGGTCGCACCGGCCTGGCCCGTCTCATTGCCGCCATTGGCTATTCGCGCGCAGGGATCGCTGCCGCATTCAAGGGCGAGGCAGCGTTTCGGCAGATCGTGGCGTTGAATGCCGTGCTGGTGCCGCTCGCCTTCTTCTGTCCGGTCAACCGGGGCGAACGGGCGCTGATGATCGCGGTTTGCCTGCTGTCGCTGATCGTCGAACTGTTCAATTCGGCCATCGAAGCCGTAGTCGACCGTATCTCGGAAGAACGCCATCCGTTATCGAAAAACGCCAAGGACATGGGCAGCGCCGCGCAATCCGTGGCGCTGGCGCTGATCGCGGCGGTGTGGGGCGTGATTTTGTTGGGTTAGGGGGTGTTTTAGCTTTGTTTGCGCACCACCAGATTGTCGCGGTGAATCATCTCCGGCGAATCGACGTAGCCGAGGACGGATTCGATCTCCGAACTCGGTTTTTTGAGGATGCGGCGGCATTCGTGGGCAGCGTAGTTCGCCAGTCCGCGCGCGATTTCTTCGCCTGTTTCCGTCAGGCAGGAGACGGCCTCGCCGCGGCGAAAATCGCCGCGAACTTCGATGACGCCCACGGGTAGCAGGCTTTTGCCACTATCGAGCGCTTGGGCCGCACCCGCGTCGATGACGAGCGCGCCCGCAACGCGCAGGTGATCGGCCAGCCATTGTTTGCGTGCGGCCATTGGCGTGGCGCTGGCCTGGAGCAGCGTGCCGACGGATTCGCCCTGGACGAGGCGCAGCAGCACGTCGGGTTCATGGCCGCTGGCGATGCAGGTGTGTGCGCCGCTGCGCGCGGCGCGGCGGGCGGCGAGCACCTTGGTGAGCATGCCGCCCTTGCCGATGCCAGTGCCTGCGCCGCCGGACATTTTCTCGAAACGCGGGTCGCCCGCCTTGCCTTCTTCGACCAGCGTGGCGCTGGCGTCGCGGCGCGGGTCGGCGGTAAATAGCCCTTGCTGATCGGTGAGGATGACCAGCGCGTCGGCTTCGATCAGGTTGGCGACGAGCGCGCCCAGCGTGTCGTTGTCGCCGAACTTGATTTCGTCGGTGACGACGGTGTCGTGTTCGTTGACGATCGGAATGACGCCCAGTTCGAGCAGGGCAACGAGAGTGGAGCGCGCGTTGAGGTAACGCTGCCGGTCAGCCAGATCGTCGTGGGTGAGCAGGATTTGCGCCGTGGTGAGTCCGTGGTGGGCAAAGATTTTCTCGTAAGCCTGCACCAGATCCATTTGCCCGACGGCGGCGGCGGCCTGCAACTGGTGCATTTCGCTGGGGCGCTTCTTCCAGCCGAGCTTGCGCATGCCGGCGGCGATGGCCCCGGAGGAGACGAGGGCAATCTCGCGTCCGCCCCGGCGCAGTGCGGCGATCTGGCGCGCCCAGCCGTCGACGGCGGCGTGATCCAGCCCTTCGCCGTTGTTTGTGACGAGCGCCGAACCGACCTTGACCACGAGGCGGCGGGCGTCACGGAGGCGAACTTTCTCGTTCATTTAAAGTTTTCGTCATCGACGATGATCGTTTGCAAGGTCGCCTCTTCGGCAGTGGCGCGACGCGCGTCGAGCGCGGCAAGGCGTTCCCGTTCAGCGGCTTGCCGTGCGGCGCGCTCGGTCTCGAAGCGTTGGCGCTCGCTGTCGAGTAAATCCTGCACCGCGAACACCAGCGCCTCGCAACCCTCGCGGTTGATGGCGGAAATCTCGAAATGGCGCTCGGCTGGGCCGTAAGCGTCGAGAAATGCCTGGACGCGGGCGGCGCGCTCGGCAGGGTCGATGAGATCGAGCTTGTTCAACACCAGCCAGCGTGGTTTGGCATACAGCGCTTCGTCATACTTCTTTAGTTCCTCGACGATGGTGCGGGCGTCGCGCACCGGGTCGGCTTCGGGATCGAAGGGCGCAAGGTCGACCAGATGCAGCAGCAGGTGCGTGCGTTGCAGATGGCGCAGGAACTGGTGTCCGAGTCCCGCGCCCTCGGCGGCGCCTTCGATCAGGCCGGGGATGTCGGCAATGACAAAGCTGCGCCCTTCAGCGGTGCGCACGACGCCGAGGTTGGGCGCAAGCGTCGTAAACGGGTAGTCGGCCACCTTGGGGCGGGCGGCGGAGACGGCGCGGATGAAGGTCGATTTGCCCGCGTTGGGCATGCCGAGCAGGCCGACGTCGGCCAGCACCCTGAGTTCGAGCGCGAGATGCTTGCGCTCGCCTTGCGTGCCCAGCGTGTGCTGGCGCGGGGCGCGGTTGGTGCTCGACTTGAAATGGATATTGCCCAGCCCGCCGCGTCCGCCGCTGGCGAGCAGCACTTGTTTGCCATCCTCATCGAGATCGGCCAGCGCCTCGCCGCTGTCGGCGTCGCTGATGAGCGTGCCGACCGGAAAGCGCAGCACGATGTCCGCGCCGCCCTTGCCGTAGCAGTCGCGGCTGCCGCCGTTTTCGCCGCGTTCGGCGCGAAAAAGGCGCGTGTAACGGTAGTCGATCAGAGTGTTGAGGTTGCGGTCGGCGACGGCATGCACGCTGCCGCCGCGTCCGCCGTCACCACCGCTTGGACCGCCGCGCGGCATGTACTTTTCGCGCCGGAACGTGGCCGCGCCGTTGCCGCCGTCGCCGGCGACGATCTCGATGCGGGCTTCGTCAAAGAATTTCATGGATTCCCCCCAAACAAAAAAGCCCTGACACGAAGGGCAGGGCTTTCCTGACGGGTCGAACCGCGCGCGTCAGGCGGCGGCGGTCACTTCCGGGACGATCGTCACCGTGCGCCGGTTCTTCGGCCCCTTGACGAGGAACTTCACGGTGCCGTTGGCGAGCGCGAACAAGGTGTGATCCTTGCCGATCCCGACGTTTTCACCCGGATGGAACTGGGTGCCGCGCTGACGGACGAGGATGTTTCCGGCGCTGACGAGCTGGCCGCCGAAGCGTTTGACGCCAAGGCGTTTCGATTCCGAGTCGCGGCCATTACGTGAGCTGCCGCCTGCTTTTTTGTGAGCCATGTCGTTTGCCTCCGGTATCAGGCCGAAATTTCGTCGATCTTGATTTCGGTGTAGTTCTGGCGATGCCCCTGATGCTTCTGGTAATGCTTGCGACGGCGCATCTTGAAAATCTTGACTTTGTCGTGACGGCCGTGCGTAAGCACTTCCGCCGTGACGGCGGCCCCGGCGACCACGGGAGAGCCGATCTTGACCGACTCGCCTTCACCGACCAGCAAAACCTGATCGAACGTGATCTTGGAACCCACGTCGGCCGGTATCTGTTCTACCTTGATCTTTTCGCCGGCGACGACGCGATACTGCTTGCCGCCGGTTTTTATCACCGCGTACATGGTGCTACTCCAGTGGATGGTTCGTTTGAAGAATCGCGCACTCTATGTGGGATGCCGTGCAAAGTCAAGGACTTCGCCGCGCCGGGCCAAGGCAATCGGGTGATCGTTGTTTGACAAGTCCGTGGCTTATGAAGATCTTATGAAGAGATGAGGCTTGCGAGGAACTCTGACCGGACATTACTAACTTGCCTCTACACCCACACAAAAAAACCATTGCGCCCCCCATCTCCAAAGTAGTACGATGCCAGCCAATTTTGACCTCTATCCAAACGTCCCTAATACATGACGGGTGACTTATGAAACAAGCACATACAATGCTTTCAGGATATCCAGATAGTCTACCCCCCCCGCATTCCATTTGAATAACCGCCCCGCATCTGCGCCGCACCTCGCAT
>JAIRXQ010000034.1 GCA_031268195.1 Azoarcus sp. | reverse complement strand
AGCCCGCCCACCATCTTGCCAATGTGCGCCAGCAGCGGCGTATGCGCAATCGGGTCGCCCAGGCGCGCGGCGGGTTGGAGGGGGCTCATTTCGGCAATGCGCTTCTGGAGAAATAAATGGCGTCAGGGATGGCAGGTCATGAAGGGGCGAGTCTACCTTTCCGCGCCCCGGCCCGCCAGAAGGAGAAAACGCTCCGGCATCTCCCGGCGAACCGGGCTTGTAGCGGAACCGGAGATCTTTGACCCGCGCATTGGGAATGGCTTGTGTGCGATGCTGTATTGATCCGGCATCTCCCGAGAGAAGCAATGCGCCTACGGGAGATCGAACAACTCCGCCAGCGCCCGCCCCGGCTGCGGCGCACGCATGAACGCTTCGCCGACGAGAAAGGCGTTCACGCCGTTCGCGCGCATCGCGGTGACGTGCTCGCGCGTGAGAATGCCGCTTTCCGTGATCACGATACGGTCGTCCGGCACGCGCGGCAACAGATCGAGGGTGTTGTCGAGCGAAACCTCGAAGGTGCGTAAATTGCGGTTGTTGATGCCGATCAGCGGCGAATCCAGGCGCAGGGCACGCGCCAGTTCTTCGCCGTCGTGCGATTCCACCAGTACGGCCATCCCCAGTTCAACCGCCAGCGCCGTGAAGTCGCGCAGTTGCGCATCCGATAGCGCCGCGACGATGAGCAGTACCGCGTCCGCGCCCATCGCCCGCGCTTCGTAGAGCTGATACGGATCGATGAGGAAATCCTTGCGCAACACCGGCAGCCCGCACGCGCCGCGCGCCGCGCGCAGATAGGCGGGCGAACCCTGAAAATGCGGCGTCTCGGTCAACACCGACAGACACGCCGCACCGCCCGCCGCGTAGCTCGCCGCGATGTCGGCGGGCCTGAAGTCTTCGCGGATCACGCCTTTGGAGGGCGAGGCTTTTTTCACTTCCGCGATCACCGCCGCTTTGCCCTGTGCGATCTTGCCGCGCAACGCGGCGGTGAAATCGCGCGCCGGAGCCTGAGCCTGGGCCTCGCGCCGCACCGTTTCAAGTGGTTTTGCCGCCTGCGTGGCGGCGAGCTCGTCGAGCTTGGCCGCGCAGATTTTCTTGAGGATGTCGCTCATGGTTGGTTTTTCATTCAGTAATTGAGGCGCTCCAAGACCGGTACGCCATGCGCTGCTACGCGAATTTTTTGTTGTACGCCACGAACGCCTCCAGCTTCGCGCGGGCCGCGCCGGATTCGATGACCGCGCGCGCGCGGCCGATGCCTTCGGCGATCGATGCGGCGACGTTGGCGGCATAGAGGCCGACGCCGGCGTTGAAGACGACGATGTCGCGGGCGGGACCGGGCTGGTTGGCGAAGACGGCATGCATCATTTCGATGGATTGCGCCGGGGTGTCGACCTTGAGGTTGCGCGTGCCCGCCATTGCGATGCCGAAGTCTTCGGGGTGGATGTCGTATTCGCGAATCTTGCCGTCCTTGAGTTCGCCGACCATCGTGGTCGCGCCGAGGCTGACTTCGTCGACGCCGTCCAGTCCATGCACGACGATGACGTGTTGGCCGCCGAGACGCGCCATGACGCGCACGATGATGCCGACGAGATCAGGGTGAAAAACGCCGAGCAGGCTGTTGGGGGCATCGGCCGGGTTGATGAGGGGGCCGAGGATGTTGAAGATGGTGCGCACGCCCATCTCCTTGCGCACGGGGGCGATGTTCTTCATCGCGGCGTGGAAGTTGGGCGCGAACATGAAGCCGATGCCGGTGTCGGCGATGCAGGCGGCCACCTGTTCGCCGTTCAGTGCGAGGCTCGCGCCGAGGGTTTCGATGGCGTCCGCCGCGCCGGATTTGGAGGAGACGCCGCGATTGCCGTGCTTGGCCACGCGCGCGCCAGCGGCGGCCATGACGAAAGCACTGGTGGTGGAGATGTTGAAGGTGTGCGAACCATCGCCGCCGGTGCCGACGATGTCGATGAAATTGTCATTGGGCGGCGGCACCGTGACCTTGATCGCCATCTCGCGCAGCACGGTGGCGGCGGCGGAAATTTCGCCGATGGTTTCCTTCTTCACTCGCAAGCCGGTGAGGATGGCGGCGGACATGACGGGCGTCAGCTCCCCGGCCATGATCTGCCGCATGAGGGAGAGCATTTCGTCATAGAAAATTTCGCGGTGTTCGATGGTGCGTTGCAGGGCTTCTTGCGCGGTGATGCTCATGATTGCGTCGTCCTTTTCAATGGATGGATTGCTCGCTCATCCGTTGCGGGCACATGCGGTGCGCCCGCAACGGTTTGCCGCAAAAAATTGGCAAGCATGTCGTGACCATGCTCGGTCATGATGGATTCGGGGTGGAACTGCACGCCCTCGATGGCGAACGCTTTGTGGCGCACGCCCATGATTTCGCCGTCCTCCGTCCAGGCGGTGATTTCAAGGCAGGCGGGAAGGCTTGCGCCTTCGATGGCGAGCGAGTGGTAGCGCGTACACATGACCGGATCGGGCAGGCCGCGAAAGAGTCCCTCGCCTGCATGATGAACGGGCGAGGTCTTGCCGTGCATGGGTTTTCTGGCGTGCACGATTTTGCCGCCGAAGGCCGCGCCGATGCTCTGGTGGCCGAGGCAGACGCCGAAGATGGGCAGTTTGCCCGCGAACTCACGGATCGCAGCCACCGAGACGCCCGCCTGTTCCGGCGCACACGGACCGGGCGAAATCACCAGATAACGCGGGTTCAGCGCGGCGATCTCCGCCAGCGTGATGGCATCGTTGCGAAAGACGCGCACCTTTGCGCCGAGTTCTCCGAAATACTGCACGAGATTGTAGGTAAAGCTGTCGTAGTTATCGATCATCAGCAGCATGGCGCCTCTCCCCGCTCAAAGCTTCGTGTCGAGGCCGCTTTCGGCCATTTCCGCCGCGCGCAGCATGGCACGGGCCTTGTTCTGCGTCTCCGTCCATTCGGCCTCGGGGTCTGAATCGGCCACCAGCCCCGCCCCGGCCTGCACATGGATGTGGCCCTCCTTGACCACCGCCGTGCGGATGGCGATGGCCAGATCCATATCGCCGTGAAAGCCGATGTAGCCGACCGCGCCCGCGTAGAGTCCCCGCTTGACCGGCTCCAGTTCGTCGATGATCTCCATCGCCCGCACCTTGGGCGCGCCCGACACCGTCCCGGCCGGAAACGCCGCACGCAGTACATCGAAGGCATCCAGTCCGTCGGCCAGCCGCCCTTCGACGTTGGAGACGAGATGCATGACATGGGAGTAACGCTCGACGATAAACCGATCGGTCACGTTCACCGAGCCGATGGCCGATACACGCCCGGCGTCGTTGCGGCCGAGATCGAGCAGTTGCAGGTGTTCGGCGCGCTCCTTTTCGTCCGCGACGAGTTCCATCTCCAGCGCCTTGTCCTCGGCGGGCGTCGCGCCGCGCGGGCGGGTGCCCGCAATGGGGCGCACGGTCACGTCGCCCTCCTGTAGCTGCACGAGGATTTCGGGCGACGCGCCGACGACGTGGAAATCGTCGAAATGGAAGTTGAACAGATAGGGCGAAGGATTGAGCGAACGGATGGCGCGATAGAGCGCGACGGGATCGGCGGCGAAGGGCTTCGTCATGCGCTGCGAGAGCACCACCTGCATGACATCTCCATCGACGATGTATTGCTTGACGCGCCGCACCGCATCCTTGAACTCCGCTTCCCCGAAACTCGACACGGCGGGGGCGCTCGCCGCGTGCGTGTCCTCCGGGATACGCACCGGCTCGCGCAGGCGGGCGAGCAGCGCCGCAAGGCGGCGTTGCGCCCGGCGGTATGCGCCGGGCACGTTCGGATCGGCATAGACGAGCAGCGTGAGCTTGCCGGAGAGGTTGTCGACAATGGCGATTTCTTCCGACAGCAGCAGCAGGATGTCGGGCGTGCCGAGCGTATCGGGCACTTTGCAGGCGCCGAGCCGCGGCTCGATGGCGCGCACGGTGTCATAGCCGAAACAGCCGACCAGCCCGCCCGCGAAGCGCGGCAGGTTCTCGCGCGGCGGCACCTTGATGCGCTGGCCGAATTCCGCGATGAACGCGAGCGGATCGCCCCCGTCGCGCCGCTCGATCAGGCGATTGCCGGTCAAGAGCAGAGCCGAATCGCCATGCACTTCGATGCGCGTGGGCGAGGCCAGCCCGATGAACGAATAGCGCCCAAACCGCTCGCCGCCCTGTACCGATTCGAGTAGATAGGTATACGGTTCGTTGGCAAGCTTCAGGTAAATCGACAGCGGCGTATCGAGATCCGCAAAGGTTTCCAGCGTCACCGGAATGCGGTTATAGCCTTCGCCCGCGAGGGCGTTGAACTGCTGCTCAAGCATGGGAACTCCACAAACGGAAAAACGGATTTCGGACGGGTGGCGACGCCGGAGGCGGCGCGAGAAGACGAGTTCTTAGTGGCCCAAAGGCCAACGCCAACCCGCCCGCCAGCGAAGCGGGAAGGCAGAAGCGGGGGCGGAGGCGAAGAACGGGTCGGTATGCGTCACGATGTCTTGTGGAGGACGGGTTTGACCGGGCGGGTTTGACCGGGCGGGTCTGGCCGAGGTGATTCGGAACCCGAAGTGGGACGGATGGTAGCCCATCGGGTTGGAGGATGTCCAGCGGCGGGGACTTGCATCGGGGCATGTATGTATTTGTCATCGAGCGGGATCTGACCTGCGTTCGGGGCAAACAGTCAGGGCGAACAGTTCAAGCCAGATACTCCAGCACCTCGCCCATGCTCCCCAACCGCCCGTCACATTCGATCTCCTCCACCGGCATGCCCTCGCTATAGCCGTAAGTCACCAGCAGCACCGGCATACCCGCCGCGCGGGCGGCGAAGGCGTCGTTGGCGGAGTCGCCGATCATCAGGGCGTTTTGGGGCGCGACGCCGAGTTGGGCGCAGGCGTACTGCACCGTCGCGGGATCGGGCTTGCGCACCGCGAGGGTGTCGCCGCAGACGAGCGCGCCGAAATGGCGCTCGAAGCCGAATTGTTTGAGCAGCGGCAGGGTGAAGACGGTGGCTTTGTTGGTGACGACGGCCATCTTCATGCCACGTGCGTCAAGCAAGGCGAGGAGTTCGGGCACACCGGGATAGGCGCGTGTGTGTTGGCCGTTGACCTGGGTGTAGCAGCGGCGAAAGATTTCGAGTGCGGCGGCGGTTTCGAACCCCGTCGCGGCGGAGCCGCCTTCGGAGAGGCAACGCCAGACGAGGTTGCCGATGCCTTTGCCGACGAAGCGGTGGATTTCGGCCGGTGTGCGACGCGGGCGGCCCAATTCGGCCAGCATCAGATTGGCGGCTTCGGCAAGGTCGCCGAGGGTATCGAGCAGGGTGCCGTCGAGGTCGAACATCACCGCCTGCGCGGCGTATCGCTTCCGTTCGGCGTTCACGCGCCCACCGCCGCCAGTTCCGCGCGCAGACGGGCGATGATGCTGTCGTAGCGGTGCGGGTCGTCGTCGCGGCCCGCGCCGAATACGGCAGAACCAGCAACGAAGGTATCCGCGCCAGCACGGGCGATGGCGGCGATGTTGTCGACTGTGACGCCGCCGTCGATTTCGAGCAGGATTTGGCGGCCGCTTTTTTGCGCGTAGGCATCGAGCCGGGCGCGGGCGGCGGCGAGCTTGTCGAACGTACCGGGAATGAATTTCTGCCCGCCGAAGCCGGGATTCACGCTCATCAGCAGCACGACATCGAGCCGGTCCATGACGTGATCGAGGTAGTAGAGCGGCGTGGCCGGGTTGAACACCAGGCCGGCTTTCGCACCGCCGTCGCGGATGAGCGCGAGGCTGCGGTCGATGTGGGCGGAGGCTTCGGGGTGAAAGGTGATGACGTCGGCCCCGGCCTTGAGGAAATCCCCAATCAGGCGGTCGACGGGGGTCACCATCAGGTGCACGTCGATGGGCGTTTTGGTCAGCGGGCGGATCGCCTCGCACACCAGCGGGCCGACGGTGAGATTGGGTACGTAATGGTTGTCCATCACATCGAAGTGAATCCAGTCCGCACCGCTGGCGAGCACATTTTGCACTTCCTCGCCGAGACGGGCGAAATTGGCGGAAAGCAGGCTGGGAGCGATGCGGGTCATGGCGCGGTTTCCAAAGAAAGCGGAGTGCCGGGATTCTACCCGCGCCACCACGGCCGCGGCGCGCTCAGAATTCGAGCGTTTGCCCGTGTTCGAGGCGCACGGGGTCGAACTGCCCGCATTGCGCCATGACCTGCTCCATGATGCGCTCGCCCAGACCGGGTTTGAGGTGGCTGATATGGATCGTGGGCGTCACGGTCAGCGCGGCGAGCATCGCCCGCAACATGCCGGGACACATATGGCGCGAGGCCATCGCCATGGCGCGCATTTCTTCGGGAAACGCCGTCTCCACGATCAGGTGGCGCAGGGATGGGCACGCATTGATGGCTTCGATCAGCTCGGGACAATAGGTGGTATCGCCCGAATAGACCAGCTGCGCTTCGCCGCTGTCGAGCCGCCATGCCACGGCAGGCACGGTATGGAGCACGGGCAATGCGGTGACGGTGCGCTCGCCCAGGTGTACCGATTCGCCGATTTCTACGGGTTGCAGGCGCAGATAAGGGTGGTTGCGGTCGGGAATGGCGGTGAAATCGGGCCACACCAGCCAGTTGAAGACATGCGCACGCAAGATGTGCAAGGTGGCACGCGGCGCATAGACGGTGACGGGATGACGGCAGACTTCGCCGATGGAATCGATCAACAGCGGAATGGCGGCGACGTGATCGAGGTGCGAATGACTGAGAAACACATGGCTGACACGGCTCAAGGCGTCGAAGCTCAGGTCTCCGACGCCAGTGCCGCAGTCGATGAGCATATCATCGTCGACAAGAAACGACGAGGTGCGCGATTCCGCGCCGCCAATCCCGCCGCTACAGCCAAGCACCTTCAGTTTCATGAACCTTCCGTCCGCCCTCGATCGCTTTTGTCCTGCGAATCGAAACGAAATCTAGCATCCACCGCGTACAAGGGGCGAAGCAAGAAGTCACGCCACCCAATAGCGTCCATTCAGGAGCGCAGGAAAAACTCCATCTTGACGCCGGCGATTTCTATTATGTCATGTTCATTGAGTTTGTGGGCTTGCGCATCGATTTCTGCGTCATTGACTCGCGGATGGATTTCGCCCTCGACGTGGGTGATGAAGTAACCCTGCTCGCGCCGCGTGATGACCGCCACCTGTTGTCCGGGCTTGCCCAGGGTGGTCACCGATTTGCTCAATTCGAGCTCTTGCCCGACGTTGACCCCGCTCAGCACCTGAATCGCACCCAGGCGTTTGATCAGATGTCCGATCGAAGTCGTCGCCGTGCCCGCGACGTTGGACTTGGGCGTACGCAGCGTCGTCGTGCCCGCGGGCATCGGTTCAGCCGGGTTGACCGTGCCGATCTCGAACGGCTTCAATGCGGCGGTGTCGACCAGTTCGGTGGCCGAAACGCCCGGCGTGCTGGCGTCGACCAGATATTTGATGCGGTACTTGCCCAGTTCGATCACGTCATTGTTGTGCAGCACATGTTTCTTGACCGGTTGCCCGTTCACATAAGTGCCGTTGGTGCTGTTGAGGTCTTCAAGGAACGTGTCGCCCAGGATATGAGTAATCACGGCATGCTGGCCGCTGATGGAGAGATTGTCGATCTGGATGTCGTTGATGGGCTTACGCCCGATCAATGTGCGCTCCTTGGCGAGCACAATCTCTTTGAGCACCAGCCCGTCCATGCTGAGGATCAGCTTCGGCATAGCAGCACCATCTATCCAATATACATATTTACGGCGCGGTAAACCACGCAACGATGACGGAGATGTTGTCGCGTCCGCCCGCGCGCTTCGCGGCCTCGATCAGGCTTACGGCCACATCGTCCGCCGTTCGGGGCGCGCCGAGCAGCAGCGCAATTTCGTCTTCGTCAACCATGTCTGTTAAACCGTCCGAGCAGAGTAACAGACGATCCTCGGCCTGAAGCGTGCAGATTCCGGTTTCCGGCTCAACAACATCGTGCACGCCCAGCCCGCGTGTCAGCAGTCCCCGGTAGGGATGATTCTGTGCAACCTCGGCGGGCAGACGCCCGGCGTCGACGAATTCCTGCACCAAGGTGTGATCGCGCGACAGGCGGGTCAGCGTGCCCGCGCGCAGCAGATACAGGCGTGAATCCCCAACGTAGACGTAGGTCACCTCTTGCGGGCCGAGCAATGCACCGACGAAAGTCGAGCCCATGACGTCCGCGCCCTTGTCCTGCCCGGCGGCGCTGCGAATGGCGGTATTGGCGTCGAGCAGGCTCTCGACGAGCAGCCCGGCGCGATCGTGCTTGCGCTCGTCCGCGTTTTTCCTCGCATCGTTGCGCAAGCGGCTCGACACATAGCTCACGGCCAGGGCCGAGGCCAAATCCCCCGAGCGATGGCCGCCCATGCCGTCGGCCAGCAACAGCCAGCCCTGCTCGGCATCGACCCATAACGTATCTTCGTTGCGCTCCCTGACCAGCCCGACGTCCGAGCGCGCAGCGCATTCGAGCACCGGCTCATTCAACGTCTCACTGTCACTGGGCATGATGGCGACACCTTTTATCTTCTGCATCTGAAAGGAAAGACCGGGAGGGGAATTCGCGCATTTTACGTGTCGTGCGCGTTTCCACGTAGATATGATTATCGCCTCACTGTGCCTCAAACGGTCGCAATGCGGTACGATAGCCGCTCGATAATTGTGACCTTCGCCGCTAACCGGGCGAGCAAACATGAACACAAGACGGACAGCGATTGTTTTTTCTTTTTTGTTTGCGGGCACGTTTGCTGTTTGCCTACCCTCCGGTGCTTTCGCGCAACAGCAAGTGTCGCCGCAGCCCCAGCAGCCCGCCATCGAAAATTTCCCCACACAGGGCGTGCCTGAAGAAATCCGCCAACAACAGGAAAGCCTGTTGCAACGCGTGCACGAGCTCGAAGCGGACCAAACCCGCATGCGGGAACGGCAAGACCAGTTGCTCGAACAAATCCGCCTGCTGACAGGACAGCAGACCACGTCTGCCGCGTCCGAAACCACGCCCGCGCAATCCGATAGCGAATCCTTCGACTGGCTGCTGGGAAGCATCGCCGTTTTTGCCTGCGCGGTTTGCGTCATTCTGGCGCTACGCATGCGGCACACGGCCCCCGGCAGCTTTGCCGACGCGTTGTCCGCCGCGGAAGCGTCCGTTTCCGACCTCGCGCCGCCATCCACCGTGCCACAGGAAAGCACCCTGCCCCCGCCCGCGCCCACTTTCGTCCCCTCCGTGCCGGAGTGGGATGCCTCCTCGCCCGTACTCGACCTGCAAGCCCGGGCCATGGAAGTATTCGCGGCTCCGGCAAGAGTCCAGCCCTACGATTCGACCATCGAACTGGCCGACATCATGTTGAGCTTCGGACGCGTCAACAGTGCCGCCGAGGCGCTGGCGGATTACATCGAACACAATCCGAAAGTCGCGGTCACGCCCTGGCTCAAGCTACTCGACGTTTATCGTAAAAGCGGCCAGCGCGCCGAATTCGACAAGATCGCCCAGAAGCTCAACAAAACCTTCAACGTGTGGACCGTCGACTGGGACAATTTCGACAGCGCCCGCGACCCGGCGCACGGCATCGAAGAAATGCATCACATTCTGGGACGTCTGCAAGAGATTTGGGGCACGCGTGAATGCCAGGCATACCTGCAATACTTGTTGCGTGACACGCGCTCTGAAACACGCCGCGGCTTCTCACTCACCGCCATCGACGACATCCTGTGCCTGAGCGCCATCCTCGAGCTCGACCTCGGCCCTTATACCGGGCCGGTCGGCGCCCTCGCGGATACGCCGGCGGACAACTGCCCGCCGACCGAAACGGACGAGGACAGCGTGCCGCCCGATTCGGTGCCGGGCACACCGCCAGAAGTGGGAGACGCATCGCCGGCAGCGGCGCAGGAGGCGCCCGCCCCCCTCGGCGAGCCGCCTGAAGCACCCGAACCATCTGAAACCCCCAAGCCGCCTGAAACACCCGAACCACCTGAAGCCCCCAAGCCGCCCGAAACCCCTGAGCCGCCCGCCCCCTCGCAGGACGCGCAGGACACGGCGCAAACCGCGCCGTAACCCCGCAATTCGTTGCGCTCAGGCCGGGTTGGGAAGGTCGATAAAATCAGCCTCCAGCCCCATGTTTTCGCGTAAATGCCGGGCCAGCGCCTGCACACCGTAACGTTCGGTGGCGTGATGGCCGGCGGCGATGTATGGCACACCGGATTCTCGCGCCAGATGTGTGGTCGGCTCCGAGATTTCTCCCGAAACATAGAGGTCGGCGCCCGCCGCGATCGCCTGTTCGAGCAGGCTCTGCGCGCCGCCCGTACACCACGCGATGCGCCGCACGATGCGCTCGCCGTCGCCGACCAGCAGCGGTTCGCGTTCGAGCGTCGTTGCGAGCGTCGCCGCGATCTCAACCGCGCGCTGCCCCGCTTCCTGCGGCACGCCGATCCAACCGAGATCCTGATCCCCGAAATGGTCTTCGCCTTCCCATCCCATGAGGCGCGCGAGTTGGGCGTTATTGCCGAGCAGCGGATGCACATCGAGCGGCAGGTGGTAGGCCAGCAACGAAATGTCGTGCGTAAGCAGCGCCCCGAGACGGCGGCGGCGGATACCGGTGATGCACCCATCCTCGCCGCGCCAGAAATAGCCGTGATGCACCAGCAGAGCATCGTAGCCCCCCTGTACCGCCATCTCGATCAGGGCCTGGCAGGCCGTGACGCCGCACAGCACGCGCCGCACTTCGCCCCGTCCTTCCACTTGCAATCCGTTTGGGCAATAATCGCGCAGCCGCGCGACTTCCAGCAGTTCGCCGAGATGGCGCTGTAGTGCTTCGAGCCGCATGTCTTTCTTCCTTCGTCGTTTTCGGGCGGGTCTGTTTCATTCAATGGGCGTCATTATGCGTCGCTTGTGGTTGATCTTTGCGCAAGCGGTGACGATCAGCGTCGCCGTCTTGTTCGTCGTCGGTACGCTCAAACCTGGCTGGCTGCATAACGGCGCAACCGCTCCCGACAACGCCGTCACCGTCCTGGAGGCGCCCTCATCCGCCGCAAACGGCCAGCCCACGACTGCCGCCGGCTCATACGCACCCGCTGCGCAACGCGCCTTGCCCTCGGTGGTGCACATCTACACCCGGCAGGCGGCGAAAGTCCCCAACCACCCGTTGATCGATGACCCGGTGTTCCGCCACTTTTTCGGCGCCCCCGAACGCAACGGGTTGGGTTCCGGCGTGATCGCCAGTCCGCAAGGTTACGTGCTCACCGCCAACCACGTCATCGAGGGTGCGGACGAAATCGAAACCGTCTTGAACGACGGGCGCAAATTCGGTGCGCACATCGTCGGACGCGACCCCGAAACCGACCTTGCCGTCGTCAAGCTCGATACCAACGCCAAATTGCCCGCCATCGCCTTTGCGCCCGCCGACAGTCTGGCCGTGGGCGATGTGGTGCTCGCCATCGGCAACCCCTTCGGCATCGGGCAGACGGTGACGATGGGCATCGCCTCGGCACTCGGCCGCCAGCATCTCGGCATAAACGCCTTCGAGAACTACATCCAGACCGACGCCGCGATCAACCGCGGCAATTCGGGCGGCGCGCTGGTCGACAGCGCCGGGCGGCTGGTGGGCATCAACACGGCAATCTATTCGACCAGTTCGGACGGCGGCTCGCTCGGCATCGGCTTCGCCATCCCGGTGTCGATGGCGCGACAAGTGCTGGAGCAGATCGTCGCCAACGGCGAAGTGGTACGCGGCTGGATCGGTGTGGAAATGCGCGAGATCACCCCGGAGAGCGCCGCATCGTTCGGCCTGCCCGTCAAGCGCGGCGTGCTGATCTACGGCGTGTTGAATGACAGTCCCGCCGCTAGGAGCGGCGTGCGTCCTGGCGATGTGCTACAGTCCATCGACGGTCAGGACGTACGGCTTCCCCGCGACCTGCTCGAGCGCGTGGCCGCGCTCGCCCCCGGACAAACGACGGTTTTCGGCCTGCTGCGCAACCATAAAACCATCAACCTGAAAGTCACGATAGGCCGCCGGCCGGCCCCCAGTGCTCCTTGACCGGGTTTCAGGGCGATTTTGGTGGCGGGATTTCAGTGTCGAAATAACTTACACAGTCGCTTTTGTAAAAATCCTTCGATGTTGAATAACAAATTTTTTCAACAAGTTACAGTTCCTGGCACAAATCGTGCGTACGTACGACCACGCAGTTGTGTAATCTCTACAGTTACAAACAAGGAGTTCCCTCATGAAATTCACTCGCGTTGCTCTTGCCATTGCTGGCGGCGCACTTTTGCTGAGCTCGCCACTGGCGCAGGCCAATATCTATAAAGAAATGTTCCCGTTAGCCGAATCCACGCTGGGTGGCCATCTGTACGTCGCCGACCCGACGCAGGACATCGTCGTCCGCCTCGTCCTCGACGAAAACGACCCGAACCAGTACAGCATCCTGCAATGGAAGGATGGCGCCACGGGCACGTGGAACGATATTTATACCGGCGAAAAGTGGAAGTCCATCTACTTCGATGTCTACAAAAATGGCGGAACCCTGGACATCGTCATTCCTGCCGGCTCGATCACCTCGGGTGAGATCGTCTTCGGTGTAGTGGCTGCCGACAACAAGACCGACTACAACAAGGGCCGGGATACGTACTATTACCAGACCGGCGAAGCCAGTGTCGACGGTCGCAATATCGACGGCTTTGCCCACGCTGCGGTCGTCTATGACTTCGACGGCCAACTGCCGAAGGTGCCATTGACGAGTTACCAACCGGTCACACCCAGTGGCGACAATGTCGCGCTGGTCGGTTTCGAAACTCTCTACAACTATGGCAGCTCCTCGTACTCGAAGCTCCACCACTCGTTGTACGACGACTTCAATGACATGGAGTTCTTCGTCACCAACGTCACGTCGTCTCCCGTTCCCGAACCCGAGACCTATGCCATGCTGTTGGCTGGCCTGGGTATCGTCGGCATGGTGGCAAGACGCCGTCGCACGCGCCTCTGAAATCCGCGCGAGCAATCAGTAAAAACGGAGGCGAAAGCCTCCGTTTTTACTTTGTGGGCTCCGTGTCCGCTGCGGGCACCGCCGTCGGCCGCGCGATGAGGCGGGCGATGAACAGACCGGCCTCGTACAACAGGCAAATCGGCACGGCAAGCATGATCTGCGATATTGCATCGGGCGGCGTCACCACCGCCGCGACGATGAAAGCACCGACGATCACGTAAGGGCGCACCTCGCGCAGTTTCTCTACCGATACGATGCCGGCCCTGGCGAGCAGGACGACGGCGACCGGCACCTCGAAGGTCGCGCCGAAGGCGATGAACATCGTCATCACGAAAGACAGGTATTGTTCGATGTCCGGGGCCAGTTGCACACTCTCCGGCTTGATCTTGGCGATGAAGCCGAACGCAAGGCGAAAAACGAGGAAGTAGCAAAACGCCATTCCAGCCAGAAACAGCATCGTGCTGGCGAATACCAGCGGCAACGCGAAACGGCGTTCGTGCGCGTAGAGTCCGGGCGCGACGAATGCCCACACCTGATAGAGCACATACGGCAGGCTCAGCACGAAAGCCACCAGCATCGTCACCTTGATCGGCACCAAAAATGGCGTCACCACGCCAGTGGCGATCATGTGCATCCCTGCCGGCAGAACCGCCATCAATGGCGCGGCCAGCATGTCGTAAATCCGGTTCGCCCAGGGCACGAGGCAGATGAAAACCACCGCCACCGCGATAATGGCGCGCAGCAGGCGGTCGCGCAGCTCGATGAGGTGCGAGACGAAAGTCTCCTCGGGGGGGTGTGCTTCGTTCATGTCTTATGTTTTGTCGGCCGGGACATCCAGATCGAGGCGGAGTTGCCCGTCGGATACGGCAGGCAGCACGGCTTCGGCTTCCGGAGCGTCCACCGCGTCAGCGGTAACGGGTTCGCTCGCCGCAATGGGCAGTTCGCTCGCCGCAACGGGCGGCAGTGCGAGCGCCTCGCTCACCTCGGTGTGTATTTCATTCACCCCGGCGCGCAGGTTCTTGTCGAATTCCCGCGCCTGCTCTTGCAGCTTTTTCAATTCGTCGATCTGCATCTCGCGCTGGATGTCGGCCTTCACTCCGGCGACATAGCGTTGCAGGCGCCCGAGCAGATGCCCGGCAGTGCGCGCTACTTTCGGCAAGCGCTCCGGGCCGACGACGACCAGCAGCACGACGGCGATGACGACGAGTTCGGAAAAGCCGAGATCGAACATGTTTCAGGCATCTCCCCGCCTCGCGGCGCGGCACGGCTCAGGAAACCTTGTCGTCATCGACTTTCTCGCGCGCCTCGCCTTCAAGGGTCGCCCCGGCCCGCGCGCCCTCCTGCGCCGTCACTTGCGGCGGCGGCGAAGCGACGGTTTCGCCTTCCTTCAAGCCTTCCTTGAAACCCCGCACTGCGCCACCCAGGTCTTGTCCCATGTTGCGCAGTTTCTTGGTCCCGAACACGAGCACGACGATCAACAGGACGATCAACCAATGCCAAATACTGGAAAAGCCCATCGAATCGTCTCCTTAAATCTTTTCCACCATCGGGCCGACCGGCGCCGGCCCGCCCAGAATGTGCAAGTGCAGGTGCGGCACTTCCTGTCCGCCGATCCTGCCCGTATTGACGATGCAGCGAAAGCCGTCCGTGCTGCCATTTTCCGCCGCAAGTTTTTGCGCCACGGCAAGCAGCCGCCCCAGCACCGGCTCGTCCGCCGCGCTCACCTGAGCAAGCGAAGCGATGTGCCGCTTCGGGATCACCAGTACATGCGTGGGGCGCAGTGGGTGAATGTCGTGGAAAGCGTATACCAGATCGTCCTCGTACGCTTTTTTAGAGGGGATTTCGCCCGCCGCGATCTTGCAGAAGAGGCAACCGTCCATTCAGTTCTCCGCTGATTGCCGCGCCTGTTTCTCGGCAATGCCGGAAACCCCCTCGCGGCGTTCGAGTTCGCGGCGCACCTCCTCGACCGGAATACCGTGAAAAGCAAGCAGCATCAGGGTATGGAAAAGCACGTCCGCCGCTTCATAGACAATTTCGCCGCGCTCGCCATCCTTGCTCGCCATGATGAGTTCGGCGGACTCTTCCCCGATCTTCTTGAGAATCGCATCCGGCCCCCTGGCGAAGAGCTTTGCTGTGTAGGACACCGATGGATCGGCGCCGCCGCGCGCAGCGAGCGTGGCAGAGAGGCGGTCGAAAATATCGGCGCTCATGGCGAATGCGCGTCCTTGTTTCCGTAAATGGCACCGGGATCTTTTAACACAGGCTCGACGCTTTCCCAACCTCCGTCGACGTAACGCCGGTAGAAACAACTGTGCCGCCCGGTGTGGCAGGCGATGCCGCCCACCTGCTCAATGGTGAGCAGCAACACGTCGGCGTCGCAATCGACACGGATTTCCAGCACTTTCTGCACATGGCCGGATTCTTCGCCCTTGTGCCAGAGGCATCGGCGCGAGCGCGACCAATACACCGCCTTGCCCGTTTCGACGGTGCGGGATAACGCTTCGCGGTTCATCCACGCGAACATCAGCACCTTGCCGCTGCCCGCTTCCTGCGCGATGGCGGGCACGAGGCCGAACTCATCCCAACGGATCTCGTCGAGCCACCGCGCGGGGGCGCTCACAGACGCACCTCGATGCCGCGTGCGCGCATCAATTCCTTGGCTTCGCGCACCGTGTGTTCACCAAAATGGAAGATGCTCGCTGCCAGCACCGCGTCCGCGCCGCCGGTACTGACACCGTCGGCCAGATGTTCGAGCCTGCCCACGCCGCCGCTGGCGATGACCGGGATGCGCACCGCATCGGAGACGGCGCGCGTCAGCGCCAGATCGAAACCGGCGCGGGTGCCGTCGCGATCCATGCTGGTGAGCAGGATTTCGCCCGCGCCCAGCGCTTCGACTTTTTGCGCCCACTGCACGGCGTCGATGCCCGTGCCCTGGCGCCCGCCGTGGGTGAAGACTTCCCATTGGCCGGGCGCGCAACGCTTGGCGTCGATGGCCACCACGATGCACTGGCTGCCCACCTTGGCGCTGGCTTCGCGGACGACTTGCGGGCGGTGGACGGCGGCGGTATTGATGCTCACCTTGTCCGCCCCGGCCTGTAGCAACCGCCGCACGTCTTCGAGCGTACGCACGCCGCCGCCGACGGTGAGCGGGATGAACACCTGCTCCGCCACCTTGCCGACCACCCCGAGCATGATGTCACGCGCATCCGAGCTCGCGGTGATGTCGAGAAAAGTGACTTCGTCCGCGCCCTGCTCGTCATAGCGGCGCGCGACTTCCACCGGGTCGCCCGCGTCGCGCAGGTCGACGAAATTGGTCCCCTTGACGACGCGGCCGGCGTTGACGTCGAGGCAGGGAATGATCCGCTTGGCGAGCATCAGGAGCGCTGCCCGGCGAGTTTGTCGGCCAACGCCTGCCCCGCAGCGAAATCGAGCGTGCCCTGGTAGATGGCCCGTCCGGTGATGGCGGCGCTCACGCCTTCGTCTTCGATGGCGGCGAGCGCCTCGATGTCGGCGAGGTTCGTCACGCCGCCGCTGGCGATCACCGGAATCCGCAGCGCGCGCGCGAGTTTCACCGTGGCTTCGATGTTTGCGCCGGTGAGCATGCCATCGCGCCCGATATCGGTGTAGATCACTGCTTCGACGCCGTAATCCTCGAACTTCTGCGCCAGATCGATGACATCGTGCTTGGTGATTTTCGACCAGCCATCGACAGCCACTTTGCCATTTTTCGCATCCAGCCCGACGATGATGTGGCCGGGAAATGCGCTGCAAGCGTCGTGCAACAAACCGGGGTTCCGGACTGCGGCCGTGCCGAGGATGACGTAATCGATGCCGACATCGAGATATTTCTCGATGGTATCGAGGTCGCGGATGCCGCCGCCCAGTTGCACGGGAATGTCGTCACCGACTTCCTCGCAGATGGCGCGAACGACTTTGTGATTGACGGGCTTGCCCGCGAAGGCGCCGTTCAGGTCGACCAGATGCAGGCGGCGCGCGCCAGCGTCGAGCCAATGCCGCGCCATTTCGGCGGGATTTTCGGAAAACACCGTGGCCTCGCTCATTTCGCCTTGCTTGAGGCGAACGCAATGGCCGTCCTTGAGGTCGATGGCAGGGATGAGCAACATGGGAGTCGTTCGAGCGTGAGGGAAAACGGATCGCCGGTCTAGGGCGTCCATCCGATGAAGTTGGAAAGCAAGCGCAAGCCCATCTGGGCGCTCTTTTCGGGGTGGAACTGAACCGCGAAAATATTAGCCCTCGCCACCGCGCTGGTAAAGCGAACGCCATATTCTGTTTCGGCGACGGCGATAGTCCCGTCCGCGGGCCGCACGTGGTAGCTGTGCACGAAATAAAAGCGCTCGCCATCCGGGATGCCCGCCCACAGCGGATGCGCGTTGCACTGGCGCACTTCGTTCCAGCCCATGTGCGGCACTTTCAGGCGCGCGCCGTCCGCGCCGCGCATGTCCTCGTCGCAAAAGCGCACGACGTTGCCCGCGAACACGCCCAGCCCCGGCACATTGCCTTCGTCGCTGTGTTCGAACAACATTTGCAGGCCGATGCAGATGCCGAGGAAAGGCTTGCTCGCCGCCGCTTCCAGCACGGCGGAACGCAGGCCGCGCAAGTCGAGTTCGCGCATACAGTCGGGCATTGCGCCCTGTCCGGGAAAAACCACCCGATCCGCGCCCGCGACACGCGCGGGGTCGGCGGTGACGTCCACCTTGACGCCGGGCGCGACATGTTCGATGGCTTTCGCCACCGAGCGCAGATTGCCCATGCCGTAATCAATGATGCCCACCGTGGTCATCGCGCTCGCGCCTCTCGAATCAGACCAGTGTGCCCTTGGTGGATGGCACGCTGTCTCGCGCGCGCGTATCGAATTCGGCCGCCATGCGTACGGCGCGGCCAAACGCCTTGAACACAGTTTCGCACTGGTGATGGGCGTTGTCGCCGCGCAGGTTGTCGATGTGCAGCGTCACGCCCGCATGATTGACGAAGCCCTGAAAGAACTCGCGTGCGAGATCGACGTCGAAGCCGCCCACCCGTTCGCGGGCGAAATCGACGCAGAAGAACAGGCCGGGACGCCCGGAGAAGTCGATCACCACGCGCGAGAGCGATTCGTCGAGCGGCACGTAGGCGTGTCCGTAGCGCCGGATGCCTTTCTTGTCGCCCAGCGCCTGCGCGAACCCCTGGCCGAGCGCGATGCCGATGTCTTCGACCGAGTGATGGTCATCGATGTGGATGTCGCCCTCGCAATGGATGTCGAGATCGACGAGCCCATGACGCGCGACCTGCTCAAGCATGTGATCGAGAAAGTGCACCCCGGTAACGAGCCGGTTCTGGCCCGTGCCATCGAGGTCGATGCGCACCGAAATGCGCGTCTCGTTGGTGTTACGGGTGACGGTTGCCTGACGCATGATCTGTTGGGTGAAACAGCTGGACGAATCGCGGCATGATACCATCGCCTGCGCCGTAATCTCCTTTATTCACGCACCTCATGAGCCGTTTCTGGAGCGCCGTCACGCACGGCCTGAATCCCTACGTACCGGGCGAACAGCCCCGGCTCGACAACCTCGTCAAACTCAACACCAACGAAAATCCCTACGGCCCCTCGCCCAAAGCGCTCGCCGCCATCGATGCGGCCACCGCCGATAGCCTGCGCCTCTACCCCGACCCGAACGCCGATGCGCTCAAAGCGACACTCGCCGCGTATCACGGGGTCGAGCCGATACAAGTCTTCGTCGGCAATGGCTCGGACGAAGTGCTCGCCCACGCCTTTCTCGCGTTGCTCAAACACGAGCGGCCCCTGTGGATGCCGGACATCACCTACAGCTTCTACCCCATCTACTGCCAACTCTACGGCATCGAGCCGCGGCTGATTCCGCTGGCCGACGACTTCACCCTGCGCGCCGACGACTATCTGCCGCGCGGCGCCGATCGCGCCGGGGCCATCGCCTTTCCCAACCCGAACGCCCCCACCGGACGCCTGTTGCCGCTGCCCGAGCTCGAACGCATCGTCGCCGCCAACCCGGAGGCGGTGATACTGGTCGATGAAGCCTATGCCGATTTCGCCGCAGCCGAAGCCAGCGCCCTCCCGCTCGTTGCCCGCCATCCCAACCTGCTGGTGACACGCACCTTCTCCAAAGGCCGCGCGCTCGCCGGGTTGCGCGTCGCCTACGCTATCGGACATCCCGAGCTGATCGCCGGGCTGGAGCGGGTGAAAAACAGCTTCAACTCCTACCCGCTCGACCGTCTCGCGCTCGCGGGCGCGGTGGCCTCGGTCGAGGACGAGGCGTGGTTCCAGCAAAGCCGCCGCAAGGTGATCGCCTCCCGCGCCGTGCTCACCGAACGCTTGCGCGCCCTCGGCTTCGAGGTGCTGCCCTCGGCGGCCAACTTTGTGTTCGCGCGCCATCCGGCACACGATGCGGCGCAACTCGCCGCCGCTTTGCGCGCGCGCGCCATCATCGTGCGCCATTTCAAAGTGCCGCGAATCGAACAGTATTTGCGTATTACCATTGGCACCGACGAGCAATGCGCGACGCTCGTACAAGCACTGCAAGCCACATTGCAAACATTGCAAACCACATTGCAAACCACATCGCAAGCCATTTTGCGCGCGACCTGACGCAATCCCGCACAGGGCGAATTCATGAAACCGGAAGTGGCCGTCGGCATCCTCGTTACCCTGTGCATCGTGGCGGGCCTGTATTTTCAATACCACCAGACAGCGCTCACGCCCGAAGAAGCCGCGCGCGCGGTGCTGGCCGAAACCGATGGCGAAATCGTCCTCGCCAGACTGCCCCTGCAACAAGCCATCATCCAGCGGCGCGGCGACGGCGCCCTGGCGCTGGTGACGTTCGAAGATCCGAATTGCCCGTATTGCGCCAGGCTGGACGCGAAGCTCTCCCGCCTCGACAACGCTGTCATCTACACCTTCCTGATTCCCATCCTGTCCGACGATTCGGCGGCGAAATCACGCCGCATCTGGTGCGCCCCCGACCGCGCGATGGCATGGAACGAATGGATGCTGAAACGCCGCATACCCGATCACGCAGGCGATTGCGACGCCTCGGCGCTCGACCGGAATCTTGAATTGAGCGACTCGCTGGGCATTCGCGGCGTGCCGGCGCTGTACCGGGGCCGCTGAAACACGGCGACCGGCTCATTCAAACAAATCGGGCTGTTCCTCGCCGCCTGCCGCATCGCTTTCCCGTTCCGCCGCCACGGCCGCGAAACGCACCCCCACCCCAAGCAGGCGCACGGGCTTGCCTTGGCGTGCGTATGCTTCGTCGAGCAGCGCCCGCCAGATTGTTTCGGCAGGCGAGACGGCGAGGCATTCGGCGGTGGTTTGGGTAAAGTCGGCGAACTTCACTTTCACCACTGCGTTATGGATCGGCCTCGGTGTGGCGAGCTTGGCGAAGCGGCGCTGGAACTCGGCGATCAGCGCGGGCAGCTCGACGTGGCAGGCGGCGAGATCGGGCAGGTCGCGCGCGTAAGTCGTCTCCACCGAAAGCGACTTGCGGATGCGGTTCGGACGCACCGGCCGCTCATCGATGCCCCGGCACAGTGCATGGAGCATCCTGCCGAAGCGCCCGAATTGAGCGGTGAGCTTTGCAACATCCCACGCGGACAGATCGCCGCAGGTGCGCACGCCCTGCTTTTGCAGACGCGCCGCCGTCACCCTGCCGACGCCGAAAATCTTCTCCACCGGCAGCGCGGCGACGAAGGCGTCGACGTCCTGCGGGCGAACGACGAATTGCCCATCGGGTTTGTTCCAGTCGCTGGCGACTTTGGCGAGAAATTTGTTGGGCGCGATGCCCGCCGAGGCGGTGATGCGCACCTCCTCGCGGATGCGGGCGCGAATTTCCCCGGCCATCAGCGTCGCGGAGCCCTGACAATGTTCGAGGCCGCTCACATCCAGATAGGCTTCGTCGAGCGAGAGCGGCTCCACCAGCGGCGTGTATTCGCGATAGATGGCGAGAATCTTTTGCGAAGCCTCGCGGTAGCGGCGGAAATCCGGCGGCAACAAAACGAGTTGCGGACACTGCCGCAGCGCGCGCGCCGCCGACATGGCCGAATGCACGCCAAAAGCCCGCGCCTCGTAGTTGCAAGTCGCGATCACCCCACGCTGTTCGGGCCGCCCGCCCACGGCCAGCGGTTTGCCGCGCAAGGAGGGATCGTCGCGCATCTCGACCGAAGCATAGAAGCAGTCGCAATCGCAGTGGATGATCTTGCGCATGGCGTCACGCGATTCACAAACGCAGAGGCACGGCACGCCGTACCCCGACGACACAGACCGGCGGCACCCGCGCGCGATACGCCCGCGAGCCCGTCGTGGCGCTTACACCGCGACCGTTTCCGCGGCCTCGGTAAACGCCGGAATCTGATCGAAGTTCATATAGCGGTAAATATCCGCCGCTTTCTGGTTGACGACTTCGACCTGCGCCAGGTATTCGGCGGCGGTCGGAATCTTGCCGAGCAGCGCGCAGACCGCCGCGAGTTCGGCGGAGCCGAGATAGACGCGCGTATCCAGCCCCAGACGGTTCGGGAAATTGCGCGTGGAAGTCGACATCGCCGTGCTGCCTTTCCTGATCTGCGCCTGATTGCCCATGCACAGGCTGCATCCGGGCATCTCCATTCTGGCGCCGCTGCGCCCGAGGAGGCCGTAATAGCCTTCTTCGTTCAGGATCATCGCGTCCATCCTGGTGGGCGGCGCCACCCACAGGCGCGCGGGCAGATCGGTTTTGCCGTCGAGCACTTTTCCGGCGGCGCGGAAGTGGCCGATGTTGGTCATGCACGAGCCGATGAATACTTCGTCGATCTTGCCGCCCGCGACCTCCGAGAGCGTTTTCACGTCATCGGGGTCGTTCGGGCAGGCGACGATGGGCTCCACGATGTCGGCCAGGTCGATGTCGATCACCGCCGCGTAATCGGCTGCGGTGTCGGGTTGCAGCAGCTCGCCGTGGGCGATCCACTCTTCCATCGCCTCGATGCGGCGCTTCAGGGTGCGCGCGTCTTGATAGCCGTTGGCGATCATCCACTTCATCAGCACGATGTTGGAGTTCATGTATTCGACGACAGGCGCTTTGTTTAGCCGCACCGTGCAACCGGCGGCGGAACGTTCGGCCGAGGCATCGGTGAGCTCGAACGCCTGTTCGACCTTGAGATCGGGCAAGCCTTCGATTTCGAGGATGCGGCCGGAGAAAACATTTTCCTTGCCCTGTTTTTCCACGGTCAGCAAGCCTTGCCGGATTGCATAGAGCGGGATGGCGTTGACCAGATCGCGCAGGGTGACACCGGGGCGCATCTTGCCTTTGAAACGCACCAGCACGGATTCCGGCATGTCGAGCGGCATCGTCCCGGTGGCGGCGGCAAAGGCGACCAGACCGGAACCCGCCGGGAAGGAAATGCCAATGGGAAAGCGCGTGTGCGAGTCACCGCCCGTGCCCACGGTATCGGGCAACAACAGGCGGTTCAACCACGAGTGGATGACGCCGTCGCCGGGGCGCAACGCCACCCCCCCGCGCGTGCTGATGAACGCGGGCAGCTCATGGTGCATCTTGATGTCGACGAGCTTCGGGTAGGCCGCAGTGTGGCAGAAGGACTGCATCACCAGATCGGCGGAGAAGCCGAGGCAGGCGAGATCCTTCAATTCGTCGCGCGTCATCGGGCCGGTGGTGTCTTGCGAGCCGACTGTCGTCATGCGCGGTTCGCAGTACGTTCCCGGACGAATGCCCTGCCCTGCCGGCAGACCGCAGGCGCGGCCGACGATCTTCTGCGCCAGCGAGAAACCCTTGCCGCTGTCGGCGGGTGCCTGCGGCAGGCGAAACAATGTCGAGGGCGGAAGATTCAGCGCCTCACGCGCCCGCGCGGTGAGGCCGCGCCCGATGATGAGCGGAATACGTCCACCCGCACGCACTTCGTCGAGGATCACCGGCGTCTTGAGCACCGCTTGCGCGATGACCGCGCCGCCCTTTTTCGCTGTCACTTCGGCGCGGGCGTGATCGACGGCAAGTTCGATCTCATCACCCATCTCCATCTTGCTCACGTCGATTTCGACCGGCAGCGCGCCCGCATCTTCCATGGTGTTGAAGAAGATCGGCGCGATCTTGCTGCCGAGACAGACGCCGCCGTAACGCTTGTTGGGCACGAAGGGAATGTCTTCGCCGGTAAACCACAGCACCGAGTTGGTGGCGGATTTGCGCGACGAGCCAGTCCCCACCACATCGCCCACGTAAGCGATGAGATTGCCCTTGGCGCGCAGTGCTTCGAGAAACCCCACGGGGCCGCGCTCTCCCGCTTTTTCCGGCACGATGCCGGGACGCGGATTCTTGAGCATGGCGAGCGCGTGCAGCGGAATGTCGGGGCGCGACCACGCATCGGGCGCGGGGGACAGGTCATCGGTATTGGTTTCGCCCGCGACCTTGAATACGGTGAGTTTTTGCGCGGCAGGCACTTCGGGGCGCGAGGTGAACCACTCGCCGTCGGCCCACGATTGCAGCACCGCCCTGGCATTGGCGTTGCCGGACTTGGCAAGTTCGGCAACGTCATGGAAATAGTCGAATATCAGCAGTGTCTTTTTTAGCGCGGCGGCGGCGATCGTGCCGACTTCGGCATCGGACAGGAGCGCGATCAGCGGTTCGATATTGAAGCCGCCGAGCATGGTGCCGAGCAGCTCGGTCGCCTTGGCGCGCGACACCAGCGCACAGGACTGCTCGCCCTTGGCAAGGGCGGCGAGAAATTCGGCCTTGACCTTGGCCGCGTCGTCTACCCCGGCGGGCACGCGCCACGTGAGCAAATCAACCAGGGCGGCCTCTTCCCCCCTGGGCGGGTCTTCAAGCAGCGCGATGAGATCGGCGGTTTGCGCACGCGACAGCGGCAACGGCGGGATGCCGAGCGCGGCGCGCTCTTCGGTGTGGGCACGGTATGCATCAAGCACGATGAGTCTCCTTCCAGCGATGTTGTTCCGATGTTGTTCGTTGACAGGCTTGTGGCGGCGGTGCGCCACATAACACGTATTATATATCTTTTATAAGACTATTTTATACGACCTGAGCGAACGGCCCGATCAGGCGGGGGAGTCTACTCCGCTACGCGGCATACAGCGACAGCCCTGGCATGATGGACAGGCGGGAATATGACGCCTCTTTCCTGCGCCCCTGCTTTTATAATTCATTGTCCGCATTCAGGACTTTTCGCTACGGGGATTCTCATGAACTTCGAGAAAGTCGTTTTCGGATTCTTCATCCTGCTCGCTGCCACACTGAATTTCGGCTTCTTCATCGGCGACCCGACCGACCCCGATCTGCACGAAATCTACGAGCTGTTCGCCGCCATCGTCGTCAGCCTGATCGCGACGATGCTCAAGTTCGGCGACCGCACCCAGACCGGCGCGGTGCACCTTGCCACCAGCCTGGTGGCCGACCTGCAACTGCTCGCCGCCGCGCTCGTGTGGAGCTACGCGGCCCACATCAGCGGCAGCGATCCGCTCACCCCCGAGCAGATGGGGCGCGTGGTGTCGCTCTCGGCCGGAGCGTTCCTCGCCAACGCGGTGTCGGTGACGATCATGATTACCGAAACCATCATCCAGCGGCGCTGACGAACGTGTCCGCGCCGGCGATGGCGCCCGTGGAGCACCGTCAGAGCATTTTCCTGATGATCGTGCGGCGTTTGCGCGCGCCGCTGATCATGCTCATTGTCATCATCGCCATCTCGGTGTTGGGGCTGACCCTCGCGCCGGGACCGATGATCGACGGCGAATCGCATCGCATGAGCTTTTTCCGGGCGTTCTATTTCATCAGCTACACCGCCACCACCATCGGCTTCGGCGAAATCCCCTACGCGTTCTCGGATCAGCAGCGGCTCTGGGTGCTGTTCTGCATCTATATGTCGGTGATCGGCTGGGCCTACACGCTCGGCACGGTGTTCGCGCTGCTGGCCGACCGCAACCTGCAACAAGCCATCGCCCAGATGCGCTTCGTGCGCGCGGTGCGCCAGATGGCCGAGCCGTTCTACCTCGTGTGCGGCTACGGCGAAACCGGACGCCTGATCTGTCAGGCGCTGGATATGCGCGGCCGCCGCATCGTGGTACTCGAACCGGACGAGACGCGCGCGGGCGAAATCGACCTCTCCGACTACGCCGCCGACGTGCCCGCGCTCGCCGCCGATGCGGGCAACCCGGACACGCTGCGCGCCGCCGGACTCACCCACCCCGACTGCATCGGCGTGCTCGCCGTCACCGACGATGATGCCGTCAATCTCGCCATCGCCGTCACCGCCAGGCTGCTCGCGCCGCGCCTGCCGGTGGTGGCGCGGGCGGAAACGCGCGAAGCCGCCGCGAACATGGCCGCCTTCGGCACCGCCCACATCGTCAATCCGTTCAAGACGTTCACCGACACGCTGGCGCTGGCGCTGCGCGCCCCGGCCGCATGGCGGCTGCTGGACTGGCTCACGGGCTTGCCCGGCACGCCGGTCGAAGAAGGCCGCCCGCCCCCCAATGGGCCATGGATATTGTGCGGACACAACCGTCTCGGCCGCCTGATGATCGAGGCGCTGGATGCCGAAAACGTGCCGGTGACAGTCATCGACCGCCTGCCGCAAGCCGACCTCGAACACTTGTGGGTCGAAGGCGACGCCTCCAGCCCCGCCTCGCTCGAAGCGGCCGGCATCCACGCTGCCGTGGGGCTGGCGGTCTGCACCGATTCCGATGTAAATAACCTGGCCATCGCCGTCACGGCCAGCCAGATCAACAAGGACCTGTTCGTGGTGCTGCGCCAGAATCGCTTTTCCAATCATGCCCTGTTCGATGCCTACGAATCGGACATGACCGTGGTCGCCAGCGAAATCATCGCCCACGAATGCCTTGCCATCCTCGGCACACCGCTGCTGGCGGACTTCGTCCAGAGCATCCGCGAACGCAACGACGAGGAATGGTGCGCGTGGCTGCTCACGCGCATGATCCGCCGCCTCGGCGCAATGGTGCCGGAAATCTGGAGCGAACGTATCAACCTCACCCGCACCCCCGCGCTTTACCGCCTGCTCATGCGCGGCGAAACCGTCACCCTCGATCAACTCCTGCACTCGCATGCCAACCGCTACGAATACCTGCCGTGCGAAGTGCTCTATCTCGCCCGCGACGACGACAGCGATCTCGTCATCCCCGCCGCCAACACCACCATCCGCCCCGGCGACGAGCTGCTGCTCGCCGGACGCCCCGGCGCACGCGACGCCTTCGGCCTGAACGTCAGCAACGAACATGCGCTCACCTACATCCTTACCGGCCGCGACCTGCGCGGCAGCTGGCTGTGGGAAAAACTCACCCGCCCCAAAAACCGGGAAGAAGTGCCGCGCCTGCCGTGAAGGTTTCCATCATCCCGCCGCGCGGGCTAATCGGCTGCCAGCGGGCTTGCCACCGTCAGTGCCCGCCACGGCCCGGCGGACTGGCCGGTGATGGCGGCCCAGTACCAGGCGGACACATCGGTGAAGCCCTGTCCGCCGCTGTCTTCGATGCGTTCGCAGACGCGCAGACGCACACCTTCGCGGCTGCGCTCGGCGACAAAACAGCGCCAGCGTTCACCCGTGCCGTCTTTCGCCTGTTCGAGCCGCTCGTCCAGGACGCGCCAGCCCATCGCACGGTAGCAGTCCACCGCGGGATGGAGCATCCGTGTGGGGCGCGCGACGTGTCGCCAGACAAGCATGTTCCGGTCGTCGGTCAGGCGGGCGATCCGGCCAGGAAAGCCCTGCGCGAAGCGTTGTTCGACATCCGTCAGGGCCAACGGGCGCAGCATGCGGCCCTGCCATGTGGCGGGCCATTCCACGGCGGTGTCCGCCGACGGCGCGGCGACGGTTTCATGACGGAGGTCAAAAAGGCCAATGGCGTTACAAACCGCGCAGGCGGGCAGGAGCAAAACCGCCAGCAGCTTGAGGAGCCGGATTCGCGCGTGCAGGGTCATGCCAGTGCCTCCCGTGTGGATGTGGGTATGGGTATGGGTATGGGTATGGGTATGGGTGTAGATGTGGGTGTGGGTGCGGCCTCGGCGGCGCGGACGACCATCAGGCGAAAGACGAGCGCGCAGACCGCGGCGAGCGTGACGAGTCCAATGCCTTCGTGCAGCCATGCGGCGGCAGCCTGGCCGTCGGCTTGCAGCGCGACCAGCGCGGCGTTGCGCAAGACGTTGCCGGCGAGCACCAGAGCGCCGACGACGGGCAGGCGGCGGAGAAAGCGAGCGTTGTGGCAACCGCTCAGCAGGGCCGTGGCGCAGGCGGTGAAATAGCCGAGCCAGACGAGTTGCACGCCGGAGCAGGCGGCATCGACGAGTATCAGTTGTCCATCCACCCACAGCGCGATGCCATCGCGTTCGACATGGTGGACGGGGAGGAGCAACCAGCGGGAGAGTTCCGCCGCCACGAGGCGCAGCGGGTAGCCCGCATAAAATTGCAGGGATGCCATGAGCGGCAGCGAGAGCGCCGCCAGCCCGAGTACAGGGGCGGAGGCGGGGGCAGAGGCGCAGGCAGCGCCGCCGGGGAGCAGGGACAACATTCCCGCCGCGAAGCCGAGCAGCGCCAAAAGGGTTGCAAAAAGCGGCGGCAGCGTATTCCAGGCCGCGCCCGCCAGCGCCATGAGCGCGAGCGCGCCGCAAAACCATGTTGGCCGCGGCGCGCGCCGCAGGTGCCCGCGGTGCCGCCAGCCGACGAAGGCAAGCGCCGCGAGCGCCACGATGCCGAGCGGGTCATCCGAACCGTCGAGCATGCGCCGCGCCATCCACAGGCCATGCGGCCACATGGCCATGCCGAACAGGACCAGCCAGACCACTGACGGGCAGCGGTCGAGCCGGTGCGCAAACCTGCCGATAGCGTTCATCGTCAATCGACTCCAGTTGAGCGCCTCATCCTTGCGGGGCGGAAAATCCGGGAGGCGAGGCGTCCTCCCGGATTTTTTTGCGCGGCGGCGAGTGTGCCGCGTGCGCTCACAGCGTCAGATGGCGGCGGCGCTGCCGGGAGAGGCGGCGCGCGATCATCGCCAGCATGGAGAGGGTCACGAGCAGCGCGCCGAGCGATTCCGGTTCTGGCGAACCGGGAACGTAGGCGCCGCCGACCGCCAGATTGCTGACGCCATCGGGCAGCGGCAGCGGCTGGTCGACGCCGACGGCTCCGTCCGGGGCCGGATTACGGACGTGCTCATCGACCGCGATGAAGCTCGTGTATTGCGTGAGCAAGTTGTATTCGAGGCCAAGCGCCGTGATGGCTTTGCGCAGAGAACCGCTGGCGAGCAGGCTTTCCTGGTCGGAGAGATCGGCGATGCGTTGGCGAGCCCACAGATGGCGCAGCGCGGAGAAACGTTCTTCATTGCCGTCCAGCGCCTCGAACAGCGGCAGCGCCTGCCGGTAGGGACCGTCCGCGCGCCGCCCTTCCACGACCAGTTGTTTCGCCCCCTTGTCCTGCGTATCCCGCCACTTTCCGAAGAGGATGACGGAGCGCTCGGAGAGCACGTCGGGCAACTGCTGCGGCACCACGTCCCAGGTTTCCACGCCTTCAAAAACCGCGCGCACATTGGTGAGCACTGGCGAAGCGATCATCTGGCGGAAACGCGCCGCGGCGGCGGGCGCCTCTTCCGGACGGGTGATGACGAACGGCTCGCTCATGCCCGCACGCGCCAGCCCTTCGATGAGATGCCGGTTGACCGAGGAGCCGATACCGAAGGCGAACAGGTTGGCCTGACCCAGATTGCGGCGCACAAGACTGAAGGCTTCGTTTTCCACACTCACGTATCCGTCGGTGACGACCACGATGGTGCGAGAGATGTCTTCCGGCTTCTCTTGCGCATAGACGTGGCGCAACGCCGGGATCAACTCCGTGCTGCCGCCCCCTTCCCTGCCCTCGATCAGGCGCAACGCCCTGTCGATATTGTCCGGCGTGGCGGACACGGATCTGTCGTGCAAAAAGGAGCTGCTGCCCTCGAACAACAGGACGTTGAAAGTGTCGCTCGGGCGCAGGCCGCCGATCAGTTCGCGCAGCATGGTTTTGGCGGTATTGAGCGGAAACCCGTGCATGGAACCGGAAATATCCACGACGAAGATGTAATTGCGGGGTGTGATGGCGCTGGCCGGGATGGCCTTGGGCGGTTCCACCATCGCCAGGAAAAAATTGTCCGCATCCTTGTCCTGGCTGCGCATGAGCATGACGCCGGATTCGACGGCATTTCCGGCCAGACGATAATCGAGGATGAAATCGCGGTTGTTGGCGGCATGGCGCGCATCCGCGGCAAGTCCGATGTCGGCGTGCCGCGCACCGTTGCGGCGCAGATCTATTCCATGCGAGGGCGAGACGGCTTCCTTGATGGAGATGGGGGTGTCGAGCTGTACCCGAATATCGAATCCGGACGGCGACGCCATGCCTTCGGGCAGTGTCGGTTGTGCGGCCCATGCATTCCCGGTCTTCGCGGCGGCCGGCGCACCGTTGTAGCGCGGGCCGACCACGGTGGGGAAAACGAACCTGTAGCGCCCGCTCTCCGCGCGCAGCAATTCGGTGTAGCGCAATTCGACCCGTACATCGTCGCCGGGCATGATGTTGGCGACGTTCATCTGGAACACATTGGGCCGGTGCTGCTCCAGCAGCGCGGCGGTTTTGCCCTCGCTTTTCGCCTGCGCATATTCTTTTGCCGCCTGCTGCTTTTCGCGGATGCGCGCCGCGATCGACCGATCCGCCAGACGCACGTTCATCGCATGTACGGCCGCTTGCGTGGAACCGGGAAAGACGTATTTCGCCTCGATCGGGCGGCTGCCCTCGTTCTTGTAGACCTGCGTCACCGTCACATCGGCGATGACTCCGGCAATGCGCACTTCGACGTCGGTCGATTTGAGCGGCAGGGCATCGACGGTGGCATCGCCGCCGGGGATGTAGAAATATGGGCTCTCCGTCCTGTTCGGCGCATCCACCGGCTGCGCCTGCGACAATGGCGCAAACAGCACGGCCAGCGCCATGAAGCACGAAGAGGCCGCGTAGCAGCCGGAAGACAGGCATTTTCCCAATACACGGGGCAGGGAAATGTCCGGAAGGGGCGAAGCGGCGGTCGTATTCGCCGTCAAACGTTCGCCAACAGATTGCGCAAGCAGCGCCAGAGCATCGCGTACCATCATGGTCTCCTGTGAAAAGGCAAAACCATCGTAGGCGCGGCGTGTGAACGGCGCGGAAAGCGGAAACGGCGTTTTCGTGAAGCGGGAGTGAAGCGGGGCGCGCCGGAGTCTGACCCGGCGCTAATGCGCCGAAACGATCGGCTGGAATTCTTCGCCTGTCATGGGTTGGAATCCGTCTGGCAGGCGTCCATAAAACTCCACCAGTACGCGCCGGTTCATCGGTACATCGCTTCCATCGTTCACCTTGACGACGGTTGCGCGGATTTCCTGCACGCTGGCAATCGACTTCAGCAGATCGCCCACCAGGTAGCGAGGCGTCCAGCCGATGAACGCATAGTCATCGCTCGTCAACTGGATGGCAACGCCCGTTTTCGGGTTCGTCAATTCGACAGAAACACCGAGTTCATCTCCCTCGTGCAATGTCTTCGATCTCTCTTTGGCGGAATCGCTCATGTGGCGCAAACCGTGCAGGAAAAAGCGGCAGCGAAACGAGTTGTCGGCCTGTTTCTCGATTTTCGGGAACACCTCGAAGTTATCCGTCTGCCGCTCGCCGCCTGTAATGGCGAGAATGTCGAGCGGATCGTTATGATCCAGCGCAAGCGTTCGCAGATAGTCGTCAAACCCCTTGCGCCGGGAATTCAGCACCCTGTTTCCGAACATCGGGAACAAGCTCTCCGCCTGATAACGTCCCTTGAAATCGGGGAAGGACAACAATGGACGAAAACCGCGCTGCTGCGCTGAGCGGGCCCCCTGCGTGTACTGGAAGACAAAACGCTCGTGATCCAGGGCCGCATCGGCATCGAGGCGGCCGACCGGAAACCAGCTCCTGATGTCCGGTGCCTGCCATGCCAGAAACAAAGTCTTCATTGTCCAATCCTTGTCAATGCGGTATAGGCAACCTTCAGCATTTCTTTTGCAAAATCCCTTGCCTTTGATGAAATCCGGCTATCCGGTACGCGATCGACCGTCGCTGCCAGGGTATCCAGCGGGGTATTGCGCAGCCTGCCAAGTACCCCCTCAAAGTAGGCTGGATCTCTGGCAGCAGCGAATTCCGCCAAGCAAAGCGGATTTTCGCCACGCTTGGCGCCTTGCATGTAGATTCCCCCGCGACCTTTGCGAACATACCTTTCGACCGTGCCCTCGCCGAGGAAATCGGCACGCTTTCGGTCAGAGAGTTCCCTGCCCAGCGAGGAGGCATGATCGTATGTTGGCGCCATGCGAAGGATGTGCATGGCGTCTCTTTGGTCGACGGCATGCCAGAATATTCCCCAGTTCTCATGATGACGATCGGTATTGCCAATCAGCGCATCCAGTACGATGTAACTTGCCAGCTGGGCAAGCGCCGCCCCGCCTCGTCTTCCCGGGAATATCCCCGCACGCGCACCGATGATATTTTCCAGCGTGTGCTCAGACTGCCCGAACCGTGCATCACTGTTGTAACCGGGCCTAAAACCGGCAAGGACTTCGTTTCCATGCATCAAGTGCCACTTGTTGGCGCGTTCAGGGCTGCCGATAAAACTTTTCGAGGCGCAACCGCGCCGCCCCTCGTGTTCGGCAAGCTCAACCTCGGCAGCTGGAATATCAAGAAAACGAGCCATCTCGGCTGCCACTTTTTCCGCCCAATCTTCGCCCGAGAACCCAAGGTCTTGCGAAATCGCGCGCACTTCCTTGAATAACCACAAACTGCCGTCTTCCCGCCTGAACCAGAATTTTTCTTTTGTACCCAACGACTCGTCACCGATGCGTTGCTCGGGCGTGACCTTCAGGATTGGGTAAAAACTGGTCATGGCCTCAAGTTACAAATGGATGTAGTTTAGCCATTTTCCACGGTTTCAAGCACTGTGCCGCTTTTTCGGCGTGTCCTCCAAGCAGGCACCGGCGTCTTTTTCCATCCGCAGGAGGCATTCCGCGCCGGATTGCCCGTCAATCCGCGCACCGGGGACGGGCGGCCATGCCGGCTGCCGCTTTGGCGCGGTTTTCTGTCCAATACTCGTCCAGCCTTTTCGCGCTTTCGGTTTCACGTCCGGTGTCGATGTCGCCCTGGCGCCATGCGGCGGCGGCGGCGTAAAGCGCGGGGTAGTACTGGTCGTGATCGTAGGAAACCAGCACGAGATCAACACCGGCATCCAGCGCCGCCGTCGCCGCCCGGCCGATGCCTTCGTCGTACACCGCGCCCATGTTCAGGTCATCGGTAATCAGGAGGCCCTGATAATTCCAGCCATTGCCGCCTTTCTTGCGCAGGATGTCCTGCACCAGCACGCGGGAAAGGGACGCGGGCGCGCGCGGATCGATGTCGGGCAAGTGGACGTGCGCCAACATCATCGCCGCGCCGGTGTTGGCGGTGACTTCGCGGAAAGGCAGCCAGTCGGCGGCCCGCGCCACAGGGTCGGAGGTGAGGCTGGCCTGGACGAAATGCGTGTCGCCCCGCACGCGCCCCAGACCGGGAAAGTGCTTGACCGTGGGCTGGACGCCGCTGGCGGCAAGGCCCGTGCCATAGGCCGAGGCGACCCGCGTCACGATACGCGGATCGGCGGCGATGGCGCGGCGCTCTATCCGGGTGCGCCAGTCTGTCCAGTCCCCTTTACCGTCGGGCTTCAGATCGACCACCGGGGACAGGTTCATGTTGACGCCAAGCGCCGCCAGCGCCCGCCCCTGGCGTTCGCCGTAGTCGCAGGCGCGTGCTTCCAGGTTTTCCATGCCATCGACGAGCAGCGAGGCGAGCGAGGGCATGGGTTCGATCAGTGGCGAGAGGTGCGAGATGCTGCCGCCTTCCTGATCGGCCATGACGAACAGCGGCGGCAGTCCGGCGTGGCGGCGCACACCCTGCAATTCGTCGATGCGGCGGCGCAGGCTTCGCACGCTCATGTTCTTGATATTGCGCTTGGTGAGGTAGATGCCGCCGATGAGGCCGCGTTCGGCCAGCGGTTTTACATCGCCGAAATCCCGGAAGCCGACGATGAAGTGCCGTCCCATGCGCTCCATCGCCGCGCTGCCTTGCAGGACCTGATATTGCTGCCAGCGGAACCATCCTTCCTCTCCGGCGATCAGGCCAAACAGCAACAGGCAGGCAGTGAAGCGCAATCCCGGTTCCAGTTTGTCCTGCCGGCACGCCGCGCCGCGCAGGCTGCGCAGGGCGAACCCCGCGCAGCAGCCGACGGCCAGGAGCAGCACCAGCGCCTCCACGTTGTGCAGGGCGGGCAGCATGGGATACCTGAAGTAGCGCACCGTGACGAATGTCAGTACGGCGGGTGCGATCCAGGCGAGAGCGGCCTTTTGCCATGCCGCAGGCCGGAAGCGGCGAAGCGTGGCAAAACGGAGTTGCGCCAGATGAAGCATCATTCTTCTCCTTTTGTTTCATGACCTTCCGTGGGCGCGATGGACAACGCTAGCCAGCTTGAGCATCAGTGCGTTGCGCACGATTCTGTCCTTGAATGAGCCTGTTTCTCTGCATTCCGTGAATGCGTGGTTTTCCATTTCACGTTCTCCGGCTTTTTTGAGTGGCGCGGCGCATGGAACCCCTCTGCCGCCGCATGCTTTCTCGTTGAGCGGAGAAGCGCCTTTCCGCAGCTTCCGGCGCCACCCGCGTCATGAGTACGGGCAGCGTAGAAGCTGCATGTGAACAGCCGGGAAAGAGGAAATGGGGCTTACGTGAAGTGTGCGTGAAGCAGCATGCCCGGGGCGGGCGCTACGGGCGGGCGGACGCTTCCACGACATGCACGAGCCGCGCCGCGCTCTGGCCCGGCTCGCCGTGCAGCCACCACAGCGCGCCCTTGCGGAAAGACGACGGGAAGGCGGCATCGCCCAACAGACAGGCAGCCATTTCGCTCAGCAAGGGCTGGTGGCCGACGACAAGCGCGGGCGAGGAAGCGTCCGGCCAACCGGCGAAGCGCAGGATGTCTTCCGGCGGGGCGCCATGGAACAGCGGCGCGCAGAACCGCATGGCGTTCTCGTCCGCGCAAAAGTACGAAACCGTCTGGCGCGTGCGCACGGCGGGACTGACCACGAGACGCACATCCGCGGGCGCATGTTCGCCGAGCCATGCCGCCACCTCACGGGCTTGCCTATGTCCACGCGCGGAGAGTTCGCGCGCGATGTCGGGCACGCCTTGCAGCGCATCGGCATGCCGCCAGAGCAAAAGATCCATCGTCTGCCGCGCCTCCTGATTTCTGTTTCGTTTCGTTTTTCTGTCGAACCTTCTACCATATGCGCCCATGAAAATCATGATCGTCGATGACGAACCCGCGATTGCCGACACCCTGGTCTATGCGCTTTCCGCCGAAGGCTACACGGCGGAAAGCTGCGGACTGGGGCGTGAGGCCGTGGCGCGCGCCGCCTCGACGCCCTACGCACTCATCATTCTCGATGTGGGACTACCGGACATGAACGGCTTTGATGTCTGCCGCGAACTGCGCCGTTCCTCGGATGTACCGATCCTGTTTCTCACCGCGCGCGCCGAGGAAGTCGACCGCATCGTCGGGCTGGAACTGGGTGCGGACGATTACGTCGCCAAGCCGTTCAGCCCGCGCGAACTGGTCTCGCGCGTGCGCGCCATCCTGCGCCGCGCGCGCGGCAACGGGCCGGCGGGCGGACCGGAAACGCCCCCCGGCGGCGCGGCGGCCTCGCCGTTCCAGGTCGACCGCGAAGGGCTGCGCGTCGCCTGCAAAGGGCAATGGCTCAACCTCACCCGCTACGAATACCTGCTGCTCGCCTGCCTGCTCGAACACCCTGGCCGGGTCTATTCCCGCGCCGCACTGATGGACAAGGTCTGGCGCGACGCCGAAGAGACGGAAGAACGTACCGTCGACACCCACATCAAGACGCTGCGCGCCAAACTGCGCGCCCTGCTCCCCGAGCACGACCCCATCGTCACCCATCGCGGCATGGGCTACAGCATCGACCCATGAACCGCCGTCCGTCCCGCTCCCCGCGCCCGTGAGCCCGTGAACATCTCCGTCCGCTTTTTCCTCGGCTACTTTCTCGTCCTGGGATTGGCCGCGTGGTTCATGCTGAACATCGTCATCGACGAAATCGCGCCGGGCCTGCGGCAAACGCGGGAAGAAGCACAGGTTGACACCGCCCACCTGCTCGCCGAATTCGCCGCCGACGACCTGGCCAGCGGACACATTGGCGACGGCGCTTTCGCCGCCGCGCTCGCCGCCGCCAAAAAGCGCGA
>JAIRXQ010000018.1 GCA_031268195.1 Azoarcus sp. | reverse complement strand
CATCGTGGGCATCGTTGAAAATGCACGCCGACGCTTCGATATTCGCAATGTACGCATCATTCACCGCACGGGCCGTCTGGATTTGGGTGCGCAAATTGTGATGGTGGCCATTGCCGCATCGCATCGGCATGCCGCGCTCCATGCCTGTGAGTTTTTGATGGACTACCTCAAGACACAGGCGCCATTCTGGAAGAAAACCATACACCGCGACGGCTCAACACACTGGGTCGACGCCCGCGTAGCGGACGACGCTGCCGCACAGCACTGGGAGCTTGACGCACCCGCCAACGCCTAGTGCAACACCACCACCCGCAAAGGTGTTGTTCAAAAATACCACCGGTAACTTTTGAGGGTTTTCCTCGTACTTGTCGCAGTTGCCAGGGCAATCGCACGAATGCCGTTGTCGTACACGCTGATATTTTTTCGTTTACGCACCAAGGCTTACACCGGGGGCTGTTCACAGCCCTTTGTTTTATGTCGTTTTCTGTCCTGCCTGCACCACCCCGAACAATGGCCTGCAAAGCCTTTGTGGTCATCGGCTCCGAGCGCACCGTCGAGGGCAAGCGCTTTCGCGAGTCAAACGCGATGGTCCTTCAATAGCAAGGTCACCGTTCCCGCGCCGCCATTGACCCGCACTCGCATGCCGTTATGCAAACGCGTGGTGGCGTTGCGAATGCTCATGACGGCGGGCAGGCCCAGTTCCCTGGCGGTTACGGCGCCGTGCGACAGGGGACCGCCGCTTTCGGTCACGACGCCGGCAGCCTGATAGAACAGTGGCGTCCAGGCGGGGTTGGTGGTCTTGGCGACCAGGACGGCGTTTTTCGGGAACAGGGAAAAATCTTCCGGGCTGAGGATGACGAAGACTTCGCCTTCCACCGTGCCGGGGCTGCCGCCCAGTCCCTGCAAGGTGTCGGCGCCGGCATCAACGGCGTCGGCCTCGCCGTGGTTCCAGACCGGGGCCTGCTGCCGGGCGCGCAGATAGCCCGCCTTGTGATGACGCACGGCGGCGTGGATTTTTTCCAGATCGTTTGTGCGCAGAGCGTTTTCGCACACGAAAGCCGGGCAGAAGTAAATGTCGTCCACATCGTCGATGATGCGCAATTCCCGCAGGCGCGTCCCCAGGGCCTTCAGGGCGCGGCGGAAAGGCAGGGTGAGGCGCGTGGTCTGGTAATGCTCCAGGTCGTCCAATTCGGTATAGACCCTGGCCAGGCGGATGATTTCCCGCACCGCGTAGCGCAGGGACTTCGGGACTTGTGCCAGCAGGCGCAATTCCGCCTCGACCGCCGCGATCCTGCGCGGCGAATTGGGGTTGCGCTGTTCGTTTTCGCCTTCTGCATTGTCGGGACGCTCGGCCAGCACTTTGAGTTGGTCGAGCACGGTGTGCGGTGCTTCGATCCAGGTGGGGCAATAGGCGTCGAAATCCAGTTCCCGGTGGCCGTGGCGTTGCAGGAATCGTTGGAATTCCTCCTGGAACGCAGGGAATTCCGCCAGATGCGCGAGCATTTCCCGGCCCGGTTGCCGGCGCGCCGCCGCAAGCAGGGCGGCATCGGCGCGAATCCGTCTGGAGAGCGCCCAGAGTTCGCCATTGACCTGCGCGGTCTTGGTATCCACGTTCGCCAGCAGCGTATCGAAGAACGATTGCGCCGCCGCCTCGTCCTGCAATACGAGATGCAGCAGGCGGCTCAACAGGGCGTACAGGCTGCGCTGCGTCAACGATATGGCGATGTTGGGCAGGAAATATCCGCGCCCAAGGTCGCGGACGCGCAGGACGTAATCCCAGAGTTCCTCAAGGCTTTTGTTTTCCGTACTCTCCCGCATCAGCGCACCGATGCCCATCAGGTAAATGTCCAGGTCGCGCATCCAGCGTACCGGGAGATTTTGCGCCCAGGCGTATTGCGCGGCCAGCGACGGCAGGGCGGCGGCGATGGATTGCAAGGTCGCGCCTATCTGTACTGGAATGCGTCCGCTGTAGAGTTCGACGGCGTTCTGGTTGCCGTAGATGTAGTAATCCTTCATGGCGAACCATTTGTCGCCGAACGAAGGCAGGCCCATCAGGGAAAAGGAGTAGTTGAGCGAAGCGTGGAAGCTTTCTTCCACCAGTTCCCAGGTCATCGGCGTGACGACGTTGGGGAAACGCTCCGCCGATTCGTCGCGCGTCCAGCGGGCGGGAATGCGGGTCACGGGGCGCGTCTGTAACAGATACAGGCGCCCGCCGCAAAATGCCCATTCGATGTCCTGCGGGAATCCCATGTGTTTCTCCGCCGCGAGCGCGAGTTCCGCCACCTGCCGCAACTGGGCTTCGTCCAGGGCCGGCACGTCCCGGCGCTCCGGCGGCAGGGGAAGTGTCGTGGCGCCCTGTTCGCGCGCATCGTCCCCGGCGATGCTCACGATCGCCTCCTTTTTGCTGGCGATGACCGAATCGGCTACGGTGAAGTCGTCGCGGCGCACGCGGTATTCGTCTACAGGCGCTTCGCCCGCCACGACGCTTTCCCCCAGGCCGAAGGCAGCATTGATCAGGACTTGCCGCAAATCGCCGCGCACCGGATCGATGGAAAAGGCGACGCCGGCGGCGTCAAGCGCGGAGACTTCCACCATGCGCTGGATGACGACCGCCATACTCGCATCGAGGTGGCCGACGCCCAGACGCTCGCGGTACGGCAGCACCCGCTCGTTCCACAAGGACGCATAGCAGCGGCGTATCGCGTCCAGGATCGCGGGCAGACCGAACAAGCCGAGGAAAGTATCGTGTTGCCCGGCGAACGCCGCGCCGGGCAGGTCTTCCAGCGTGCCGGAAGAGCGCACCGCGACGCGGAGCCGGGACAGGTTTTGCGCGCGCAGCGCCGCCTCGATAGTCTGCGCGAGTTTTTCCGGCAGGGATCGTTGCAAGACCAGAGCGGTCAACTTCGCGCTGCATGCCGCATGATCGGCGGAGTGCCGAGCCAACAGGTCGCGGATTTCGCCGTGCAAGGGCGCGATGAAGGCGCGATAGGCATGGCTGGTGACGATAATGCCTTCCGGCACCGGCAAATGCCGTGCGGAACGCGCCAGATTCGCGCCCTTTCCGCCGGAGAGGGCCAATTCCCCCGCCTCCGGCGCCTGAAAAGGCAGCACCCAGTGGGTGAAGGTTTCCGCATTCATCATGGACTCCCAAAGCGTTTTTTTTGAATGTAGATAAGCGTCAACACCGCCAGCGCCGTTCCTGCGATCAGGTCGATGCCGTAGTGGTAGCGCAGGTACACCGTCGCCAGCAGCAAAGGAATAAAGACCAGTGTCAGGACGGCGGCGACGGGCAGATAAGCGCGCTTCCCCAGGCCGAAGTATCCCAGGGCAAAAAAACCGAGCACGTAAAGCGTGGCGCCGCAATGCAGGCTGGGAAAGACATCCATGCCGGTGATGCCTTGCGCGACCATGCCGACCAGGAATCCGGTCATGGAGCCGCCTTCCGGGGGATAGGGGAAAACCGACGGGAAAGCGATGAACGGCCCGCCGGCCGGAATCAGCAGATAACCAGCAAAGCCGAATGAATACATCAAGGTCAGCCCCAGGAAAAAGCAATGCGCTTCGGAAGAACGACGCTTCCAGGCGAACCAGAGGACAGGCAGCAACATGGCGAAATAGAATTGCGCGTAGCCGAAGCTGACCCATTCCGACAGCCAATGGGATTCCAGCCCCAGGCAATGTTCCGGCAGGCTCGCGCCGCCCCAGAGACGGCGATCGATAGCAAGCAGTTCGGCATCGAAGACACGGTGAATCCACACTTGCCTGATAGATTTGAACAGCGGGAACACCATCCAGAACGAGGCGAATTGCATCGCGCCGCGCCACGGCGCGTATTGCTCGGCGAGCATGACCCGCAACAGCCACAGGCACACCGGCGCCGCGAGTACGGCATTCGCTTTCAACAGTGCGTCCTCGCCCAGCCACGCGGCGCTGGCGCCCAGGAGCAATACCAGCCAGATCAAGGCTGTTCCGACCCAGCCGATGGCGTTTTCCGGCTTCATGACGGGCCGCGGCCCGGAAATCCGGCCCATCCCGCCCAAGCCATCGCCAGCCCGATGCCCATGGGCAGCGGGAACAAAAACAACAGGGCCAACAGCATCGGCAGCCAGAACAGCGCGACGGCCAGACCGCCGATGATCCGGAAAAACGAAACCGTATTGCGCCCGTCGGCTTTCTTGCCCAGATGAGCGCCCACCAGGAGGATGGGCGCGAATAAAAGGCAAAAGGCCGCGATGAACGGGTAAAGCCAAAAGACGCAGCGGCACGATTGTTCCGGCGCGGGTGCGTCCGGCAGTTCGCCATGGCGCGCGCACTCCTGCCAGGACAGGAACGCCCGCGCGTAGGAAGCCGCCTCCCTGCCCGGAAGCCGTCCGTCGGCCTGCGCCGCCGCCAGCCGCTCCACGCGCGCGAAAGTTTCCTCGTCGGGGCAGTTGACGGACACCGCGTCCAGGGCCGCGCCCATGGCGGCCAGCAGGCGTCTCTCCCAGTGGCGGGGATGCTCGTCCGGCGCACGCGGCGGCAGTTCGACCGGCGGTCCCGGCAGGACGTCGACATCGGAGCGAAAGCCGTCGGGCTGCCGGTAGAAAAGGCCGATCGGCACGACACGCAGCCGCACGCCTTCTTCCAGCATTTTGCGGACGATGCGCGCGCAGCCCGCCTGGTACGGTTGCGGGCGCGGCCCCCATTCGCTGCTGCCCTCGGGAAAGAACGCCAAGGCCCCGCCGGTGCGCAAATGGCCGCAGCAGGCTTCGAGCGGATCGGCAAAATCGCTGCGCCGCATGGCGTAGCGCCGCCGGTCTTTTGCACGCACCACCGGTATGCCGGAAAACATCAAGCGCAATAATCGGTTGCGCGTCAATTGCGCCGAAAGCATGAATTGCAGCCGCGGGCAGGCCGCCAGCGCAAGGTAACCGTCGATCGCGCCGTTGCGATGGCTGATCAGCGCAAGACATGCCCCCTCGCCCGCAGGCATCTCGCCCACCATTTGCATCTCGCCCACCACTCGCACGCGAAAATAAAACCCGCGCATCGCGGCAATCAGAAAACGCCGCCAGAGAGGCAGCGCATGGGAAATCATGGATTTTTCGCCCCTATCATCGGTTCCGGGCGGACGATACCCGAGCGGACACCCGCCCGCAACCGGATGGCGCGACAGCAGGAGCGGAATGAAAATAAAGGGGTCAATGTCATTTTCAGATCTCTATCGCGAACACCTGTTCGGCAGTGAGATGTCGCGGCAAGAGGTGTTCGTGCGATTGCCCTGGGGCCGTGTGCTATGCTGCGCCGCCTATGAAAAACCACCCCTATCCAGGCATTTTCGTCGTGTTCGATGGCATCGACGGTTCTGGAAAATCTACGCAGGTTCAACGCTTTGCGGCCGCGTTCGCGGCGCTGGGCGAGCGCCTCGTCGTCTCAAAGGAGCCAACCGACGGGCCGTGGGGCGCGAAGCTGCGCCGCTCCGCACTGTCGGGCCGTTTGCCGTTCGAGGCCGAATTGGCCGCGTTCATCGAGGATCGCCGCGAACATCTGGCGACGAAGGTGATGCCCGCCCTGAAGGAGGGCGCGCTGGTGGTGCTGGATCGCTATTACTACTCGACCATCGCTTATCAAGGGCTGCGCACGGACGATATCGCGGCCTTCGAGCCGCGCATCCGCGCCGGGCTCGTCGAGCCGGATGTGGCGTATTTCATCGAGGTGCCGCCCGCGGCGGCGGCGGCGCGCATCCAGCGGCGCGACGGGGGGGCGAACCATTTCGAGCGCCCTGACGATCTCGTGCGCCTCGCGCAGGCGTTCAAGCGCATGGCGGCGCGCGACGAACGCATCGTGCCGGTGAATGGCGAGCGTCTCGAAGACGAGGTGTTCGCGGACATCCTCGCGCATTTCGCGCAAGGGCCGTTCAAGCGCAAACGCGGCGCGCCGCTGGTCCTCCCGCAGCCGTGAAGCGTACGAAATCCAGCCGGGCGTGGATGCACGAGCATGTCACCGACCCTTATGTCCAGCGCGCCGTCGCGGAAGGCTACCGGGCGCGGGCGGCATTCAAGCTGATCGAAATCGACGCGCGCGACCACCTGTTGCGCCCCGGTGCGACAGTGGTGGATTTGGGCGCGGCGCCGGGTTCGTGGTGCCAGGTGGCGGCGCAGCGCTGTGGCGGCGGCAGGGTGTTCGCGCTCGATCTGCTGCCGATGGAAGCCATTGCGGGCGTGGATTTCTTGCAAGGCGATTTCAGCGACGAGGCGGTGCTCGCGGAATTCGAGCGGCGGCTCGACGGACGGCGCATCGATGTGGTGCTCTCCGACATGGCCCCCAATATTTCCGGGGTGGCGGCGGCAGATCAGGCGCGTGCGGCCGCTTTGTGTGAACTTGCGCTGGATTTCGCGGTCGACCACCTTCAGCCCCACGGATGTTTTTTGGTCAAGGCGTTCCACGGCGAAGGGTTCGAGGCGTTTCGCCGCGCAATGCAGCAGCGCTTCGCGAGCGCGCAGACGCGCAAGCCCAAGGCGTCGCGCGAGCGCAGCGCCGAGGTTTATCTGTTGGGGCGTCAGCCGCGCGGGTGATGCTTGTGGCAAATGCCGCGTCCGCCGCAAGTCATAAACAGGGACAATAGGACAATAAAACCGTCGCCGGTTTGCCCGGTGAGCGGATCGCCTCTAAAATCGACACTTTGCTGCATTCAGGTGCTCCCGCGGGGAGCTTTCGGGGAAAACACGTTGAACAATATTTTCAGGTATCTCGCGCTTTGGGTCGTCATTGGCATCGCTTTGCTGACTGTTTTCAACCAGTTCAATGCATCGCCGCCATCGTCGCAGACGCCGGACTATTCTTCGTTCATGAAAGAGGCCAGGGATGGGCATGTCGCCTCGATCGTCATCGAGAATTCGCGGACGCTGAAAGCGACGATGATGAATGGCAATGTCATCACCGTCTATACGCCAGACGATCAGTGGATGGTGGGCGACCTGATGAAATACGGCGTCAAGGTGCGGGTGTCCGAGCCGAAAACGGATTCCTTGCTCGCCAGTGTGTTCATTTCGTGGTTCCCGATGCTGCTCCTGATTGGCGTGTGGGTGTTCTTCATGCGCCAGATGCAGGGCGGTGGCAAGGGCGGCGCGTTCTCCTTTGGCAAGAGCAAGGCGCGCATGATCGACGAGAGCGCCAATTCGGTGACGTTCGCGGACGTCGCCGGGTGCGACGAGGCCAAGGAGGAGGTCGGCGAACTGGTCGAATTCCTGCGTGATCCTTCCAAATTCCAGAAACTCGGCGGTCGCATTCCGAAGGGCGTGCTGATGGTCGGCTCGCCCGGTACGGGCAAGACGCTGCTCGCCAAGGCGATTGCGGGCGAGGCCAAGGTGCCGTTTTTCAGCATCTCCGGTTCCGACTTCGTTGAAATGTTCGTCGGCGTTGGCGCGGCGCGGGTGCGCGATATGTTCGAGCAGGCGAAAAAGCACGCGCCGTGCATTATATTCATCGACGAAATCGATGCCGTGGGCCGTCAGCGCGGCGCGGGCATGGGCGGCGGCAACGACGAGCGCGAACAGACGCTCAATCAATTGCTGGTGGAGATGGACGGCTTCGAGGGCCAGAACGGCGTCATCGTCATCGCCGCCACCAACCGGCCCGACGTGCTCGATCCGGCGCTCTTGCGGCCGGGGCGTTTCGACCGTCAGGTGGTGGTGGCGCTGCCCGACATTCGCGGCCGCGAGCAAATCCTGAAAGTACACATGCGCAAGGTGCCGATTGCGCCCGATGTCGATGCGCAGGTGCTGGCGCGCGGCACGCCCGGTTTCGCCGGGGCCGATCTCGCCAATCTGGTCAACGAAGCGGCGTTGTTCGCCGCGCGCGCCAACAAGCGTCTCGTCGACATGGACGACTTCGAGCGCGCCAAAGACAAAATCATGATGGGTGCGGAGCGCCGCTCCGTGGTGATGCCGGAAGAAGAACGCCGCAACACCGCCTATCACGAATCCGGCCACGCTGTCGTGGCGCGCATGCTGGACAAGACCGATCCGGTGCACAAAGTGACGATCATCCCGCGTGGCCGCGCGCTCGGCGTCACCATGCAGCTGCCGACTGAAGATCGCTACAGCCAGGATCGCGAACGCCTGCTGCAAACCATCGCCGTGATGTTCGGCGGCCGCATCGCGGAAGAACTGTTCATGAAGCAGATGACCACCGGCGCCTCCAGCGACTTCCAGCGCGCCACCGATCTGGCGCGGCGCATGGTCACGCAATGGGGCATGTCCGATATGCTTGGGCCGATGGTCTATGGCGAGGAAGAGGGCGAAATCTTCCTGGGCCGTCAGGTGACGACGCACCGCAATGTTTCGGAGGCGACGATGCAGAAGGTCGACGCCGAGGTTCGCCGCATCATCGACCAGCAGTACGGCCTTGCGCGCCGTCTGCTGGAAGAAAACCGCGACAAGGTGGAAGCGATGACCGCCGCGCTGCTCGAGTGGGAAACCATCGATGCCGAGCAGATCGGCGACATCATGGCGGGCCGTCCGCCGCGTCCCCCCAAGCCCGCGCAGGAACCGGAACCGCACCCGAGCGACGCCGCGCCGCCGGGCGCCGCGGCGCCAAACGCGCCCGCGCCCGCGGCCTGAGGCGGCGATTGCCGCAAAACCGAAGCCGGGTTGTTTTCAGCAACCCGGCTTTCTTTTGCCTGGATAGGCGCATCGGTTAAGCTGTCGGCCGCGCGCAAGAAAAAGGATCGCCAATGTCCCGACTCGTCTGTGGCCGTTTTGAACTCGATTTGTCCACACCCCGGATCATGGCCATCGTCAATCTCACCGACGATTCTTTCTCCGGCGACGGCTTGCGCGGTGATGTCCGAGCCGCCTTGCGCCGCGCAGAGCAGGCGCTGGCAGACGGGGCGGATATGCTCGATCTCGGCGCGGAGTCGACCCGTCCCGGCAGCGATCCGGTATCGGAAGCACAGGAAACCGAACGCATCATCGCCGCGCTCGATGCCTTGCGCGGCTTGAATGTGCCGTTGTCCGTCGATACCTGCAAAGCGGCAGTGATGCGCGCGGCGCTCGATGCCGGCGCCGACATGGTGAACGACATCGCGGGTTTCACCGCCCCCGGCGCGCTGGAAGCGGTGACGGCATCGCAGTGCGGTTTATGCGTGATGCACATGCGGGGCGAACCGCGCACCATGCAGGCCGATCCGCACTATGACGATGTGGTGAACGAAGTGGCCGGCTGGCTCGCCGCCCGCCTTGAGGCGATCGAGGCGGCCGGGGTGGCGCGCGAGCGCATCGTGCTCGATCCCGGTTTCGGCTTCGGCAAAAACCTCGCCCACAACTATAGCGTGCTCCGGCATCTGCATCGTTTCGCCATCGACGGTTTGCCGCTGCTGGCGGGCCTGTCGCGCAAATCGATGCTCGGCGCGATCACCGGCAAAGCGGCGGATGATCGCCTGATTGCCAGCGTTGTCGGCGCGACGTTGGCCATCGAGCGCGGCGCGCGTATCGTGCGGGTGCACGATGTCGCCGCGACCCGCGAGGCGCTGCAAATCTGGCGAGCGTGTGCCGAGGCGCCCTGAGCGGTAACCAGATGATTGTGTTCATCTCATCGGTGGCGAGGTGCGGGGTGTTTAGGGAAGCACTGGCCAGATACTCCCCGGTGGCGATCCGCACCGTTCCCCGGAAGTAGTCCACGCTCTGGATATTCGCGCATGGTGGGAGAAATCCCTGTTTCCATGACGTTTGGTATAGTTCCGATGCGGTTTTGCCGTTTTTACGGCGCAGTCTCACGCCACCGTTGCCGATTTCTGTTGGGGTTCGCTTTGCTCACTCCAACCTATGCGGACTGCCATATCCGTTCACTTGCTCGTCTCGCGTAGCAATCGCTTTCTTAATGTAGGCCAGTCCTTCTGTAAATAATTACTTGCTGCCTCGCACGATGTAGATGCCTGACCGAGAATCTCATCAATCAACCGAAGTCTGTCTTCAGATGCTCCTTGTGACAGCCTGTCGATCAAATACAAGGCGACTACAAAGTCATCAACAGCAGCAGGCCCAGAGTTGTGCAACTTATCCCACTCTGCAAACTCTTGTTTATGCCAAAGCCTAAGAAGTCCAAGCACAGTTGTCCCTAACCGTCTTCCAGCCTCATCGAGTGGCTCAGAAATCACTTGCGAAAGCGGAACCTCAAAGATTTCGCGAGACACCTCCTCTGTCGGCAGCTTCTTCTCGAAGCGCAACGCGTTGTTTTGAACATAAAGCGCTAAATATGGTTCATGCATTTCTATTTCCCATCACATGAATCGCTGCTGGTCCGACGAACCGACTGGCCGATAGCCGAACGAAGTATGCCGACGATGCATGGTCAAGTCAATAATGAGACTTGTTATCATGCATACTGACTGCGTGGCATCGAAGGTCGAGGAATAGGGGGGGGTGAAGTCGGAGGACACCAGCGGGGTTCATCGTAAAACTGATTCTGGTTGAAACCCCGCCCTTCAGGGCGATGGGAGCCGGCCCTGGCCTGAAGGGCAGGGGTTTCAGGCGAGCGTTTTGGGAGGGGATGCAAACCCCTTCCAAAACACGTTAGACCGACAGGCCTGAAGGCTTGCCGCTAATTTCCTGCTTGTTTACCGCGAGAATGCCCTTCAGCGGCCCGTTTATTTGGCCCCGATCCATGCTTTCGCCGTATCCAGCATCCGGCAGGAGTAACCCCACTCGTTGTCGTACCACGCCAGCACCTTCACCAGCGCCTCGCCGTTTGCATCGGTGAGTACGCGTGTTTGCGTGGCATCGAAGTTCGAGGAAATGGACGAATGGTTGAAGTCGGAGGACACCAGCGGGTCATTGTTGACCGCGAGAATGCCTTTCAGTGGCCCATTGGCGGCTTCGAGCATCATCGCGTTGATTTCTTCTTTCGTGACGGCGCGCTCCGGGGTGAAGGTCAAATCCACCAGCGAGACGTTGAGCGTCGGCACGCGTAGCGAGAAGCCGTCGAAGCGGCCTTTCAGCTGCGGCAGCACGAGTCCCACCGCCTTGGCCGCGCCGGTCTTGGTGGGGATGATGTTCGCGGCGGCGGCGCGGGCACGGCGCAAATCATCGTGGATGCCGTCGACCGTCAATTGATCGTTGGTGTAGGCATGCACCGTGGTCATCAGACCTTGCTTGATGCCGACCTTGTCCGAAATCACTTTCGCCAGCGGCGCGAGGCAATTGGTGGTGCAGGAAGCGTTCGAGACGACCGTCATCGCGGCGGTGAGCACGCTTTCATTGACGCCATAGACCACGGTGGCATCCACATCATCGCCGCCCGGCGCGGAAATCAGCACTTTCTTTGCGCCCTGCGCCAGCAGTGCCGAGGCTTTTCCCTTGCTGGTATAAGCGCCCGTGCATTCGAGCACCAGTTCGACGCCGTGCGCGGTCCAATCGACTTCCTTCGGATTGCGGGTGGCATAAACGTGAATGCGCTTGCCATCGACGATCAGCGTGTTGCTGCCTTCGGTTTCCACGCTCACGCCGAAGCGCCCGTGTGTGGTGTCGTAGCGAAGCAGATGCGCGTTGGCGGCGAGATCGCCGGGGCCATTGATCGCCACCACGTCGAATTCGTTTTGCAAACCCCGCTCATAGATGGCGCGGAACGTACAGCGTCCGATACGACCGAAACCGTTGATGGCGACTTTGATGGGCATCGTTTTCTCCAAAGAGTAAGGTCAAGCGCGTGATTCTAGCCTATTGCCCCTGTTCTGGACGCGTCATTCCGGCGCAGGCCGGCAGCCCCAGCCAGCCGCGCCCTTCCACGCAGCGGGCTACCAGCATGGAGGCGACCGTATCGCCCGTGGCGTTGATGCAGGTGGCGGGCGCATCGACCAGAAAACCGATGGTGGCGATGATGGGGAAGGCTTCAGGCGGGAAGTTGAACAGGCTGACGATGAGCATTTCCCCGATCAAACCGCCGCCCGGCACACCGCTCATCACCACGCCTGCCATGATGGAAATGAAGAACGCCGCCACGTACAGCCCCGGCCCGCTGAACTCCTGCCCGAAGATGCCGAACAAAAAGGCGATCTTCAACAGCGCGGCGAACACCGACCCCTCCATATGAACGGTCGCGCCGATGGGCAACACGATATCGCGCACATCCTTGGGCACGCCGATGCGCGCGGCGGCTTCGAGATTGACCGGCAGCGTGGCGATGGAACTTTGTGTGGCAAGCGAGGTGATTGCCGGTGGAAAGATGTGTCGCAGCAATTGCCGCACGGCGGGCATCCCTCCCGCGAGCCACGCATAAAAGGGAAAGGCGATGCAAAAATAGAGGATGCAAAGCGGGATATAGAGTGCCAGCGCCCGAGCGTAGGATTTCAGCAGATCGCCGCCGAATTCGCCCACCAGCGTCGCAAAATAAGCGCCGAGTCCGATGGGCGCGTACAGCATGATGATGTCTATCGCCTTCATCATGACGCGCGAAAGATCGTCCAGCAGTTTCCCGACGCGGTTCTCCGCGCCGCCCGTCACGCTGACGCAGAACCCGAACAGCACCGAAAAAACGATGAGCGGCAGCATGTTCTGCCGCGAAAAAAGATCGCTGAAATCCGTCACCGTAAACGCTTCGACGAGCGCCTCGCTCAATGGCGTGGCCTTGAGCGCTTCTCCCGCGCTCAGCGCCAGTTGCACACCCTGTACCCCCTCGGCGGGCGGATAAATCTTCACCGCCAGCAAAATGCACACCGCCGCGATCGCCCCCGTCGCAAAGAAAACGATCAGCATCCAGCCCAGTATCCGCCCCAGCCGGCGCATGTTCGACATGTTGCTCACGGCGCTGGCAATGGTCGAGAACACCAGCGGCACCACCACGGTAAACATGAGATTGAGGAAGACCTGTCCCAACGGCCGCAGCACCGTGGCTCGCTCCCCGAAAACCAGCCCGATGAGGCTGCCAGCGATGATCGAGGCCAGCAGGATCAGGGAAAAACGGCAGCTTCCCCAGAGGAAAGGGCGGGCGGGGGGGCTCATCTATGGAGATCCTTCCGATGTCCGGCGTTCACAACGCATATGACGCTCCCGGCATCGCTTGTTTCGTAAAGAACCCAAACGTTCGACACTTTAGCGTCACGGCGCCTCGCGACAAAGCAACTTGCCGGGCGGACGCCTGCCTGTGTCAGGCGCTGCGCTTCGCGATGTCGACGATGTGCTGCACCGTCAACCCGAAGTGCTCGAACAACTTTCCCGCCGGCGCCGATGCCCCGAAGCAGTCGATGCTCACCACCTCTCCGTGCAGTCCCACGTACTTGCGCCAGAAATCGCCCTGTGCGGCCTCGATGGCGATGCGGCGGACGTGTTTGCCGAGGACGTTGAGGCGGTAGTCCTTGTCCTGACGGTCGAAAACGTTGGTCGATGGCATCGAGACGACGCGGGTGGCAATGCCATTGTCGTCGAGCGTAGCCTTGGCCTCCAGCGCGAGCTTGACCTCGGAGCCGGTGGCGATGAGCACGAGCTGTGGGTCGGGGGCATCCGCAAGGATATAGCCGCCGCGCGCGATGGATTCGGCGGCGATGGCTGCGGTGACGACGGGGAGATTCTGGCGCGAGAGGGCCAGGAGCGTCGGGCCGTCCTGTCGTTCGAGGCCCGCCGTCCAGGCGATAGCCGTCTCCACCGCGTCGCAGGGCCGCCAGACATCGAGATTTGGAATCAGGCGCAGGCTTGGGATCTGCTCGATGGGCTGGTGGGTGGGACCGTCTTCGCCCAGGCCGATGGAGTCGTGCGTATAGACCATGATCTGCCGCTGCCGCATCAGCGCGGCCATGCGGATGGCGTTGCGGGCGTAGTCGGAGAACACGAGGAAGGTGGCGGTGTAGGGGATGAGCCCGCCGTGCAGCGCGATGCCGTTGGCGATGGCCGTCATGCCGAATTCGCGCACGCCGTAGTAACAATAGTTGCCGCCCGCGCGGGCGGTGACGCCCTGGCTGCCTTTGACGAAGGTGAGGTTCGAGGAAGCCAGATCCGCCGAGCCGCCGAAGAGTTCGGGCAAATTGGGGAGCAGGGCGGCGATGGCGTTCTGGCTGGCCTTGCGGGTGGCGATGGTTTCCGCTTTTTCCTTGCAGGCGGCGATGTATCGATCCGCCTGTTCGCGCCAGTTCGCGGGCAACTCGCGGCGGATGAGGCGGCGCTCGAATTCGGCGGCGAGTTCAGGGTGCGCGGCGCGGTAAGCCTCGAAGCGCCCTTGCCAGGAGGCTTGCGCCGTCGCGCCCTGTTGGCGCGCATCCCACGCGGCATAGACCGCGGCGGGAATCTCGAACGGCGGATGCGTCCAGCCGATCGCTTTTTTCGTCGCCGCCGCTTCGTCCGCGCCCAGCGGCGCGCCGTGACAGTCGTGGCTGCCCGCCTTGTTGGGCGAGCCCATGCCGATCACGGTCTTGCAGCAGATGAGCGTCGGCCGCTTCGTTTCGGCCTGCGCGGCCTTGAGCGCGGCTTCGATGGCGTCGGGGTCGTGGCCGGGCACGTCGGAGATCACCTGCCAGCCGTAAGCCTCGAAACGCTTCGGGGTATCGTCCGAGAACCAGCCTTCGACATGACCGTCGATGGAAATGCCATTGTCGTCATAGAAAGCGATGAGCTTGCCCAGGCCGAGCGTGCCTGCGAGCGAGCAGGCTTCGTGGCTGACGCCTTCCATCAGGCAGCCGTCGCCAAGAAAAGCATAGGTGCGGTGATCGACGATCTCGAAGCCGGGACGGTTGAATTCCGCCGCCAGCACTTTTTCCGCGAGCGCGAAGCCGACGGCGTTGGCGATGCCCTGTCCGAGCGGTCCAGTCGTGGTTTCCACCCCCGGCGTGTGTCCGCGCTCCGGATGTCCGGCGGTTTTCGAACCGAATTGGCGGAAATGCTTGATGTCGTCGATGGAAAGCGCGTAGCCCGTCAGGTGGAGCAGGGCGTAGATGAGCATCGAGCCGTGGCCGTTGGAGAGCACGAAGCGGTCGCGGTCGGGCCAGGCAGGATCGGCCGGGTTGTGCTTCAGATGCCGCCGCCAGAGCACCTCCGCGATTTCCGCCATGCCGAGCGGCGCACCGGGGTGGCCGGAATTGGCCTGCTGGATGGCATCGATGGCAAGAGCGCGCAGCGCGCCGGTCAGGGGCGTGAAAACGGCAGTTTGGGCAACAGTCTGGGCAAAAGTGTGCGACGGCATGGCGGCCTCGAATCAGGGGTAGGGCGAAAAGCGTGAATTATCCCCGAAACGAGCGCCTCGGGCGAAGGGCAGCGAAAGGACCAAAACCGAAAGCAGAAAGTACCCAAACCCTCATCCCGCCGCTTTTTCCTTCTTTTTCCGCGCCCCAAGGCCCTCATAGAGCGCCACGAATTCCTGCGTCAGCTTGTGGCGCGGGTCGAGCTGGATCATGGGGCGCGAGCGTTCGTGGGATTCCTTGATCTTCACCGAGGCCGACAAATACGGTTGCAGCACCGTCAAGCCTTCATCGATCAACTCTTGCACTGCCTTTTGCGGCAGGTTGGCGCGTGGCTGGTACTGATTGACGACGATGCCTTCCACTTTGAGTTTGGGATTGTGGTCGGCGCGGATTTCATCGGTATTGGCAAGGAGCGCGTAGAGCGCGTTGCGCGAGAACTCGTCGCAGTCGAAAGGAATCAGGCAGGAATCGGCGGCGATGAGCGCCGAGCGGGTGAAGAAATTGAGCGCAGGCGGGGTGTCGATGAACACCTGATCGAATTTGGCGGCGATCTCATCCAATGCCTCGCGCAGCTTGTAGATTTTGTAACGGGATTCGAGCTTGCCTTGCAGCTCTTCCAGCCTCGGATGCGAAGGCAATATGGAGAGGTTCTTGAACGGCGTGGCGGCGACGAAATCGATGGTTTCCATCGGTTCGAGGCGGAAGGTGAGGCTTTGCTCGTAGAAATCGGCCAAGGTGACTTGCGGCGCGGCGTCATTGCCGCCGAGCAAGTATTGGGTGGAATTGCCCTGCGGGTCGAGATCGACCACCAGCGTGCGCTTACCCTTGCTCGCCGCGATGGCCGCCAGATTACAGGTGATCGTGGATTTGCCGACCCCGCCTTTTTGATTGAACACCACGCGCCGCATAGCGTTTTCCCTCCCATTCGTTCGCAACGCGGAATTGTGCGCGATGTCGACGAAAAAATGAATGGGTCTTAGAAAACAAGCACGTCCAACCGGCGTGCCATCCGCTTGAGAAACCCCATCCCGCGGCCGCATACAGCGCCCCCACACAACATCCCCACAAAAAACCATTGCGCCCCCCATCTCCAAAGTAGTACGATGCCAGCCAATTTTCACCTCTATCCAAACGTCCCTAATACATGACGGGTGACTTATGAAACAAGCACATACAATGCTTTCAGGATATCCAGATAGTCTACCCCCCCGCATTCCATTTGAATAACCGCCCCGCATCTGCGCCGCACCTCGCATCAGAGACACGCAGCGCCCCCGGCTTTCTCCCGCCGCGCTGGATGCGCTGGATCGCGCGGCTACTGA
>JAIRXQ010000007.1 GCA_031268195.1 Azoarcus sp. | reverse complement strand
GTGCACGAAACCTATCTCCAGCGTTTCGGCGGTTCGCGTAAAAAAGTAGTGTTCCTCGGCATGAATCCGGGGCCTTTTGGCATGGTGCAGACCGGCGTACCCTTTGGCGAAATCGCCGCCGTGCGCGGCTGGCTTGGTCTCGAAGGCCAGGTTGGCCAGCCGGTGCATTCCAACCCCAAGCGCCCGGTTGAAGGCTTTGCCTGCACACGTTCGGAAGTGAGCGGCCGCCGCTTGTGGGGCTTGTTCCGCGAACGTTTCGGCACGCCGGAAGCTTTCTTCGCCGATCACTTCGTTGCCAATTACTGCCCGCTCGCGTTCTTCATCGACGGGCGCAACCTCACGCCGGACAAGTTGCCAGGGGCGGAGCAGGCTGCCCTGCTCGCTGCCTGCGACGAGCATCTGCGCGTGCTGGTGGCGGCGCTCGAACCCGAATGGGTGATCGGTGTCGGCGCATGGGCCGAAAACCGCGCCGCCGCTGCTTTGGGGACGAGCGGTGCGCGGCTTGGGCGCATCCTGCATCCCAGCCCCGCCAGCCCCGCCGCCAATCGTGGCTGGGCGCAGGCGGCGAGCCGCCAACTCGCCGAACTGGGGGTGTGGCGAGACCGGGAAGCTTGACGAAGAAAAGACAGGGCGCGAAATCTGGAAAGCGGCCTTCGGCCATGAGAGCGGCAGACCCGAATCGGTGATAATCCATCTCCGGTACAAAACGCGGAGTACACGTGGACTACGGTTGCGGCGGGGTCAGGGCGGCACTCAGCGGCGCGCGCGCCATCGCTATCGCCATCTTTATGACGGAGGCGTTATTGCTCGCCGCGCCGCCGCTTGCGGCGCTGGAGCCGGCGTGGCAGGGCGCGGCTTTCGCGGGCGAGCGCGCCGCGCTGCAAAAACTCGCCGCGGCCGGTGCCAAAGTGGTGCGCGTCTATGGCGAAAAGGACGCATGGGTACTCGACGAGGCGGACAAGCTCGGCCTCGGTGTGCTCATGAGTCTGGATGTCGGCTTGCCGCGCCGGGGCTTCGATCTCTCCGACAAACGCGCGGTGGCGGCACAGGAGGCGCGCATCGTCGCTTTCGTGCGCCGCACCCGCCAGCATCCGGCCTTGCGCGCCTGGGTGCTCGGCAACGAAGTCGAACACGAAATGCCCGATCCGCTCCCTGCCTGGCGCGAAGTGAATCGGCTCGCGGGCATCGTCAAGGCGCTCGACCCGAAGCATCCCACCATGATGGTGGTTGCGGACGGTGGCCCCGAACGCTTGCATCCGCTCGCGAATTGCTGCGCCAACGTCGATTTTCTCGGCATCAATCTCTACGCGGACGCAGTATTCGGCATTGGCGAACGTCTGCGCGCCGTAGGCATCAGGAAGCCCGTGTTCGTCACCGAACTCGGCCCGCTCGGGCAATGGCAGGCAGGGCGCAAGCCGTGGGGTGCACCGGTGGAGCTCACCAGCCGGCAGAAGGCCGATTACTTCCGCCGCGTGTTCGCGGAACTGAGGCGCGATCCGCAAATCCGCGCCGTTTTCCCCTTCCTGTGGGGCGCGAAGCAGGAACAGACCGGCACCTGGCATGGCCTCTTGCTCGACGACGGCAGCCTCACCGAGATGACCGACGCACTTGCCACCGCGTGGGGCCGCCCGCCGCAACATCCTGCGCCGAGTCTCCTCGGCATTGGCATCGCCGCCGACGAGTTCGCCCCCGGTGCGGAGGTTTCCTCCACCCTCGACGCACGCGGCGAGGGCATCGTCACCCGCTGGCAGGTGCAAAAAGAAGCCAGCGAACTTTTGGGCGGCGGCGACCTCGAACCTGTTCCGCCCACCATGAACGTCGAAATGCTCCATGCTGACACGGGCAGCGTGCGTTTCCGGGCGCCGGAGGCGCCGGGCGCTTATCGGCTGTTCATCACGGTGCGTGACAAGAACGGCAAGGCTGCCACAGCGAATTTGCCGTTTTTGGTGCGGTAAATGATTGGGCCTGAGGCCGAGGGAGCGTCACTGAGGGAGCGTCAGGAAGCAAGGATGAAAGTAAAACGTGGTTTGTTTTCCATTTACGCCTGCGCCATCCTGGTGTTGTTTACGCTCTATGCCGCGCAGCCGATCCAGCCGTTGTTCAAGGAGCAATTCGCCCTGGGCGATCTCCAGGCTGTGATCTTCACCACGGTCATCATGCTCCCCTTGGGCGTGGCGCCGATCCTCTACGGCTACATTCTGGAAAATTTCCCGCAAAAGCGGATGTTGAGGATGTCGCTCTTTCTCCTCGGCATACTGGAGATCGCTTTCGCATTCAGCGATTCCTACGGCGCGTTGATCGGCATCCGCGCTGTGCAGGGTCTGCTGATTCCCGCCGCGCTGACTTCCCTGATCAGCTATGTTTCCGTTTCTTCCTCTGCCGCTGATATGCAGAAAGCACTGGGCAATTATGTTGGAATCACGATCATCGGCGGATTTCTGGGGCGATTCCTGTCGGGCCTTTCGTCAGAATATTTCGGCTGGCGGCTGTTTTTCCTGTTGATCGGTGTGGGGCTCGTCGCGTCATCCTTTTTTCTTTCCAGAATCGGCGACGATGGCAAATCCGGGTTTGGCAAACCAACGGGAAGGGAAATCGCGGCCATTCTCCGTGTCCGGCACAATGCGCTGATATGCGCCGCCATCCTGTGCGTGTTCTTTGTCTTTCAGGGACTGCTCAATTTCTTGCCGTTCGAGCTTAAAAGCATCGACACCACCACCGGCGGCGGCAAAACGGGACTCATGTACACAGGCTACGTCATCGGTATCGTGACGGCGCTCAATGTGACAAGGGTCATCCGCTTTTTCGGGAGTGCGTCGCGGGCGATGATCGCCGGCATGCTGATTTACATCGCTGGGCTGCAAATATTCCACGTCCAGTCATTTGCCGTTATGTTTTTTTCCATGTTCGTTTTTTGTCTTGGCATGTTCATGGTGCATTCGCTGGCGGCGGGCTACATCAACAAACTGGCGGGCGAACGCAAAAGCATCACCAACGGGCTGTACCTGTCGTTTTATTACGCGGGCGGAACACTCGGGACCTTCGTGCCCGGCATTTTTTATTACCGCTGGGGATGGCATGTGTTCGTGGGCGTTTTGACCTTCGCTCTGCTGCTGGCGCTCGTGCTCATGACGCTGCTGGCGCGGCGCGCGGCTCCGTTGGACAAACCCGCCGATCCGGGAAACTGAAAATACGCGTCAGCCGGCCTCCAGGGAAAAGCCGCCGCCGCGATGAACCCGTTTTCGGGGCTTCGTCGCCCCGAAAGATGATGGTTGCCGCGCCAAGGGCGTTGTCATGATGCGCTGAGTGGGTCTTGACAAGCGTTCAAAACGCCAAAGAGAATATCAAGGCCGGACGCTATATGGCTTTCGAGTGTTTGACATGGATAAAAACCCGGGAGAGCCAGCCGACACGGGCGAGTGTGGTGAGAATTTTTGCGTGGTGTACCAACTTCGGAGCAATAAATGCGCACAGTGAACATATGGGTTGGCGGAACCCCCACCGGCCGGAAAAACTGTGGTGAGGGTGTGACACCATGAAAAAACCATTTCTTTTTCGCGAAAAAACGACGGTATTCTTTTGGGGTTTGTGGCTGACATTGTTCCTGGCGCCGCAGATTTGTTTTGCTGAATATTCTCAAATGTCCGGAAACGACATCAATATAATACTTCGTGCAGCAGTTGTTGAGGATCTGCTGGGTGGAGATGAAAACCGGCTGTCAAGAGAGTCTGTCATTGATATAGACTTAATGAAAAGCTTGGTGCCTATTCGACTCGATCCTGTTTTGTTGAAATGTGGATTGGAGCCGGGCATTGATTTGGGCTTCAGGAGGCCAGGCAGGGAAACGACAGGGCATATCGCAAACTACATTCTTTTGTGCCCAAATAACGAAATAGCGCAAGCTATGACAAAACGCGCGGCCCTGCAAAGAGGCCACTTCAAATCGAAGATAGCCACGCCCTTTTCATGGATTATAATTGGCCGTCGTGTGGTCATCATTTTCACTGAAGCATCGCTCGACAAGGAACTTGTCAGATGGATTAAAGAATCCGTGCGGAAGGCATTCGATGTCCAAGGCGATTGAAGAACCGCTAGAAAAAAGATAAACCTCTGACGAAAAAGCCGAAACAACCCAATCTGGCGGAGACAAGTTTTTTCTGTCCCGGCTGAGCAGGCCGGTGCGCAAAGAAGCATTTCGCTCGGAGAAGGAACGGATCGTGCCGTGGTCGCGGCCGGGATCACACCAGCGGCGCTGGCATGGCGCCGGCCAGGGCGTCCAACGAGTTCATTGCGGAGCGGCCTTCTCCAGCGCCTGCTTCACACGGCTCATATCGCTGTCGTTCAGGAGCGGTATCAAGCGCTGTATCTCCTCGAGCGGCTTGTCCCACCATTTGAATGCTTCGAGCAGCGCAATCAGTTCGTCATCGAAGCGCTTGCGGATGAGTCGCGCCGGATTGCCCGCAACGATCGTATAGGGAGCCACCTCGCTTCCGACAAC
>JAIRXQ010000076.1 GCA_031268195.1 Azoarcus sp. | reverse complement strand
TATAGGCCCGAAAGAGCTCCCCGTTGAGCGCCCCCTCGAAGACAAGCGGGAGCATCGTTCCGTCCAACCGGATCGAGGAGAGGATCGTCGTTCGATGAAACCGGGTGTCCGGTACAGCTTCAATTACCCGCTCAGACTTGGCCGCGCGACCATACCGGCGACTCATGCCCGTATTGACGCCGCTTTCGTCCAGAAAAACCAGATGGGCCGCATCAAGGAGTTTTTGCTTCGCTTGCCATTGCATTCGGCGTTCCACGACATCCGCACGGTGCTGTTCTGCTGCGTGCGCCGTTTTTTTTTCGCCGCAACCCCAGTTTCAGGTTAAGGATCTTGCACAGCGCCGGAGCACTCACCGGCAAGGAGAACGCTTTCAATTATTTGTTAATGTGCTCTAAGCCATAATTTTACTGAACAACCACTGGGCATGAGGGCAATATTCGTTCTCAGAGAAAGAAAGGTCAGCCTGTCCGGGTCATCAAATGGCAATTTGTTTACAACAGATTACGTCGTGGCATCGTCAAGAACCCCTCACCGATCGTCACGTTGTCTGTGCTCTCGGACCTCCCCGCCATGCGCCAAATCGTGGGATCCAGCGAGGGACGTTGCGTTTGTATTCGAGATAGGATTCACCAAAGCGTTTTTCCAGATCTTTCTCTTCAAAGAGCGGGAAATAGATCGTGTTGCCGATGAAAAACGACACGAACCAGCCGAAAATCCATACTGAATTCAGCAGCAAGGATTCTGCAATCAGTATCGCCAGAACACTGCTGATCATCGGGTTGCGAACATGGCAATACGGCCCGGCGACGACCAGTTTTTTCGGTGGATTCCAGGGGGCTGCCGTGCCCTGGCCTTGCGTGGCAAAAAGTCGCATCGTCCAGGCGGCGAGGAAAAATCCGCCCGCGGACAAGATCCCGCCCATGCCGAGCCATGCCCAATGGTTCGGCGTCCAGTGATAGCCCGTGCAATAAAGCAGTATCGCCGGAATCACGAACAGGACGCTAAACGGCAGGATGATGATGGTTTTTATCCATGTTGAGATCATGCGTTTCTCCAATTTACGGATTTCGGGTTGTGTTTGTCCTCCTGCTTTTCCATTTTATGCGTTTACTTCTCGATTGGGCCGAGCCGGGTGGTTGTGCCGCGCGTGACCACCGCGCGTGTTCTTCAGGCGTCGAGGTAGACCAGCGCGCCAGCGCATGCCGAAGGATCAGCTTTCCGGTGCGATTTCTTTCAGTTCGGAGAGCTTTTGCGCGAACTCGGCGGCGGGGATCGGGCGGCTGAACAGGTAGCCCTGAAAGATGTCGCAGTTGTGTGTGAGCAGGAAGTCGCGCTGTTCCTCTGTCTCCACGCCTTCGGCGACCACTTCGAGCCCAAGCGCATGCGCCAGCCCGATGATGGCGATGGCGATTTTGCCGTCGGTATCGGCAATGTCGGTGTGGATGTCGCCGACCAGATTCCGGTCGATATGGATGTCATCGACGAAGCTCTTGTCGATTTTGAGCACGTTGACGTCGAATTGCTTGAGATAGGCAAACGAGGAATAGCCGGTGCCGAAGTCGTCGATCGACAGCGATACGCCCATTTTGCGCAGGCGGCGCAGCATGTCGACGGTTCGCTCGACACTGCGCATCAGCATGGATTCGGTCAGTTCGAGTTCGAGCAGTTCGGGTTCGAGCTCCGCCATATCGAGGCTGTCCTTGACCAGTTGCGGCAGGTCGTTTTGCTGGAATTGCTGCGCCGAGAGGTTGACCGCGACCGGCACCAGCGCCAGCCCTTCTTTGCGCCAATGGTGGAGTTGCTGGCAGGCGGTGCGCAGCACCCATTCGCCGATGGGCACGATGAGTCCTGATTCTTCGGCCAGACGGATGAAGCGTCCGGGCTGGAGCAGTCCCTGTTCGGGGTGACGCCAGCGCAGGAGCGCCTCGGCGCTTTGCAACCGCCCGCTCTTGGCGCAGATCTTGGGCTGGTAGAACAGTTCGAGTTCGTTGTGCTCGATGGCGGAGCGCAGCTGGTTTTCGAGCAGCAGGTCGCCGAGCGTGGAGGTGTTCATGTCGGCGGAGTAGAAACGGAAGTTGTTGCGTCCGTCCTCCTTGGCGCGACTCATGGCGGCGTCGGCGTTGCGCAGCAGTTCCGCCGCCGTCGCACCGTCGGTTTCCGAGATGGCGATGCCGATGCTGGCGGTGATGGTGATGTCGTGCTCACCGAGCAAGTAGGGCCGCCCGACGCTCGCCAGCAGCTTGCGCGCGATGGAGGCCACGTCCTGCGGCTGGTTGACGTCCGGCAGGATGAATACGAATTCGTCGCCGCCGAGCCGGGACACGGTGTCGGTGTCGCGCAGCAGGCTTTGGCCGCGATGCGCGACTTGCTGGAGCAGGGCGTCGCCCAACTCGCTGCCGAGCGTATCGTTGATGTTGCGGAAGCGGTCGAGGTTCAGGAACAGCACCGCCGTATGGCAGCCGATGCGGGTCGATTGCGTGATGGCTTCGTTCAGGCGTTCCTGCATCAACAGGCGGTTGGGCAGGTTGGTGAGCGGGTCGTGGTGCGAAAGGTGCTGGATGTGCGCCTCGGTGCGCTTACGCTCGGTGACATCGGAGAATACGCCGATGTAATGCGTCACTTTGCTGTCGCTGTCGCGCACGGCGGTGATCGACAGCCATTCCGGGAACACTTCGCCATTGCGGCGGCGGTTCCAGATTTCGCCCTGCCATTTGCCGCGCCGCTCCAGCCCTTTCCACATATCCTGATAGAAGGTTGGCGCGTGCTTGCCGGAACTCAACAGCGATGGCCGCCGTGAGCGGATTTCATCCAGCGCGTAGCCGGTGATGGTTGTGAAGGCAGGGTTGGCGACGATGATGCGCGCTTGCGAGTCGGTGATCACCATGCCCTCGGCGGCGCTGGTAAACACGGTGCCATAGAGCTTGAGGTTTTCGTGCGCGCGGTGCAGGTCGTCGATGCGCTGTTTGAGGTCGCGGTTGGAATCCCGCAATGCCTCCGTGGTCTGGCCGAGACGGATGAAGATCAGGATCAGGTAGAGCGCGAGCACGAGCGCGGCGACAAATAGCATCACGCGATAGATTTGGGCGCGGGCCGAGGCGCGTGCATAGGCGTCGTTGTAGATCTGGGAAAGCTGCTCGCTCGCGGCATCGGTGGCGGCGCCCGAGATCTCGCGCAATTTCGCGTCGACCGTCGTTTTGTAGCGTGTCATGATCTTGGCGTGGTCGAGCGTATTTTTGACGGACTGGGCGGCGCGGTGCGGCGTTTTGTCGTTCGCGGCCGTGAGCGCGGCAATGTGGTTTTCGATGCGCTGCGCCAGTTCCTCGTCGTCCCAGACCATGTGGGTCATGACTTCATTGGCCAGGGTTCTGACTTCGTGGGCCAGGGGCGAATTGCCGATCGCTTCGGTGGTGCGCTTCGCCGCACCGGGGAAATAGCGTGTCGAGTTGCGCAGCACCGCGTTTTCGCGCACGAACGTTTCGATGATCTGGTTCTTGTGTTTTTCCAGTGCGGCAAGCGCCTCGATCTTCGCCCGGATGCGTGTGTCGTCGTCCTTCATCAGGAAAGCGGGGGGATGTCCGAGCTGTTGAACGAGCACATCGATGTTTTTGATGCTCCGCGAGATGGCGTCGTAATTTTTGTTGAGTCCGAAACGCGTCGCCAGCACGTTGGCGTAAAGCCGGGCATCGGCTTCGCGGATGTCGCGCAATGTGCGCGAATAGGCTTGGTGCGCATCGATCGATACCGCATCCGCGCCACCGAACAGCCACACCAACGTGGCCGTGGCGACCACAGCCATGAACAGCACACGCCAGATGCCCCCCAGGAAGGGAAGGGCTGGTGCGGGCGCCGGCGTCTCGCCGACAGGTTCATCCGTTGTGGTGCTGCGGATGTCTTGGCTCATGGCTGCAAGCGTTCTCCGCGATATTCCCCGGTCAGGCTTTCGAGAAAGGCGATGATGTAGCGGCGATCTTCGGCGGAGAGATCGCGCCCCAACTGATAGCGGCCCATGATCGTCACCGCCGCATCGAGCGTCTCGGCGCTGCCGTCGTGGAAGTAGGGCGCGGTGACGGCGATGTTGCGCAAGGTGGGAACCTTGAACACGTTACGGTCCGCCTCATCGCCGGTGACGTTGAAGCGTCCCAGATCGGCCTTGGTGGAATTGCCGCGGTCCGCGAAGTAATCGCCCACGACCCCGAATTTCTGGAAGAAGTTGCCGCCGACGTTGATGCCCTGATGACAGCTGATGCAGCCGTATTCGGTGAAGCGGCGGTAGCCTTCCCTGATGTCTTCGTTGATGGCGCTGTCATCGCCGTTGAGGTGACGGTCGAAAGGCGCGTTGGGTGTGAGCAGCGTCGATTCGAAGCGCACCAGCGCATCGCTGATCGTCCGTGCACTGATTTCACCTTTGTATTCACGCGCGAAGTCCGCCACGTAGGCGGCGTTTTCCTTGATGCGCAAAACGGCGATATCCCAACTGCTCGCCATTTCAACGGGATTCGTCAGCGGGCCGCTTACCTGTTCGTTGAGATCGGCGGCTCGTCCGTCCCAGAACTGGCGGAATCCGTAGACCGAATTGAACACGGTCGGCGCGTTGACATCACCGATCGCGCCGCCCACGCCGGTCGAGAGTTTGAACCCGTCATCGCCGCCGTGGGCCAGAATGTGGCAGCTGGCGCAGGAGACCTGCCGGTCGGCGGAAAGATTGGGATCGTGGAAGATTTTTTCGCCAAGCTGCGCTTGCCCGGAGAGCGGCCTGCTGACTTCGGCCACGGGAATGGGCAGGATCGCCATGTTCTGCCCGTGCAAATCGTTCCGCACGACGGCATTGGCGCCGCCGAAGTCGCGCGCGGGCTGGGCCGTATTTTCATCGTGCGGCACAATGAGTGCCACGACAAGCGCCGCGGCCAGTAAAGCAGGCGTCGCGTAAAGATAGAAACGTAGCCGGTCTTTACTCATGACTTTGCTCTAATCGAGCTGCTGCGGCAATGACTCGTCAAGGCGCTGCCAGTAGCCTCGATTCCGGTTTCGACAAAGGCGCGACTGCGCGCCGTTCCGGCACGTACGTCGCGATCTGGCAGGCAACCGACGCCGTGTAGGGGATGCATTGCAGGGCGAGGATGCCGATCCACAAGCGTGTTTCGATGTCGGCCAAACCTTTTGTGATGACTTTGGCAACGATCTCCGTCCAGGTGAGCGGTTCAGTGCCACCGCCAAGCGCCTGAACACCGATGACGCCTTGCGAAACGATGTCAGTCCATGCGATGACTTCGACGCTGGAGAGTTCTGCCATGCCGCGCGTCCACACGAGCGCCATGATCGCCAAAACAAGGGCAATCAGCATGCCGAGTTCTTCACGAATAGGCCCCAAAAACGCGAATGCGCCTTTGGCTTTCCAGCCCTTCGGTGTGACAACGAACACGCCCTTTTTCTTGAACAGCCCCGCAAACACGCCGCGCGCGATGGCGTGCGCCAGTCCCACCGAGAGAATCGACGCGCCGAGGATGTCGCGCCAGGGACAAGCCATCGTGCGGCGATAGAGCACCGGCCCGAGTACGGCCTTGAACGCCATGAAGCCCAGGATCGGCCAGGCCAGCGTGGTGATTGGCAGACTGAAAATTTTCGGATAATGCAGGATGCCGATCGTCCAGAAGATGCTGCCGAAGGCGAACACCAGCTGCATGGCGTCCGCGATCCAGGCGAACCAGCCGGTGAGGAAGTGATAGCGCTGCGCGAGGTTGAGCGTGCTCTTGCCGAGCATCTTCGGCAGATGCGCCTTGAGGATTTGAATGGCGCCGAACGCCCAGCGGAATCGCTGACTCTTGATCGCGGCGAAATCCGATGGCGTCAGCCCCCGGCCAAAGATGTGATCGACGTAGCGCGTGTCGTAACCTTTTTCGATCAGGCGCAGGCCAAGCTCGGTGTCCTCGCAGATGCACCATTCCGACCAGCCGCCCACTTCTTCCAGCGCCAGCCGCCGCACCAGCGTCATGGTGCCGTGCTGGATGAGGGCGTTGCGCTCGTTGCGGTGGTGCATGCCGATGCGGAAAAAGCCGTCGAACTCCCAGTTGCACATCCGGCGGAAAGGTTGGGCTTCCCAGTCGCGGTGCGCCTGCGGCGCTTGCACCACGGCCACGTCGCCCTTGTCGAAGTGCGGCACGAGGCTCGCCAGCCAACGCGGATCGACGACGTAATCGGCGTCGACCACGCCCACGACCTCGGCGCGCGGGTCCGTGACTTTCAGCCCGTAATTGAGCGCCCCGGCCTTGAAACCGGGCCAGTTCATCAGATGGAAGAAGCGAAAGCGCGGCCCCAGTTCGGCGCAGCGTTTTTCCAGCGGGCGCCACAGCCGCTCGTCGCGCGTGTTGTTATCGAGGATGAGGACCTCGAAGTTGGCGTAATCGAGCGCCGCCAGCGAGTCGATGGTGGCGATCACCATTTCTGGCGGCTCGTTGTAACAGGCCAGATGGATGGACACGAACGGCTGTTCGCTCGCCGCATGCGGCGGCAGCGGCATGAAGCGGCGTTGCCAGCGACGCTTGAACAGCACTTCGCCGAACTCGAAGCCGTGCGCGAGCAACACTGCCACCGTCAGGCAGGTGGCGGCGATGATCGCGGTCAGCCCGTACCAGTCGCGTGGCGTAAATGATGAGTCATACACCACTGGAACGTTGATACCGACGACCAGCGTCGTGACGCAAAGCTGGATCAGCACGGCGAGAAACACGCGCCCCCCAACGCTCCAGCCCATGAGAAGGAAGGCGACGAGGAACATGGGCGGGAAGGCGGCAATGGAGGAGGGGATGGCTTTCTCCCGCCAGAACGGGTCGGCTTCCACCGGGCCTTCGAACGAGAACTTGGGCTCCTTGCGGTCGCGGTCGGCGTAGTACATGCCCCAGTGCGGCCCGGCCCAGCCTTCGACTTCGGAGCTGACTTTCCAGGGCTGATCGAAAGCCTCCATCAAGAAATAGTCGAGCGTCGGCGTCTCGGGATCCGCGAGGAACGCGCGCACGAAGCGGGCCTGATTCTTCGGCGAGGCGACGGCGGCTCCCTGGCGCGGCCCCATGCTCGGCCAGCCGATCTCGCCGATGACGACCTTCTTGCCCGGAAACAGCTTCACCATTGCGTGATAGCGGGTGAACACCTCCTTGACCGCCTGATCGATCGGCACGCCGTTGTGATACGGGAAGATGTGCACGGTGATGAAATCGACGTGATTGGCCAGTTCGGGATATTTCTCCCAGACGTGCCACTGCTCGGCGGTCGAGACTGGCTTGTTCGTGCGACCGCGGATTTCGTCGAGATAGGCGATGGTTCTCGCCAGGGCCCGCTCGCCGCCGCGCCAGATGTACTCGTTGCCGACGATCAGCCGTTCGAGCTGCCGCATCGAATTGGCCGCTTCGACCAACTGCTCGATTTCGCGCCGGTTGCGTTCATCGTTGTCATCGATCCAGATGCCCGCCGTCGCCTGAAAATCGTGCTTGCCCGCCAGCGGCAGCATGTCGGGCAGATCGACGATGCCATAGGTGCGGATGCTGTCGGTGCGCGTGCGCAGCAGGGCGAAATCTTCATCTATTTCCTGCGCGCTCGGGTGCGGCCCGCCGTTCGGATTTTCGCCGTGCCGGTAGCCGTTGTAGGAAAAGCCCTTGATGCTCAAGGAAACGTCGGCGGATTTGATGCCGAGGTTGAAGTGACGCCACAGCATATATTGCGTCAGGGCGATGGCGAGGGCGATGGCCAGAGCCACGGCCAGACGCAGGGAGAACGAAGCGGCGTTTTTCATTGCAGAGGGCGGAGGCGCGCGGCGATGTGGGGCGCGATACGAGACTGGAACGCGATGTGGGACGGCATGGCGGAATGTGTCAGAATTCCCGTGCGTTTGCGGACTTGCCGATGGCGAAAGGGAAAGGCGTGCATAAGCATGATTTTATGTTAAATGACGCGGGCGTGTCCTGTTTGGGTTTCCAACAAGGCGTCTTCGGGGTGCCGTTTCGTTTCGATACTACAGGTAATGACATTTAATGACCAGATCGTGTAACGCCCGGTGCACCTTCACGTGCCTGTTGCTTGGCGCAGTGGTGCTGGCGGCGGCGTTGGCGGCGCTGCGCTACGGTGTGATCGAAAAACAACTTTTGCCGCGCGATTGTGGCCCGGCAGGGGGCGATTCGCCCTGGTTTTGCGGCGCGGCGTGGCTGCTGGTGGAAAGCTTCCGCTTTCAGCGCATCGGTTGGGCGGCGCTCGCTTGCGGCCTCCTCGGCTTCGCGTTCTCGTGGCGGCGTTGCGCGTGGGTCGGCTGGTATTTGGGCTTCGCCGGGCTGGTGCTGTACAGCCCCGATTACGCCGCCGTCGGTGGACTGCTCGCCCTATTCACGTTGCTGCGCCCCGAACTGCGCCCCGAGCGTGCTGCGTGCCCCGGGCTGCCTTCGGGCGAGCGCGGGCAAGCCAAGTGCAAGCCCGGTCAATAGCCAGCCGATCGCCTGCGGATTGACCGGCTCCGGCAGCCAGCGTCCGATGACACATATCACGACGATGGCGGCGCAGATCCGCTCCGCGCGGCAAAAGCCGCCGCGCCAGCCGATGACGCCGTAGATCGCCGCCGGGGTCAGATAAAGCAGGGTCGGAAAATCGCGGTAGCGCGAAGTGATGAGCAGCAGCAGTGCTGCGACCGCGGCGGCAAACAGGATGAAGCCGCGCAGCGCCGCCAGCAGCTCGCCCGCATCGGCCCGCCATTTTTTCTCCCGCATGCGTTGCCAGGCGACATCGGCGCAGACGAGCGTCGCACCGTCCCAACGCGCGAGCGCGGCGGCAACGAGCACGGCGGAGAGCGCTACCACCCCGAGCGCGCCCCAGTCGGTGAAGCTCGTGTAGGCGAGCCAGGCGTGTTCGGCGTGCAATGCTGCGATTGCGCCGCTCGTGGCGCCCACGAGCGTCACGGCAAGCAGCCGCAGCGGCGAGTGGCGGGCCGGGGCGTGTCCGGCCAGCGCGAGCAGCAGGGCGAGGAGCGCGCCGCCGCCCGCCGCGACGAGCGGTGTCGTGATGCCATCGCGTTCGGCCACCGCCCCCGCGAGCGGGAATTTTGCTTGCAGATTCGCTGCATCCAGCATGCCCCAATAACCGCCCACCGTGCCTTCCAGCCCGCGTTTCCACGGCTGATCGATGGCCTCGATCAAGTTGTAGTCCCAACCCTCGGCGTGCGCCCGATGCACGAACTCGCGCACATAGCGCGCCTGATTGACGCGCGAAGGCTTCGATGCCTCGCGTTGCAATCCCGCGCTCGGCCAGCCGGTTTCGCCGATCAGAATTGGCTTGCCCGCAAAAATCGCCGCGACCTTGGCGCGCGTCTGCGCGACGTGCGCGAGCGCGACTGCAATATCGACCGGCTCGTCCTCCCAGAACGGCAGGATATGCACCGTGACGACATCCACCGCGCTGGCCAGCGCCGCGTTCTTCAGCCAAAACTCCCACACATCGGCATAAGTAAGCGGTATGGCAGGATTCAATTTCGCGCGCGCCTGCGCCAGCAGCGCCCGCAACTCCCCGGCGGTGCGCTCCTGGCGCAACAACACCTCGTTGCCGACGATGAGCATTCGCACCACGTCCGGGTATTCGTTGGCGAGCGCGATGGCGCGTTCCAACTGAACCGCGTTCTTCTCGCGCTCATAGCCGATCCACGCCCCGAGCAGCATCTTGAGCCCCAACGCGCGGGCAATGGCAGGCGTCTGATCCAGGCCGTTGTCGATGGCGTAGAGCCGCACGCAGTCGGTGATCATGGCAAGTGCGGCGAGATCGGCGGCGATTTGTTCGCGCGGAATCACCTGGTCCTTGTCGAACGGCGTTTGCCCCGGACGATGAAACGGCGCGTAGGAGACGCAACGCAACTTCTCGCCCGCGGCCAGTTGCAGATCGTGCATCGGCACGGGGCGGCTTGCGGCGTCGAGCCAGCAAAACAGCGCGGCGGCTCCGGCGAGGTGGACAAGGACGAGCGTTGCCCAGAACAAACGGCGGGGCAAACGGCGGGATCGGGGGGCGGCTTCGGACATGAAGATTTCGGTCATTGCGGAGAATGCCGAATTATGCCCGGCTCAGGCGCCCAGTTTCGATGGGCCGCGTATTGGGGGGGGGCCGCCAGCGCCGAACGGCAGGACGGGCTATCGGGAAATCAGGAGCGGCACTCCGTGCCAACGACCCCCCATTCCGTGTCGAATTCTTCAAGAGGGAGGCCAGATAGTGCCTTCCTCTCCTTTCTCACGCCGTCAAAGCGTAAAGCACGGATTCCGATCCCCCCATACATCGTCGATGCGGTTGACGGTGGGCCAGAATTTGTTTTCCGCGATGCCCGGCACGGGGAAAGCCGCTTCCTCGCGGCTGTAGGGGTGTGTCCAGTCGCCCGCGAGCTCGGCCTGGGTGTGGGGCGCGTTCTTGAGCGGGTTGTCGGTCGCATCCCATTCGCCGCGTTCGATTTTGGCGATTTCGGCGCGGATGGCGCTCATGGCTTCGACGAAACGCTCAAGCTCGGCCAGCGGCTCGGATTCCGTGGGTTCGACCATCAGCGTGCCCGCAACCGGGAAGGACACCGTGGGGGCGTGGAAACCGTAATCCATCAGGCGCTTGGCGATGTCGGTTTCGCTGATGCCCGTGGCGGCCTTGAGCGGGCGGATGTCGAAAATGCACTCGTGCGCCACGCGGCCGTTTGCGCCGGTGTAGAGCACAGGATAGTGCGGCTTTAGCCGGTGCGCGAGGTAGTTGGCATTGAGGATGGCGAGTTCGGACGCGCGTTTCAAGCCCGCCGCGCCCATCATGGCGATGTACATCCACGAGATCGGCAGGACGCTGGCGGAGCCGAACGGCGCGGCGGCGACCGCGCCTTGTCCCTTGTTGGGACGCGCTTCGTTGCCCGGCATGAAAACGTGATCGGGCGCAAAGGGCGCGAGGTGCGCGGCCAGACCGATCGGCCCCATGCCGGGGCCGCCGCCGCCGTGCGGGATGGCGAAGGTCTTGTGCAAGTTCATGTGCGAGACATCCGCGCCAATGAAGCCGGGCGCCGTGAGGCTGACTTGCGCGTTGAGGTTCGCGCCGTCCATGTAAACCTGCCCGCCATGCTCGTGCACGATGGCGCAGATGTCGCGGATGGCCGCCTCGAACACGCCATGTGTCGAGGGGTAGGTAATCATCAGCGCGGCGAGCTCGGAGGCGTGCTCGCGGGCCTTTGCCTTGAGCGCGTCGACATCGACGTTGCCATTGGCGTCGCAGGCGAGCGTCACCACTTGCATGCCCGCCATCTGCGCCGAGGCCGGATTGGTGCCGTGCGCCGATTGCGGAATCAGGCAGATGCGGCGATGGGCCTCGCCACGCGCGGCGTGGTAGCGGGCGATGGTCACCAGCCCCGCGTATTCGCCCTGCGCGCCGGAGTTCGGCTGCATGCAGAGGGCGGCAAAGCCGGTGATGGCGCACAGCCACTTCGCCAGATCTTCGATCATCTCCAGCGTGCCTGAGACTTCCGCGGCGGGCGCGAACGGGTGCGCTCCGGCGAATGCCGGCCAGGTGATCGGCATCATCGCCGCCGCCGGATTGAGCTTCATCGTGCAGGAGCCGAGCGGGATCATCGACTGATCGAGCGAGAGATCCTTGTTTTGCAGGCGCTTCAGGTAGCGCAGCATCGCATGCTCGGTGTGGTGCGAGCCGAACACCGGATGCGCGAGGATGGCGTCATCGCGCATGAGCGCGGCGGGAATGAACGCGGTGGCCGCGGCCGTGGCGTCGAGCGCATCGAGTTCGGCATCATTGATGAACGCGCCAAAGGCGCGAATGACGGCGATGAGATCGTCGCGCGTGGTGGTTTCGTCCAGCGCGACGCCGAGCGTGGCGGCATCGATGCGGCGCAGGTCATAGCCCGCGTCCGCCGCCGCGTTGAAGGCGATGTCCGCGAGGCTGGCGTTGGCGAAGGAGACTTCCACGGTGTCGAAGAAGGCGCGTTCCTTCACGATGCGCCCGGAGGCGCGCAACGCCAGCGTGAGGATGGCGGCGAGGCGATGGATGCGTTCGGCAATGGCGCGCAGCCCCTTCGGGCCGTGCCAGACGGCGTAGAACGCGGCCATGTTGGCGAGCAGCACCTGTGACGTGCAGATGTTGGAATTCGCCTTTTCACGCCGGATGTGCTGTTCGCGCGTTTGCAGCGCCATGCGCAGCGCGCGTTTGCCGCGTGCGTCCTTCGAGACGCCGATGATCCGCCCCGGCATGGCGCGCACATGCGCGCTGCGGGTGGCGAAGTAGGCGGCGTGCGGGCCGCCGAAGCCCATTGGAATGCCGAAGCGTTGCGTGGAACCGAGGGCGATGTCGGCGCCGAGCGCACCGGGGCTTTTGAGTAGCACCAGCGCCAGCGGCTCGGCGGCGAGCGCGACCACTGCGCCTTTCGCTTTCAGCGCGGCGATGGCGGGCGCGAGATCCTTCACTTCGCCCGTGGCGTCCGGGTATTGCAGCAGTGCGCCGAACACATCGACATTTGCGCTGTCCGCCGTTTTGCCGGTGACGATCTCATAGCCGAAGCCTTGCGCCCGCGTGCGCAGCACGTCGAGCGTTTGCGGCAGGCAGCCTTCGTCGACGAAAAAGGCGTTGGCGGCCGATTTCGACACGCGGCGCGCCATCGTCATCGCTTCGGCGGCGGCGGTGGCTTCGTCGAGCAGCGACGCATTGGCAACATCCAGGCCGGTGAGATCGACGATCAGCTGCTGGAAAGTGAGCAGCGCCTCCAGCCGCCCTTGGGCGATTTCGGCCTGATAAGGCGTGTAGGCCGTGTACCACGCGGGGTTTTCCAGCACGTTGCGCTGGATGACGGCGGGCGTATGCGTGCCGTAATAGCCGAGGCCGATCAACGCCTTGCGCGGCTTGTTCTGCGCGGCGACGGCGCGCAGGCGTTCCAGCGCGCGCCGCTCATCCAGGGGTGGTTCGAGCGGCAGCGGCGCGGGCAGGCGAATGGCCTGCGGCACCGTTTGCGCGATCAGCGCATCGACGTCCGCCACGCCGATGGCCGCACAGATGCGGGCGATTTCCTCCGCGGCGCAGCCGAGATGACGCGGCGCGAAATCATCGTATGCAAAAAGATCGGCCAGCGTGCTCATGATGGCTCATTCCTCGTCGATGGCGGCTTGATAGGCGGCCGCATCGAGCAGCGCCGGGGCCTCACCGGCAGGGCGCACCTTGAACAGCCACGTGGCGTAAGCATCGGCGTTGACGCGCTCCGGCGCTTTGAGCACGGCCGAATTGACTTCGAGCACTTCGCCCGCGAGCGGGGAGTAGATGTCGGAGGCCGCTTTCACCGATTCGATCACGCCGCAGCTCTCCTCGGCCACAAGTGAGCGCCCGGGTTCCGGCAGTTCGAGAAAAACGATGTCGCCCAGGGCTTCCTGTGCGTGATCGGTGACGCCGACCGTGGCGGTGCCGTCCGGCGCATAGCGCACCCATTCGTGGGAAGCGGTGTATTTCAGGTCGGCGGGAACGTTGCTCATGAGAACCTCCGTGCGGTGGATGTGAATAGGGAAAAAAGAATGCGGATGGCTGGAAAAATACGTTCAGACCAGCGCCTTGCCATGACGGACGAAAGGCAGTTTGACCGTATGCGCCGCAAGGCGCTTGCCGCGCACATCGACTTCGACGCGTTCGCCTGCGCCGGTGTCGAGCGGCAAGCGTGCGAAAGCGATGGATTTTCCCAGCGTCGGTGAAAAGCTGCCGCTGGTGATGACGCCTTCGCCGGAGGCCGCAAACACCGGCATGTGGGAGCGCAGCACACCGCGATCGTCCAGCACGAGGCCGAGCACCGTCTGTCTGGCCGGATGCGCTTCGAGCATGACGCGGCCGGTAAAGCTGCGCGCCGGGTCACTGAAATCGACCGTCCACGCAAGCCCGGTGTCGAGCGGCGAGCTCTCCTCGTCCATGTCCTGCCCGTAGAGGTTCATCCCCGCTTCCAGCCGCAAGGTGTCGCGCGCGCCCAGACCGCAGGGCTTCACGCCGGCGGCGACGAGCGCGTTCCAGGTTGCGGTGGCGCGTTCGGCGGGCAAGGTCAGCTCGAAGCCGTCCTCGCCGGTGTAGCCGGTGCGCCCGACGAAGCAATCTCCGATCTGCGCGCCGGAGAACACGGTGAGGCCCTCCGAGACTTCTTTCAGCTGTGGCAGCGCCTTCCACGTCTTTTCGCGCGCATTCGGGCCCTGCACCGCGATCATGGCGAGGTCGCGCCGCTCGTTCAGGACGACATTGGTCTTGCAGGTGGCGATGTGCGGGCGCATCCACGCCACATCCTTGATGGCAGTGCCCGCGTTGATGACGATGCGGTAATGTGCGTCGCCCAGGCGGTAGACGATGAGATCGTCGATCACGCCGCCCTTGCCGTTCAACATGCAGGAGTAGAGCGCCTTGCCGGGCACATTGGCGCGGGCCAGCCGCGCCACGTCGTTGGCCAGCAGGACGCGCAGCCATCGCGTGGCATCGAGCCCTTCGAGATCGAGCGCCAGCATGTGCGAGACATCGAACATGCCAGCATCGCGGCGCACGGCGTGGTGCTCCTCGATCTGCGAGCCGTAATTGACCGGCATGCGCCAGCCGGCGAAAGCAACCATGCGCGCGCCCGCGGCGACATGGGCATCGTAGAGCGGAGTGTGCAGCACGGGGAAGTCGGTATCGTTCATGGCAGAGGACTTCGCAAAAAAGGAACAAAAAAGGCGAGGCTTTTCGCCCCGCCTCAGCCGTTGCACGATAGCATCGCCGCGGATTGCGCCGCAAGCACGGGTTTTAAGGATGCGGTAAACTGCCGCGCTTTATCGCTTGATACGGAAACCGAGATGTTCGATGCCATTCGCAGTAACAAACGGATCGCGCAGGTCATTCTGGCCATTCTCATCGTGCCCTTCGCCTTGTTTGGAATCGAGCATTATTTCGATGACAGGGGACCGTCCGGCACGGAAGTCGCCAAGGTCGGGCGCACGGCCATTTATCAGAACGAATTCGAGCGCGCGTTGAGCGAGGAACAGGACAACCTGCGCAAAACGCTCGGCGCGGTGGCGACCCAGGCGGTACTCGAATCCGACAAATTGCGCCAGAGCGTGCTTGAGCAACTGGTCGTGCGCCGCATGCTGGCGCTCTATGCCAGCGAGGCGAACCTGACCGTGAGCACAGATCAGCTCCGGCAAAGAATCGCGGAGATCGAAGGCTTTCAGATCGACGGCAGATTCTCCGACGAACTGTATCGGAACTACCTGCGCCAGCAACCGGCCTTCGAGTCGGAATTCGCGCAGAGCATGCGCGTGCAGCAATTGCTGTCGCCGTTTTTTGAATCCTTCGTGGCAGACGCCTCCGCGCAACGGCTGCTGCGCGCCCGGCTCGAAGAGCGCTCGGTGCGCGAAATGCGTTTCCCGATCGCACCGCTGCTAGCCGCGATCAAGATCGGAGACGATGCGATCCGGCAGTATTACGACCTCAACCAGGCCAGCTACGAGCGTCCGGAGCGGGTCAAGGTCGATTACGTAGTGTTTGATGCGGACAATATGGGGAATGACATTGAAATCTCCGAAGACGAAGTTCGCAGAATCTACGGGGGGAGCGACTACACACGCCCCGAAGAACGCCGGATCAGCCACATCCTGATCGATCTCGCCACCGACGCCGACGCTGCCGCGGTCGCGGCGGCGAAGCAGCGCGCCGAGGACATCGTGGCCGAACTGCACAAAAAACCCGCCCGCTTTGCTGAAATTGCCCGCGAAAAATCGCGTGATCCGGGCACAAGCGCGAACGGCGGCGATCTCGGCTATCTGCGCCGCGACGCGGGAATGGACGAAGCGTTCGTGCAAGCCGCCTTCGGGCAGAAAAAAGACGAAATCAGCAATCCGGTGCGCACCGGCTACGGTTTCCATATCGTCCAAGTGACGGACATCCGCGCCGGAGGCGACAAGCGCCCGTACGAGGAAGTACGCGGCGAGATCGCGGAAGGCTTGCGCAAGCAGGCGGCGGTGCGGGTGTTCGCCGAAAACGCCGAAAAATTCTCCGATCAGGTCTATACCGACACGCTCGACTCGGCGGCCAGCACCTTCAAACTCGAAATCCGTGACGGCGGCTGGATCGAGCGCAACGCCGAGGCCGTGGGCGAATTCCAGAACCCGGAACTGGTTGCAGCCCTATTCACCAACGATGTCGTCGGGGCGGAACGCCGCAATACACGGGCGATCACGGTCGGGCCAAATACCCTGGTGGCGGCCAGAGTAGCGGCGCACGAAACCGCGCGCCGCCTGCCGCTCGACGACGTACGTGGCCAGATCGAAGCCCGCCTGCGCCGCGAGGAAGCCATGAAACAGGCGCGAGAGAAAAGCGAAGCAGCGCTGGCGGCGCTCGACAAAGGCGAATCACTCGCCGGTGAATGGAGCGTGGCGCGCACCTACCAACGCGACAAGCCGGACCTGTCGCCCGAAGCCGTGCGCGCCGTGTTCGCGGCGCCGGTGACGAAGCTGCCGGTGCGCGTCGCCGCCGAACTGCCCGACGAAGGCTATGCCATCTTCCAGATCGATGCGGTCGAACACCCCGAATTCAAGGACGACGACCCGCGTCTGGCCATGCTGAAAACCCAGTTCGACAATCTCCTGAGCCGCAGCGACATGGACGCTTTCCTCGCAGCCCTGCGTGAGCGCTACAGCGTGGAAACCCGGCTCCCGCCGCGTCGCTCGGAGACGGAAGGGCTGTAAGGAAAAGAACGCGCGGAGCGATGGCCGGAAACGATGGCCGAAATCGTCGCGCGCTCGTCATGAGGAAGCAGGGGGGCGGCAGGAAAGGCCGCGCTTTGCGTGTCGGCGCGGCTTTTGAAAAGCCTGAATGGCCGCGCCCACCTCCCACATTCCCCCCACATTCCCCCCACATTCCCGAAAGCGGCTTCAATACGCTTGGGGCCGTCCGCTTCTGCGCAGCAAGCCCAGTCTGCCCGCTTTCGCGTGGGATGATGTCGTCTTGCGGCTCAACCCTATCCGCTCCATTACAGGACGGCATTCGCTTTTTCCACATTCCTTTACCCGCAACGCCATCAGCTTCCCTTGCGGTCAGCCTGCCTGAAGGGCAGCGATCTGGCATCCGTAACCCGAAACTTCCGGGACATTGCCAGCATCTCTGTGGACGATGGCATCGTGTTCGACCCGGACTCGGTCGTAGCGGAAGAAATTCGCAAAGAGGCCGGATACGGCGGGGCGCGGGTTCTCATCGGCGGCGATCTCGCCAAGGCACGTTGCAAAACACAGATCGACATCGGCTTTGGCGATGCGGTCACACCCGCTCCGGTCGATGCGACGTATCCCGTCCTGCTTGCCGACCTGCCCGCAGTGACGGTTGAAGGTCAACGGATAAATCAATACATGTTCCGACTTTGCAGCAGTACCAAAATGGGACTATGCTGAAGCATGCGAGTCATAGTCGTCAGAACCCTGCGCCAGTTTTGGGAGGAGCATCCCGATGCAGAATTGCCGCTCCGGTCATGGCTTGATGAAGTGCGCGGCGCGCAATGGAAACAGCCCGCAGACATCAAGGCCCAGTATCGAAGCGCCAGCATCCTGAAAGGGAACAGGGTTGTCTTCAACATCAAAGGCAACGACTACCGCCTGATCGTCGCCGTTGCATTCGTTGCGGGCATTCTGTACGTCAAGTTCGTAGGGTCTCACGAAGACTATGACCGCATAAACGCACAAACTGTGGAAGCAGGAAGAAAAGCATGAACATCAAGCCCATTCGCACCGAGGAAGACTACGACGCGGCCCTGGCCGAGATCGAACCGTTCTTCGATCTGCCCACAGAACCCTTGCCGGGTACGCCGGAAGGCGACCGCTTTGAACTACTGGCTACGCTGATCGAAGCCTATGAGCGCCAGCATTACCCCATTGACCCACCCACCCCCATCGAAGCCATCAAGTTCCGCATGGATCAACAAGGGCTGTCTGTGGCCGACATGAAACCTTACATCGGCCCGCCCAACCGCGTGTACGAAGTGCTGTCTGGCAAGCGAGGCTTGA
>JAIRXQ010000043.1 GCA_031268195.1 Azoarcus sp. | reverse complement strand
GGCACCTTGCAGGCGGGATGGTCGGTGGGATACCTGCTGGCCACCATCCTGGCGGGGATCATCATCCCGCATCCGGAGTACGGCTGGCGCTGGCTGTTCTACATCGCGCTGATCCCGGTGGTGCTCACGCTTCTGATGCACTGGATGGTGCCGGAACCGCATTCGTGGATGGAAGCCAACGCCAGGCGTCTGGCGGCAAAAGCGGCTGGCGCCGCCCAGCAGGCCGCCGAGCAGGCGGAAAGCGCCTACAAAACCATTTTCGGCAATCCGGCGATCCGCAACATGTTCATCCTGTGGTGCCTGACGGCAGGTTTCCTGCAATTCGGCTATTACGGCGTCGGAAACTGGATGCCGTCCTATCTCGAAAAAGAGATGGGCATGAACTTCAAGAAAATGACCGATTACATGGTCGGCACCTATGCCGCCATGATTCTCGGCAAGATCATCGCCGGTTGGGTTGCCGACAAAATCGGGCGGCGTCCCGTCTATGCCTTCGGCGCCATCGCCGCCGCCGTGTTCCTGCCGCTGATCGTGTTCTATCACACACCGGAAAACATCATCTTCCTGATGACAGCCTTCGGCTTCGTATATGGCATTCCCTACGGCGTCAACGCAACTTACATGACCGAGAGCTTCGAAACCCGGATTCGCGGCACCGCCGTCGGCGGCGCGTACAACGTGGGGCGGGTCATGGCCGCCGCCGCGCCCTACACCATCGGTTTCCTGGCCGACAAAGGCTCCATTGGCACGGGCTTCCTCGTCATGGGCGGCGCGTATTTTCTGTGCGGCCTGCTTCCCGCGCTGTTCATCAAGGAAAAACTCTACGATCCGCAAAAATGACGGCGCGGCCCCCCCGCCCCCGCTCCCTCACTGAATTTCGATCTCATCGAACGCCGGGGGCGGGGGAGCGGGCAAGATGGACTGGATCGGATCGCCCGGCGCGATAGTGGCGGGTTCTTCGGGCTGCGGTTCGGGGACGGGTTCGGATTCGAGTTCGGCGGACGCCTGCGGTTCGGGCTGGTGGGATTCGATCATGATCGCTACGCGGCGGTTGCGCGCCCTGCCCGTTTCGGTGCCGTTATCCGCCACCGGGCGCTGGTCGGCGTAACCGGCGGCGGTGAGACGTTGCGGGGAGACACCGCTTTCGATGAAAAGACGCACCACCGAGGAAGCGCGCACTGCCGACAGCTCCCAGTTGGACGGGAAACGGTAGTTGCGGATCGGCATGTTGTCGGTGTGACCTTCGACCTTGGCCGGGAATTCGGTATCCGCGAGCACGCCCGCGACGGCGCGCAGGGCTGCAACCGCGTCGGGGCCAAGCACGGCTTCGCCGGGGGCGAAAAGCACGCTGGCGTTGATTTCCACAGTGACGCCGAAGGCGCCTTCGCTCACGTTGACCTGCCCGTTCTCGGTCAAGGGCCGCAAGACGCGGCGGATGGCATCGGCCATGTTGCGCATGCGTTGCGCGGTCTGCTGGCGTCTGGCATCCGCCTGTTTGTCGCGCGGCGCGGCAAGGCGCGGCGTGACGGGGCTGATGACCACCGGCGGCACCGCGATCTGCTCGCCTTCAACGTTGACGTTGACGCTGCGAAACGCTTGCACCAGGGAATTGGAGAGCACACGGTACTTGCCTTCGTTGATCGAGCTCAGCGAATACATGACCACGAAAAAGGCGAACAGCAGCGTGATGAAATCGGCGTAGGAAACCAGCCAGCGTTCGAGATTGTCGTGTTCCGTATCGTGGGGTCTGCGTCGCCGCGCCATGACGATGGCTCCTAGTGGACGTAGCCCCGCATCCGGCTCTCGATGATGCGCGGGTTGTCGCCGTTGGCGATGCCCATCAGCCCGTCGACGTACATTTCACGCTGCCCGGCAAGCGTACCGACGATGGCGAGCAGCTTTTTGGCAATCGGCAGCAGCACGAGATTGGCCAACCCCACGCCGTAGACGGTGGCGACGAACGCCACCGCGATGCCCGCGCCAAGTTTGGTGGGATCGGAAAGATTTTCCATGACGTGAATCAACCCAAGCACTGCGCCGAGAATGCCGATGGTGGGTGAATAGCCGCCCGCGGACTCCCAGATGCGCGCGCACTGGCGCAGCCTTGTGGCCCATGCGTCGATTTCGATTTCCAGCGTCTCGCGCAACACGAGGGGGTCGATGCCGTCGACGAGCATTTGCAGACCGCGTTGCATGAAGGGATCGCGCACCTCGCCGATGTGGCGTTCGAGCACGAGCAATCCATCGCGGCGCGCGATGAGACTCCAGCTTGCGATGAGCGAGATCAGGCGTTCGGGATCGGTGCGCGGCGGCGCAAGCACCCATCTCGCCATACGCACGCCGTCGACAAAGATGTGCACCGAACTTTGCAGCAGCACCGCGCCGCAAGTGCCGCCGACCACGATCAGGAACGCCGTCGGCTGCAACAGCGAGGAGATGTGACCGCCTTCCAGCACTTGCCCGCCAAAAATGGCGGCCAGCGCCAGCGCCAAGCCGAAAATGCTGATCTTGTCCATGCCGCCTTTGTCCGTCGCCCGTCAGCGCCCGTCCGGAGCGCTACCCGACGGACGGCCGCGGCGCGCACCACCGGAACGCGCCTTGTCCTTGAGCGCGCCGAGCATCTGCGAACGCAGGCGGGCCACGGCTTGACTGTGCAACTGGCTGACGCGCGATTCGGTCACGCCCATCACTTCCCCGATTTCGCGCAAGTTGAGATCTTCGTCGTAATAAAGCGCCATCACCATTTTTTCGCGTTCGGGCAGCTCTCCGATGGCCTGGACGAGACGGGTGCGGGTATCGGCATCTTCGAGCAATTCGAGCGGATTGGCTTCGGGCTGGCCGAGATGACGTTCGAGGAAATCCCCTCCGTCCTCGGTGTTGAAATCCTCGAAATAGACGAGTTGATGGCCGCGTGCATCCTGCAACATCTGCTGGTATTCGGGCAGCGTCACGCCGAGATGCACGGCAAGCTCGCCCTCCGAGGGCGGACGGCCGTTGTCCTGTTCGAGTGCGCTGATCGCGGCTTCGATCTTGCGCATGTCGCGCCGGGTGCTGCGCGGCGCCCAGTCGGTTTCACGCAGGCCGTCGATCATCGCGCCGCGAATGCGCTGCACAGCGTAAGTCTCGAACTGCGCGCCCATGCCTTCCTCGTAGCGGTTGATGGCGTCGAGCAGGCCCATCATGCCGTTTTGCATCAGGTCTTCGACCTCGACGCTCGCGGGCAGGCGCGCCATCATCTGATAAGCAAGCCTTTTCACCAGCGGCGCATAGGCCACCACGAGGTGATCCACATCGAGTCGGTTATCGGCGTCCTGCATCCATGCCACCTGCAATTTCCTGCGTCGGGGCCATTCCCGCCCGGACATGACGAGTATGGAGCCTTGTCCTTTGCCCGCGCCCCTGTAACCAGCGCCGGATGTCAAGCCGCCATACGCACGTTGCATCGTCGCCCTCATCCAAACGCGCCCGTCCGCCATGCGTCCGCGTTCATTCCCTCCAGCCGCCGCAGGAAAAGCGCCCCGGCCTCGCGCGCCGCAGACGACGAGGGGGTGCGGGTCAGCCCCGCCGCGAGATCGTCGCGCTCTATCTCGCCAAGCCAGACGAGCGGCACACCGACATGGTGCCGCACCAGCGATTGAAGCGACGTGAAAAAATTCCGTGCATCAGTCACTCCGTGCGCCCGCGCCACCGCCAGATGCAGCGATCCCGCTCCAGCCGCGGCCAACTGCTTGATGATGCGATACGCTTCGGTGGCGCCGATGGCGCTGGCCTCGGCCACCAGCAGGCGTTGCGGCGCGGCGAGCACGAAGGGCGACGGATCTTCGGCCGAATCCTGCCCGGCATGGATCAGCACGAAACCGGCATGCCGATGCAATACGCGTATCGCTTCGATCAGGCAGGCGCGGCGGGCATCGTCCAGGAGCGGCAGCGCCAGCGCGGCGGCGGCGGCGGGAATGCGTCCGAACAGGCCCGGTGCAGGCTGTAGCAACTCGGCCAGTGTCAGGCGGCCGTCGAGCATTTGCAGCAAATCGGGACCGGGCGCGAGTCCGAGCGCATCGCCCAACGCCTCATCGCCCGCTGCTTCGTCGAGCAGGAGGACTTTTTCACGCTGCCCGGCAATGCGGTGCGCGGCCACGAGCGCGTTGTGGGCGCGGCGCGCGCCGGTGGCGTAGAAAGCGACCACGGTAGGCGGCCTCTGGCGGAACAGCCGCCGCAATCCGGCGGCCTGGTCTTCGCGTGCGTCGATCATCTCAGACTCCCGCGGCGGCGAGCAACGCGCCGGTATCCATGCTGTCGAGCCGCCAAGGCAAGGCGCGCGCACGCTCAGGCAACGCCTGCCGCCACAGCCATGCGCGTTCGGGCAGCAGCAAGTCTTCCGGCACCCGCTGGCCGTTGGTGACATAGCACAGTTCGAGTTCGCGGCGTACGGCGACATCGAGCGCGGGCGCGATCGACGCCGCTTCATCCACCTTGGTGAGAATGCCGCCCGCCAGGGACGGGCCGCCGAACGCCCGTGCCACGTCATCGAGCGTGTCGCCCCGGCAAGTGGCGTTCAGCAGCAGCAGGTGGCGCACCTCGCCCGCGCCGGCGAGCATCGTCGCCTGCGCATCCACCATGCGGTCGCGCTGGCTCATGCCAACGGTGTCGATCAGCACCAGCCGCTTGCCGCGCAGCGCTTGCAGGGTCTGGCGCAGTTCGTCGCCATCGCGCACGGCGAACACCGGCACGCCGAGAATGCGGCCGTAGATGCGCAACTGCTCCTGTGCGCCGATGCGGTAACCGTCGGTGGTAATCAATGCCAGATTGCCCGCGCCGTGGCGGGTCACGAATCGCGCCGCGATTTTGGCGACTGTCGTAGTCTTGCCCGCTCCGGTGGGGCCGACGAGCGCGAAAACGCCGCCGCCGTCGATGATTTCGGCATCGGGCGCGCGCACGCTCAGGCGGCGGCCGAGCGCCACGCCCGCGGCTTCCCGCGCAGCGGCGGGGGTGGCGGTTTTTTCCACCGCCTTGGCCAGCGCGCGCGCGACTTCAGCCGAGAAGCCGGCGGCGAGCAGTTCGCCCAGGGCGTCGGCGCGCGCCGGGGCGTCGCGCCGCGTCTCGTTCCATGCCACGTTGGACAAGCCACGCTCGATGACCCCCCGGATGCCCGCGAGCTCGTCCATCAAACGGGCATTGGTTTCACTCAGGACACGCACGCGTTCGTCGTTGCCAGCGCTCGTCGCAGGCGTGACGGAGAGCCGTTCTGCCGCTTTTTCCACTTCGCGTCCGGCCGCAACGTCGATGCGCGGCGGCGAAAAAGGCCGGATCGCGGGGCGATGCGGCGCCGGGGCGCCCGCCTCCTCCCGGCGCGGCGCGTGCGCGGCGAGACGGCGGGGAACCGCCTCCGCCGCGAGGCTGGACAGGGTGACATGGAAGTCGTCGCCGTAACGGTCATCGAGCCTGGGCGCACGCGAACGGACGGGGGCGGCAGCGGCGGCGGGGGCAGGTTTGGGCGCATGCACCGTGTCGATGGCGCCGGGCGGCAGCGCCAGAATTTCCACGCCCCCCACGGCGGCCCGGTTCGACAACACGATCGCTTCGCCCCCCAGTTCCTCTTTCAAGGCACGCAAGGCTTCGCGGGCGGTGGGAGCAAAGTAGCGTCTGACGTCCATGGCGCGAATCTCCGAACTTTTGCGCGCTCGCAGCGCGCGGCTTCGGGGATTATGCGATGCGCCCGGACAGCGGCATGACGGAAACAAGGCCGGATTTATCGCGCTTTTTCCATCCTCGTCAATTTAATGTAAATATAAAATATTGGTACAATGACAGGCAGAATATTGCCTTGCCTGGAAGATATTTGTTGTGTATATTCTTCTTCGTAAATATACGAATACCCATAACGTCAGAAAGGAAATACCGTCGTAAGATTGTCGGGTATTTTGCTGTCTTGGCTTGCCGCGCATCGCGGGGAGAAGAACTGTGTTTCGCTGTCTTTTCGATCATTTGCCACGGATCGCGCAATGTCCATCAACCTGAATTCTTTCCGGTCGCGTGTGGTCGGCGGCGGTGCAATCATGGGCATCGCGGTGGTCGCGCTGATGTTGTCCGTCAATTTGTATTCGATCAAGGAGCAGTTGGAGTATCAGGTCGATGCACGCATCGACTCCATCGAGGTTGCCTACCAGACGGTTTTCGTCACGCCGCTGGCCGAACAAAACTACGCCGCCCTGCATGAGATCGTCGACTCGCTGAAAAGAACCGGTGACATCAGCTATATCGCGGTCATGGACGCCAATGGGCAACGCCTGGATGAAATCGGCATTTCGCATGACGCGCCGCTGCCCGAACCGGGCACGGCGGACTCGATCCGCCATCTGCGTTTCGACATCACCTACCTTGGACAGCGTTACGGCTCGGTGCAATACGGCCTATCGACCGATTATCTCGCTACCGCCCACGACAAGCTGGTGCTCTACAACCTCGGCACTGCTTTGGCGGCAATTCTGCTGTCCTGCGCGCTACTGCTGGTCTTTTCCCGCCATATCGTCAAGCCATTGCACGACCTCGAACGCGCCGCCGAGCGCATCACTTCCGGCAATTACGACGTCCAGCTGAAAACCATCGGCGTCTCCGAACTCGACCGCCTCACCCAGTACTTCAGCACCATGGCACTGACGGTGAGCAGCAAGATGTCGATGCTCGAATGGCAGGCACAGCACGATGCACTCACCGATGCCTACAACCGCCGCGCTTTCGAGAAACACACCGCCGACCTGCTCGACGATCCGCTGGTGGTCGATGTCACCATGCTCTACATCGACCTCGACCAATTCAAGGCCATCAACGACACCTGCGGCCACACTGCCGGGGACATCCTGCTGACGCGCGTCGCCCATCTGCTCGAATCGCTCCTGACCAACACTTTCGTCGCCCGCATCGGCGGCGACGAATTCGGCGCGGTGGTCACGCTGAGCGACGAACAGACCATCCACGACCTCGCGCAATGCATCATCGATGACATCGCCAACATCCATTTCGAGTGGGAAGGCCAAACCTACCGCGTCGGGGCCAGCATCGGCATGGCCTCCAGCTGCGCGCTCGGCACCCGCTCGCTCCGGGATCTGCTGATTGCCGCCGACACCGCCTGCTTCGGCGCGAAGGAGCTCGGCCGCAACCGCATTCAGGTCTATCACCCCAACGACGACTATTTCCGCCAGAGACGCGAAGATCTGCGCAGCGTGGCACAGATCGACCGAATGCTCGCGCAAGGCAGCTTCGTGCTCTATCACCAGCGCTTCACGTCGCTGGACGACAACCTGCGGCTTTCGCACGCTGAAATCCTGCTGCGCGTGCGAAAGCCCGACGGCGGCATCGACACCCCGGCCGCGATCATCCATGCGGCGGAACGCTACAACCTGATGCCGCATATCGACCGCTGGGTGATCGAAAGCGCCTGCCGGCAAATCTCGCAATGGGAAAAAGAACACATCCAGATCGGCATCGACCGCTTCGGCATCAACGTGTCGGGTGCAAGCCTGTCCGACGAACGCTTCCCTGATTTCGTCCTCGGCCAGATCCGCGCCAGCGGCGTGAATCCGAAACGGCTGTGCTTCGAGATCACCGAGAGCATCGCCATCGCCAATCTGCGCTCCGCGCTGCGCTTCATTGAAAGCGTGCGTCGCATCGGCGCGATCGTGGCGCTCGACGATTTCGGCAGCGGCCTGTCCTCGTTCGCCTATCTCAAGCGTTTCCAGGCCGATTTCCTGAAAGTCGACGGCGCATTCATCAGCGACATCGACATCGATGTCGCCAACCTCGCCACGGTCAAAGCCATCGTCACGCTGGCGCGCGCCTATGGACTGAGCACCGTCGCCGAATTCGTGCACAACGCCGACATCCTCGCCACCGTGCGCGACATCGGCATCGACTACGCACAGGGCTTTCACTGCCACGAACCGGAACCGCTGGAGGCGCTCGTCTCCGGCAAGCATCTCGTCGCGCTCAAGCTCGTCCCCCGGACAGGAACCCTGGACCTATAATGCGCGGCTCCTTCATGACCCGCAGAAAAAGCCGTGAGCACGCCATTATTTGAAACCAGCATCAAGAGCCTGCCGCTCGTCGGACGCGGCAAGGTGCGCGACATCTACGCCGTCAGCGACGACAAGCTGCTGATCGTCACCAGCGATCGCCTGTCGGCCTTCGATGTCATCTTGCCCGACCCGATTCCCGACAAAGGCCGCGTGCTCACCGCCACAGCGAGCTTCTGGTTCGCACGCCTCGCCCACGTCATTCCCAACCAACTCACCGGCATCGACCCGGAAAGTGTCGTCGCGCCGGAAGAACGCGATCAGGTGCGTGATCGCGCCCTGGTGGTCGCGCGCCTCAAGACCCTGCCCATCGAGGCCGTGGTGCGCGGCTACCTGGCCGGCTCCGGCTGGAAGGATTACCGAGCCACCGGCACGGTGTGCGGCATCGCGCTGCCGCCGGGGTTGAGGCAGGCGGCAAAGCTGCCGCAACCGATCTTCACCCCCTCCACCAAGGCTGAAGCGGGGCAACACGACGAAAACGTCTCCTTCGAGATCGCACGCGAACGCTGCATTGCGGCGCTCGGCGCAAACGGCGCGGCGCTCATGGACGAAGCGTGCGCGGCGGCCATCCGCCTCTACACCGAAGCCGCCGACGATGCCGCCACGCGCGGCATCGTCATCGCAGACACCAAATTCGAGTTCGGCGTAGACGAATCCGGCAAGCTGCACCTGATCGACGAAGTGCTCACCCCCGATTCCTCGCGTTTTTGGCCCGCCGACGAATACCGCGAAGGCATCAGCCCCCCTTCGTTCGACAAGCAATACGTGCGCGATTATCTGGAAACACTGATCTGGAACAAGAAAGCCCCCGGCCCACACCTGCCCCCGGATGTCATTGCCCACACCGCCGACAAATACCGCGAAGCATATTTCCGCCTGACCGGGCACACGCTCGCCTGACCATGAACGCTGCCCCCAACCCGCTGCTCGATTTTTCGGGCCTGCCCCGCTTTGCCGACATCCGCCCCGAGCACGTCGCGCCCGCGATCCGTGCGCTGCTGGACGAATACCGCGCCCTCGTCGACCGCCTGACCGCCGACGAAACCGCACCACCGACGTGGGAGAATTTCGTTGCGCCGCTGTCCGAAACGGGTGAGCGCCTCGGCCGCGCCTGGGGCGTGGTCGGACACCTGCATGCCGTGCTCGACGTGCCTCCCTGGCGCGAGGCGTACAACGCCATGCTGCCGGAAGTGTCGAGCTTTTACGCCGAACTGGGGCAGAACCTCGCCCTCTTTCGCCAATACAAGGCGCTCGCCGCCAGCCCGGAATTCGCGACGCTGTCGCCGGTGCGCCGCCGCATCATCGACAACGAAATCCGCGACTTCCGCCTCTCCGGCGCGGAGCTGCCGAACGAGGTCAAGCCACGCTTCAAAGCCATCCAGGAAGAACTCTCCCAACTTGCGGCGACGTTCTCCGAGAACCTGCTCGACGCCACCCATGCCCACGCCGAATGGATCGCGGACGCCGCCGCGCTGGCCGGCATCCCGGAGGAAGTCCGCGCCGCCGCGCGCGCTGCCGCCGAAAAGGACGGCAAAGCGGGCTGGAAATTCACGCTGCACATGCCCTCCTACCTGCCAGTGATGCAATACGCCGACGACCGGGCGCTGCGCGCGCGCATGTACCGCGCCTACGCCACGCGCGCCTCGGAGTTCGGCGCCGCGAAGGACAGCGACGGCAAAGTGAAATGGGACAACGGCCCGCTGATCGGCCGCATCCTCGCCCTGCGCGCCGAAGAAGCGAAGCTGCTCGGCTTCCGCGACTACGCCGAACTCTCCCTCGTGCCCAAAATGGCGGATTCGCCCGCGCAAGCACTCGCCTTTCTGCGCGAACTGGCGGCGAAAGCGAAGCCGTTCGCCGAACGCGACCTCGCGCAGCTGACCGCCTTCGCGCGCGACGAGCTGGCGCTGCATCCGATGGAACCGTGGGATGTGGCCTATGCATCGGAAAAATTGCGCCAGCAGCGCTACGCCTATTCAGACCAGGAGGTGAAGCAATACTTCCCTGAACCCCGCGTTTTCGACGGCCTGTTCAGCCTCATCCGCATGCTCTACGGCCTCGACATCGCTGCCGCCGACGCGCCGAAATGGGATGCGGACGTACGCTTCTTCCAGATCAAAAAAGATGGCGAACTCGTCGGCGAGTTCTACGTCGACCCGCACGCCCGCGACAGCAAGCGCGGTGGCGCGTGGATGGATTCGGCGCGCAGCCGCAGCCGGGACGCGCGCGGGCTCACCACGCCGCTCGCCTACCTCGTGTGCAACCTCCCCGGCCCGGTCGACGGCAAGCCCGCCACCTTCACCCACGACGATGTCATCACCGTGTTCCACGAAGCCGGCCACGGCCTGCATCACCTACTCACCCGCGTCGACGAATTGGCCGCCTCCGGCATCAACGGCGTGGAGTGGGATGCGGTAGAGCTGCCGAGCCAGTTCATGGAGAACTTCTGCTGGGAGTGGGACGTGCTCGCAGGCATGACCGCGCACGTCGACACCGGCGAGCCGCTGCCGCGCGCGCTGTTCGACAAGATGATCGCCGCGAAAAACTTCCAAAGCGGCATGCAGGCGGTGCGGCAGATCGAATTCGCCCTGTTCGACCTGCTGCTGCACGGCGAAGCCATCGCCCGATCCGGCGAAGACGTGCCCATCGAACGCGTGCTGGCGTTGCTCGGTGACGTGCGCCGCGAAGTCGCCGTGCTTTTTCCTGCCGACTGGCACCGCTTCCCACACAGCTTTTCGCACATCTTCGCGGGCGGCTACGCGGCGGGCTACTACAGCTACAAATGGGCCGAAGTGCTCTCGGCGGATGCTTTCGCGGCCTTTGAGGAAGTAGTCGACGGACAGACGAGTGACAATCGTGGCAACCTGCTCGACCGGGCCACTGGCGAGCGCTTCCGCAAGGAGATCCTCGCCGTGGGCGGCAGCAGACCGGCACTGGAATCCTTCGTGGCCTTTCGTGGCCGCGAACCCCGTGTCGATGCCCTGCTACGCCACAACGCAATGGGAAACGCCACAACGGAACGGTAAGCGCATGACAAGCAACAAACTGAAGACGATCGTCGCCGCTACGCTGATCGCCCTCATCGCCACGACCGCAATCGCACAGCAAAGCATCTACCGCTGGAAAGACCCGAAGGGCCGGACGGTCTATTCCGATCGCCTGCCGCCCGGCAGTGAGTCCGATTTCGTCAATTTCACAAACAAGCCGCCGAGCCAGTCGCTGCCCTACGCCACCCGCAAGGCCGCGAAGGATTTTCCGGTCACGCTCTACACGGCGACCAACTGCGAGCAGTTATGCGAGGATGCGCGCGCTTTCCTGAAAACGCGCAAGGTGCCGTTTTCCGAATACAGCATCAAGACGAAAGCCGATCTGGAAGCGTTCCGCGAGCGTTTCGGCGCGCAGGCCGAAATCCCCGTGCTCACTGTGGGCACGAACGCACTCAACGGCTTCGAGCCGACCGGATGGGGTCAGCGGATCGATCAGGCGGGTTATCCGAAAAACTGACGCCTACCCCTTCAGCCCCCATCCGCTGCGCCATCCTCTTCGTTGCCGGAAGGTTGGTCGGCGTCGGAACTAAACGGCCACAAGCCCCACAATTTCAGCAAGACGGCATCGTCCACAAACGGCTTGCCATTGAGGTTGCGCACGCAATTCTCGGAACTCACGGCCAGATTCAGCACACCGTTCTTTTCGACCAGCAGCCCGTCTTGCAACATCTCGGTGATCGATTGTTTGGCCAGGTCGCCCGCTTCGCTGTCTTCAGCATCGACGTTCGTCGAAGTCAACAGATCGACCGCCACGGCACGCGGCAGGTGCAATTCGACGGTGTAATTGGCCTTGCTGAACAGACCGGTGAAAAGATCGGTATCGCCCAGCGCCGCCGCCGCGCCGCCGCCACAACCGGGGCTGGCATCACCCACGTAGCCAATGCGGAACAACCCGGTCACTTCGCCTTCGCGCCAGTGCGCGCGGAAATCCTCGATGGAAAGCGTCGGTTTGCGCTGCAACAGCGCCGTCATGAACGCGCTCTCGTCACCCGCATCCGCCGCCGTTTCAGCCCCTTCTTTATCGTTCGCGGCGGCGGGCGGTTGGGACGCGGGCGGTCGCGTGCCGCCGGCGTTTTCTTCCTCGGTCTGTTCCCGCGCAGCCTGCGACATGGCATCGAGCAAGGCGATGTCGGCGTTTTCGTCCTGATCCACCGAAACGGCTTCGATCACCGCGCCAATGTCGATGTTCTCGGTCAGCAGCGCCAGTTTGATATCGTCGATCGTCTGCGCGACATCGCCTTCCGTCACCGCGATCTTCGTCACGGTCAGATCCGTTTTCGTCTTCGGCGCCCCCTCGTCGCCCACGCTGATCTCTGTCTCGGCACGGCTCTTGCCCATATCGACCGCGAAGGTCGAATTGTCCGCGTTCTTGCTGCTATATACGAATTTTTCCAGCGTCAGATTCGAGGTCCCGCTGGCTTGACCAAATTCGTCGTCCCAGGCCAGATTGTTATCGAGCAAAACCTCACCGACCTGAAAACCCTCCCCGCTCAGGCCCGCGAAATGGAGTTTCGTCCGGAACCGGGTTTGATTGGAGTCAGTGTCGATCTCGCCGTCGAAGCCGCCCCACACGATCTTTTGCCCTTCCCTGCCCTTGGCCTCGAATCCGGGTGAATTGAAGCGATGATGCAAGCCGCCGCCCCAACCGACGGTCGTCTCCACCTCGATCACCGTTTTGCCCGCGAATGGGTCGCCCTCGAAAATCCGGGCGTATTCATCGGGCAGCGCCGTCAGCCGGGAATGAATGCGCGCCGCGCCGAACAGGATCGGCAAGGGGCCGTGCTGGATATCGTGATCGAAAAAGAGCGACGACTCTTTTCCGAGCGATTTTGGTAGAACGACTTCAGAGCGCGCCGTCGCACCGAACAAACCACGTTGATAATCGACCACCTTCATGGTGAAGCCGTATCTTGTCGTCCTGGCCACCGACTCCGAAAACGCCTGCTCGACCCAGGCGCCCACCCAGAAGCTGCCGATGCAAAGCACCACCACCAGCGCGACCAGCGCGCCAATCACTTTCGTTGCCGTACCGCTCATGGCTCCTCCTTGCCCACCCATTTTTCTGATGCGTGAATTCTGACACAGTGGCCGAATCACCACTACGCCGGTTATCAGCCGCCGATTTCATCCGGTCGCGCCGTTGTCCCGATACCACTTCGTATCCGCGATCAGCGTCTCGATCTCACGCATCGCCGCGAGGTTTTCCACGTTCCCGGCATCTGATAGCGACGCCAGTTCTTCCTGTAGCCGATCGAGTTGCAGCAGCACTTTTTCGTTCGATTGCACCCCTTGCTCCACGTAGGCAAGCGCGGACTGATACAGGGCCATCTTTTCCTTGACGACCTGCTCCCGTTCCTGCAAACGCGCATTGTCGCCATCCCCGGAGGCCGCCAGGCGGGCGCGTGTGCGTTCCGTGGCGATCCGGCCATGCTCCCGCTCGATTTCAGCGTAGTCCTGCTCGTCGAACGTCCAGATGCGTTTGATGACATCGACAGTGTTGCCGAACATCAAATCCTCGGCCATCTTCGCGCCACCGGCGAACTTCTGCAAGGTAATCCCGGAATCCCCGAAACGGGAACTCAGGGCCAGCGACAGCGCCTCCTTTTTCCGCGCCAGCCGCGCCACCTGTCCTTGCAGGGTTTGGGCGCGAACGAAGAAAACCGACTCGCGCGGCAGGGCATCGAGCAGCGCCGCCGCGTATTCCTCCAAGGCGGGCGGGCGGCCTTTTTTCCCGATGCTCAACACGCCGTGGCTACCGCTCAGAACGAGGAATCCATTCCGGCTCTTGAAGCGTGCCCAACGATCCATGATGGGCGAGAACAGGCGCGCAAGGCCGCTTTTGGCCTTACCGATGAACGTTGCGAGCAGCAGTACCGCGCCGATCGCCAGCAGCGTGGGCGGCGACAGGAATTGAATGGACGCGGGCACCGAGAGCAGATTGAAAAACCATTGCAAAATGGACGAACCCGCATGAATCACCCATAGCAATCCATAAAGCAGCCACAAAGCAATAAACAGAATGACCCTGCCGACTCTGCCTTTTTCCACTTGTCACCCGCCGTTCAACGTTGCTGCATCATTGGCCGCCCGCCTGCGCGCGCAAGGCGTCCAGAATCCACTTTCCGGCGCGTCCGTCCGGCTTGCGGCCACGGACTTCCTGTTCCTGCGCGATGGCGCGGCGCGTCTTGGTGCCGATCATACCGTCCGGCTCGCCAATATCGTGGCCGCGCGCGAGCAGCAGGCGTTGCAGCTCGCGCCGTTCGGCGCGCGAAGTACCAGGATCGTCGGTTGGCCACGGCGTTTTGAAACCCTCGCCGCCGCGCAGGCGCTCGGAGAGATGGGCGATGGCCAGCGCGTAGCTCTCGGCAGCGTTGTAGCCGTAGATGACGTCGAAATTCTTGCCGACGAGAAAAGCCGGGCCTTGCGGCCCTGCGGGCAACAACAAGGCGCGCTGGGGGCCGTCGGCGGCCAGCGGTTGGCCGTCGGCGCGTTTGAGGCCGCGGGTGATCCACACAGACATCGGTTGCTTGTTGCGACGGCCCGCGACGGAAGCATCGAACCCGGCGGGCAGCGTCACCTCGAACCCCCACGTCTCGCCGCTCCGCCAGCCGCCCTTGCTCAAAAAGTTGGCGGTGGACGCAAGCGCATCGGGGGCGCTGTCGACGAGATCGCGCTTGCCGTCGCCGTCGAAATCGACCGCGAGACGTAAAAAGGTGGAAGGCATAAACTGCGTCTGCCCGAAGGCACCCGCCCACGAACCGTTGAGGCGTTCGGCGGAAATGTGCCCCTCATCGACGATCTTCAGCGCATCGAGGAATTCGGTGCGGAAATATTCCTGTCGACGACCCGCGCAAGCGAGCGTGCCAAGCGAGCTCAGCAACGGACGCTTGCCGAGACTGCGCCCGAAGTTACTCTCCACGCCCCACACCGCGACCACCGTGGCGGGATCGACGCCGAAACGCGCTTCGGCCTTTTGCAGTACATCGCGCCATTGTTCGAGCATGGCGTGCCCGTCGGCCACGCGCTCGTCGTCGACCAGACCGGCGAGGTAATCCCAGATCGGCGTGGTGAATTCGGGCTGTGTATCGAGGAATTCGAGCACCGACAAATCGGGCGTAAAGGTGGCGGCGGCGTATTTCCCGGCGGTCGCGGCGGAAATACCGCGCTTGGCGGCCTGCGCGCGAAGGCCGGACATGCAGCCCGGAAAATCGTAAGCGGCGGCCAACGGCGCGGCCAGCGTGAGTGCCAGCGCAACGGGGAGAAGGCGGCGAAATTTCGGAGTGGCAATCGGTTTCATCCGCGCATTGTAGCCGCGGACGGCGAAACGACGACGAGTGGACGCAAAAACGGCACGCCAGCTTTCACCGGCACGCCGTCAGCGCCCCCGCACAAAAGGGCCTGGTCAGGCAGAAACTCTGACGGTCGACGGCCCGGACTGGCCCGCGGGCAAATGATTGGCGGTGTTTTCAGCATAGCGCCGCAACGCTTCCTGTCCGGTCACGGTCGCAGCGGCGGTGCTGCCTTCCGTGCGGTTCGCGGCGCGCACGGGATCGGCATGCACGATCGCTTCAGGCGCGCGCACCGGCGCAGCAGGGCCCGTCGCGCTGGTACGGGTTGCGGCGGGCGCATCGGCGCGCGCCGCAGCAAGCCCTTCGTCACTCAGGCTGATTTTCGTCGACGGCGCGAGCGTCTGGGCGCTCGGCTGTGCGCGCGCTTCCTCACGTTCGCGCGAGAGCGCAAGCGCCTGCGCTTGGCCGACTTGGCTATCGGGCGCCGTAGAGGGGAGCCGTAACGAGGTGTCCATGGTCGTCTCCTTGACTTGCGCTGGCAACGGCGGGCGATGCTTCACCCGCACGATGTCCGCGCGCAATCAAAGCGTAGACGGTGGGCACGACAAGGCGCGTGAAAAACGTCCCGAGCCCCCTCATTCAGAGACTAAGTACTTTCCGTCGGCAAGAGCTTCCCGTCGGTCCCAAATGTGCTCCGCACCAGATGGACGTGTCGGGTTTCATGGTGGCGCCATGTGGGCCGTGGGCCAGATGAGGGAGCCGGTTCGATTCCGCTTGGCGCGCAACCCTGCGCCAAGCGGGCGGACATCGGGGAAATATAAACAAAATTATTCACAAAAACACTTCGATGCAGAAACAGAGATTGAAATATATCTTATTGATATTTATGAAATTTTTTCTTATCACAAAATATACTTGGACCTATTCTTGGACACAAAAACATAGCCCATCCCTTGGTGTCGCTCCATGGAACGATGTGGACGATTCCATCGTCATTAGCATCGCTGATGCTCGCCAGTTGACAATTGAATCATGTACCGCTGGCTCAGCCACCAACATCCAGCAACATCCGATCGGCTGGCTAAAATCCCATTTTCCTATTTCCTGCTCCAGAACACCAAGGATGTTTCAGCCTACCTCAACGCAAAAAAGCGGTGTGCGCGCATTTCCTATTGTTTGCTGCTTTGGAAACTCTTTTGGGGTGACATGACGGTTCCTTCGGTCTCAGACCGATTCTTTTCGGAGTCATGTCATGTCCCATCCCGTATCTCAAGCTTTGCCACAAACTGAACCCCAGGCTGCCGGCCTGTTCGTCCCGCGGACATTGCTGGATGATGTTCGCCTGAAACCCACGGAGCGTAACGCCTGGATGGTGTTCCGTTCGCTGGCGGACAGTCACGGCATCGCTACGGTCAGCTACGAATCGCTGCGCACTGCCCTGCTGTGCGCACCGGGTTCGCACAAGGCCGCCCAGGCTACCGTCTCGCGCGCCGTATTGTGTCTGCGTCTCACCGCCTGGATTGACCAGATCGGCTACCGCCGCGATCCGCGCACCGCTTTTCGCTCGCTGGCCCCTACGTGATACGCACCGAGCCTCTGTCCTTTGCCGCAGCATGCCTGGGTAGCGAGGATTACCTGCCCCTGCTCGAACGGGGCTTGGAACATTCGCACGTGACCATCAGAAATCTGGCACGCGATATCCTGGATCAGGCCCTGCGTCATCCCGACGAACTGGCCCACCTTTCGTCCGCCCTGCAAGAACAGGTCAGACGGTTGCACCAGCAAGCCCATTTCCCGGAAGACGGTTCCGGCGGCGGAAGCTCTTCGCCGGATGAACCCGGCCAGTACATTTCCTCTACTGCCCCTATTTTTCCGAAGTCCACGCCAGAGATACCTGAAACAGTACGTACAGTAAATAATAAAGTAGATAAAGTACCTACGTACCGTACTCCACCAGCGGAAACGCCCAGGCTGGATGCGTCGGTGCGCTTCCGGCAATTGGCGGTCGATCAGCAGGACTGCCTGTCGGGCCGCCTGAGAGCCTTGCCCCCGGAACAACGCCGGGACGTGCTGGCGGAATGGAACGTGCGTTGCGCAGCAGGCGCGGTGCGCGATGCCGCCGCCTATCTGTTCGGATTGATCCGCAAAGCCATTCAGGGCACCTTCCGCTTGTGGGCCGCGCGCAAGAACATAGAAATATCCAGAGTCCAGGAAACGCCACGGAAACCGCTCAAACCGCCATCAACCGCCGAGCCGCCCGTCCCTGAGCCAGCGGGCCCACCGGCTTCCAGAGAAGTGGCATGGGCGCATCTTCAGCGCATACAGGCGTTGTTGCAGGGCACATCGAGCGCGGCGCCGGTGCGCGCCACAAAGCCAACCGAGCGCAGACATCCCCCGGCGCCACTTGCCCGCGCTCTGGCGCAGGCCATGCCCTCGACCGGCCAGTTGCGCCCATTGACGGTTTTCCTGACGCCCGTCATGGAAACCGGTCGATGAAGCAGACTGCGGACAACGAACGGGATGCTGTGGCAGTTCCGGCAGGCGGTGTCCGTTTAGGCGCGCTTGAGACGCGCTTCTCCTTGTCGCGTCACTTCGATCCAAGCTTCGGGATAGTCTTCCACTTGGCCGGAGAACTCCAAAGGATTGCGAGGATCGATGGGAAGGAGGAATCCGAACTGCTCGCCGTCGCTCTCGCCGTCGTCGGTATCGTTGTCGTTGTCCAGCATTCTCGGGATGTCGTCGATGTCGCGGGACAGGACGGTCATGCCCGCGTCGTTCCGGTTTATTCTGACAGGATGGTATTCCTGCCCGCAGTCACGACAAAAATAGGTGGAGTACAGCCGCTTTTGGCTGTCGTCTGGCAAGAACTGCTGGCCTTCCAGTTCCACCGGGCGCGTCCCGGGCGTGTCCAGCGTGGTGAAGACCACGCCTGCGCCACTGATGAACTGATGGAGACGAAACGCGAAGAAAGCCTTGTCGGAACCTCGACCATCGGCGCTGCGTTCGCATTCGGGTTTGGCCGCCAGCAGCAACATGGCACGCAATGCTTCGCCCGCTTTCGCTTCGTCGCGCTCCGACTCCCGCGCGAGTTGCCGGGCGGCTTCGGAGAGTGTAGTGGAGTCCGCCCGCCGCCATTTTCCGCCGTCGCGCGTGATCCCCAAGCGGGTTTCCACCCAGATCGACAAGGGATGATGACGCAGAGTTTCGTTGTCGGCATGGGTGGGGATGCCCGCATCGATGGCAGCGCCCAATTGGGAACGCGCGGTGTCGGCGGTGGCGGACGGATCAGTGGCCCGTTCCAAATCTTCGGTAATGATGTTGAAGGGCGGGATTCGGGTTGCGAACAGCGTGGAAGCCACATCGGCGACCTTCTTATTGCGTTCTTCCTGACTGCCCCCGGAAGCCATGGTGGCTGAGGTACCAATGCACTGTAACCGGTCTGGCGCAAGCCGTTCCCGCACACGCCGCACCAGCATTGCGACATCCGCACCCTGTCGGCCCCGATAGGTGTGCAACTCGTCCAATACCAGAAACTGCACGCCGGTACAGTTGGTAATCACCCGACTGTCGGTTTCGTTCTGCCGGATCATGAGCATCTCCAACATCATGAAGTTGGTCAGCAGGATGTCCGGCGGGTTATCCCTGATCCGGTCGCGTTCTTCCTTGTTTTCCTGGCCGGTATAACGCGCAAACGTCACTGGGCCGTCGTTGCCGATGAACTTGATCAGTTCTTCCCGCTGGCTGTTAGCCAGAGCGTTCATCGGGTAAATCACGATGGCGCGCGTTTTGGGCGTGCTGTCCTGGGCCTTGGCGCGCAGTACCGCATCCACGATCGGAATGAAAAAACACAGCGACTTACCCGAGCCGGTTCCCGTGGTCACCACATAGCTTTCGCCTCGGGCGGAAAAGGCAATTGCCTGTTCCTGGTGAGTGTAGAGGTCGATGGGGAACAGTTTGGCCGTTGCCGTCAGCAACTCGTTCGCGGCGGCAAGCTGCCGCGTCGAACGCCCTTGGCGATAGCACGGATTGATCTGTATCAGCGGCTCCGGCCAGTAACGACCGTCGGCATAAGCCGCATGGACGCCAGACCGGATGTCTTCCGCCCGAATGGATGTGAAGGAACGCGCGAACTGGCTGTAGTCCGCGATCAACTGATTTCTGAGTGAGAAAACGTCCATTGGCTTCGTTCCTTGGCTGTTGCTGGAGAGTCAAGTGTTCCTATCGACCGGCTATTGACTAATTCATGATCTATAAGCCATTTATTTATATCGTATTTAATGTCGTATCGCCCAGTTTCTATCGACCATCTCATGCCGATAACGGCGCTTTTGTCCGATAGGATCATGGCGCGGCCCAGTAGCGCCGCCAGCGGTTGCTCCCCTCGAAACGTACTTCATCTTTGGCGATCAGGGCATCCAATGCCCGTTTGACCTGTTTGGGGTGAATCTCCCCGCTGATGCGTTGACAGACTTCACTGATCGACGAGCATGGATAGCGGCGCAGGTCTTCCAGAATCAGCGCCGCCAAGCGGTGAGGTTCGATCCGCTTCAAAGTGGCGCCCGCCGGGAAGCGAAGGTTGCGCAGCAACTCGGGGGCAACGGAGTAGCGAGTGGCCTGGGTACGTCCGGCGCTATGGACGATGTTCCAATCGAGCAGGCGAGCCAGCCAGGGTTGCAGAGCCTCAGTACCAGGCAATTCCAGCGTGGCCATCAGTTCTCGGGCGGTCAGCGCCTCATGCTGCGCCAGCAAGCCCAGGGTGATGCGTTCGCGTTGGGTCAGTTGGTAAGTCTGGTCGGCCTTGGCGATGAAGTCGACGATTTCGGGCCGAAGGATGCGGCGGCGCACGGTGATCTGGACGCGGTCGAATGCCTCGCTTACTTCAGGGATTGGCCGGCCTTGCGACAGCAGGACTTCATAAATCTTGTCGAAGCCGCTGCCTTCCCGCTCCATCAGTTTGAGGTCGTGGAACAGCCGCGCCAGATGTTCATTGCGGCGCACTGTGGTGTGCAGCATATTTTGCGGCGTCACGCCAAGCGGCAAGGGGCCGGGATTGACGATTTCCAGCCGATCCGGGTACAGATTGAGGAAGATGTCGCCGCGCTGGGTGTAGGGCCGGTGTACCAAGGCGTTGACCATCAACTCGCGCACCACCATTTCGTCGAAGGCGGGCACCTGCTGGCGATAGAGGCCATCCGGCAGTTCGTAGCTCTCACGGAAATCGGGAATTTCCTGCCAGACGCTGTCGATCAGCGCCATTGGGTTCCGCGTATGGTCGTCCCAGACAAGCTTGTTCACCTTTTCGCCCAAGGCGTCGAATTTGATGAACTGGATCACCGGCGCCGAGGCGAGTTGGGCGCGATGCTGCTGGCGCCCCAAGCACAGAATACCCAAGTGAGTCAGGTAGGCGCCGCGGGCGAGTTGGTAATGATCCAGCGTTTCATCGGCGCTTTTTTCTTTGATCGACGGCTTGACCCGATCGGATGCGCGCAAGGCGGTAATCAATCGTTCACACAGTATCGGGTCGGCCTCGCCGCGCGGAATTTGCAGGGTAGCCTGGGTTTCCCATGGCAATGCCGCGCGCTCTGTCGCCAGGCGCATCACCTCGTCGCCTGTTACAGGCTTGCTTTGATCAGCCACACGCAGGAAATAGCGACCATCAGTGGTCGAGGCGACGGTCATGGCGCGCGGGATAGCCAAGTCAATGTATTGACCGCCGTTGGCTGCGGTCAATACATTGGGCAGAGCCGTCACATTGACAGTACGCTCGGCGAGCTTGCGTCGTAGCGTATCCGGCAGGTCAGGAGGAACTTGCTGGCTTGGTGGAGGAGCACTCTGGCCGTCCTCGATACCGATCAGCAGATGTCCTCCCGTGGCGTTGGCGAATGCTACGCAGTCCTTGGCAAACTCGCTCCAGTTGGCTGTCTTGCCCTGCACCAAACGCAGCGATTTTTTGTCGAGTAATTGTCCTTCCCGGCTCATCGGCATTTTCCTGTAGCCATATAATCGTCAGCGATATATTCGAATGGTAAATGGAAAGGGCAGATCAAAGGAATGGAGTCAAGGGATAACGGCGCTGCTTGGAAAAGGGAAAATGGCTTCCCTCAAGCTGGAGCAGGCATTACCACGAGGTTGCCCGTCGGTGCCAAGCCGTCGATGTAGTCAGACCATGCTTGTAGCATTTTCTTTCGCTGCTCGGCGTATTCCGCTCGATTGTAGACACCGCGCACACCGCCGATAGTATGGTTCAGCGCCTTCTCCACCACATCCGAGGGCCAGCCCTGTTCGTGCAGCAGGGTGGAAGCTGTACGGCGCAGGTCGTGGATGGTGAAGGCGGGAATTTCTTGCCCTTGTAGGGAAACCTTCAGTGCCTGGTTCAGCGCATTGTTAGCGAACGGCTTGGCCAGGGTGCCGCGACCGGGCAGTACCCAAACGCTGCTGCTGGCTAGCGGCTTGAGTTCCTTGAACAGCGTCCGCGCCTGGATGGACAGATAAACGATGTGCGGCTTGCCAGTCTTGGAGTTTTCCACCGGGATGTGCCATTCGCCTTCGTCCAGATACACGTCCTTCCACTGTGCCAGCATCAATTCTGATTTGCGCACTAACGTCATCAGGATCAGTTGCAAGGCGATCTTGAACTGGCGGCGGATGTTGGATGTCTGCACGGCGCGCAGGAAGTGCCGGATTTCGTCTGGCATCAGCGCACGGTCGCGGGCGACGGCACGGTAGACGTGCCGCATCGGCAGCGCCATGACCGGGTTGGCCTGGATCAGGCCGCAGGTCAGCGCATAGTCCAGCATGCGCTTGAGCAGTCCGCGCACTTGGCCCGCGGCGGCATCGAAACCTTGCTCCTTCTTGCGCCAGATGACGGCGCGCACGTCCTCGGCGGTAACATCCTTGACCGGCATGTTGCCAATGTACGGCAGGATGTCCTTCCCCAGATAGCGACGGGGCATGGTGATGTCCTTGCGGTCTCGTGACTGAATGTCCTTGAAGAAGCGTTCGGCGAATTCAGCTACGGTGGCGCCTTCCGGGCCAGCAAGCTTCGCCAGCTGCTTCTTCTGCGCCGGAGACTGACCAAGCGCCACGAGATGCGCGGCTTCGTCCCGCTTCAAGCGGGCGTTTTTGAGCGTCAGCGCCGGGTATTTGCCGAGCGTCAACTTTTCATACTTGCTGTTCAGCCGATAACGGTAGCGCCAGACGATGCCTCCAGTCGGGAACACTTCCACATACAACCCACGTTCGTCGGTGACGGTGTAGGTCTTGTCTCTGGGTTTTAGCGCCTTGAGTGCGGTATCGGTCAGTGCCATCTTTTATCTCTCGTATGTCCAAACAGAAGGTATAAGTACATCAACCTGCCTTCTTGGACTCAAATTTGGACATAAAAACGAGTGGCTGCGACTATATCACCAAATCCGTCAGTGGACAAAACTTCCTTTAATTACGCTATGTTGTGGCATTTTTATGGATGCCTATGGATGCCCGTGGACATTGGCTCACTTCCCAGTAAGGAATTTAAAAAATATCTCGCCCTCCAGGGCGCAACCTTCGGAACCATGAAAGGCTCCCACTTGAAGGTGTACCTGAACGGGAAACAGACCGTGCTGCCCATGCACAATACCGAGTTGAAGAAAGGCACGGTCGAGGGCATCAAAAAACAACTCGGTTTAAAATAAGGAAATTGCCATGAAGTTCCCCGTCGTACTCACCCCCGAAGCCTCCGGCGGCTTCGTCGTCACCTTTCCCGACATCCCCGAAGCGATCACACAAGGAAAAACCGAAGACGAAGCCATGCAGATGGCGGTCGATGCGCTCTCGACGGCGCTCGAATTTTACTTCGAGGACAAGCGGGCCGTGCCGAAGCCATCCTGCCCGAAACGCGGGCAGAAAGTCGTGACGCTGCCCGCCAGTCTGGCGGCGAAGGTGTTGTTGCTCAACGAGATGGTAACGCAGCATGTCCGTCCCGCTGAACTGGCGCGGCGCTTGAATACTACACCGCAGGAAGTCAATCGCCTGACCAATCTCAGGCACACCACCCGCATCGACAGCATCGACATGGCTTTGCGCGCCTTGGGAAAAGGGCTTGAAATGTGGGTAGCATGATCTGTTTCATTTTTTGATTATGTATATTGCCAAATGAATTTGCTATGCTAAAGTCCAATGTCATCCGCAGCCGCACTTTGCATCGCTTCTTCTGAAGGATACCCATAGATTATGTTCAGCATAAAGGCGCCACATTTTGGGCATGTTGTATGACTCATGACAACCTCCAGGCGCGCTGTAATACAACGAACGGCGTCACGATTGGAACCACGCAACAAGCGAATTTGCTACAGAAACAATAAGCCCAGGTAATAAGCCCAGGTTTTCAACCCTGTCCATTGGCGCTGTCAGGCGCACATTCGAGCTGCCCGCTCAGAGGGGACGGAGCGCCTTCAGCGGTGGGCGCCGCAGCGATCGGTTTGTGCTGAGTCCGCGCAATCAGCGTGTAGACGGTGGGCACGACAAAGAGCGTGAAAAACGTCCCGAGCAGGAGTCCGCCGACGATCACCCAGCCAATTTGTTGACGACTCTCCGCGCCCGCGCCGCGAGCGAGCGCCAGCGGTACGGAGCCGAGCACCATCGCGCCGGTGGTCATCAGGATGGGGCGCAGGCGCAGTACGGCGGCTTCGATCACCGCCGCGAAAGCATCCTTGCCCGTGGTACGCAGCTGGTTGGCGAATTCGATGATGAGGATGCCGTGCTTGGTAATCAGGCCGATCAGGGTGACGAGTCCGATCTGGCTGTAGACGTTGAGCGTGCCGCCGCTCGCCCATAGCGCGCCGAGTGCGCCCGCCATCGACAGCGGTACGGTGAGCATGATGATGAAGGGATCGCGGAAGCTCTCGAACTGCGCCGAGAGCACGAGGTAGATGAAGGCGAGCGCGAGCACGAAGGTGAGTGCGAGGCTGGCCGAACTGGTTTTGAATTCGCGCGACATGCCGTCGTAGTCGGTGGAATAACCGGAGGGCAGAATGCGCGCGGCCGTGGCGTTCATCCAGTCGAGCGCTTCGCCGAGCGCGAAGTCGGGCGTAAGGTTGGCGGTAATCGTCACGGCGCGGCGCTGGCCGAAATGATTGAGTTCTCGCGGACTGACGGTTTCTTTCACTTCCACGAGATTGGAGAGCGGCACCATCTGCCCGCCCTTGCCGCGCACGAAGATGTCGCGGATGTCACGCGGATCGGTGCGGTCGCTGGCATCGACCTGCACCATCACGTCGTATTGCTCAGCGTTTTTCTTGTAGCGCGTCACCTGCCGCCCGCCGAGCATAGTCTCCAGCGTATGGCCAATGACATCGATGGAGATACCCAGATCGGAGGCTTTGTCGCGGTCGACGGACACCGCCAGTTCCGGCTTGGTGAGTTCGAGATCGGTATCCGGCGCGACGAACCCCGGATGCCCGCGCATCGCCTCCAGCATGGCGTCGGTGACGCGCGCGAGTTCGTCCCACGAACCCGACGAGGCAATGACGAAACTCACCGGGCGCGTGCGCGGGCTTTGCCCGAAGGCGGCGGGCAGGATCGGATAGGCGTTGATGCCGGTGATGGCTTTGAGACGCGATTGCATGGCTTCCGCAATCTCGGTCGTCTTGAGCGGGCGCTCCGACCAGTCGACGAAGCTGATGAAGCTGCGCCCCTGCGACACCGTGGGGCTACCCGCCATCACCTGATAGCCGTCGGCGTAGGGCGTGGCGGCGAAAACGTCGCTGATCTGGCCCGCGTAATACGTCATGTAGTCGATGGTCGCGCCCTCCGGCCCCCGGAACTGCACCATGATGCGGCCGCGATCCTCCACCGGCGAGAGTTCGGATTTCATCTGGCCGAGCAGCAGCAGCGCCACGCCCGCGACCGCCGCGAACGCGGCGAGCACCATCCAGCGCCGTCCGAGCATCGCCGTGAGCGCGCGGCGGTAGCCTGCGATCGCCCACGCCAGAAAACGCTCGATGGCATTGTAGAGCGCGCCGTGACGGGTTTCGTGGCGCAGCAGCTGCGAACACATCATCGGGGAGAGCGTCAGCGCAACGAAGCCGGACACCAGCACCGCGCCGGAGAGCGTGAGCGCGAATTCGATGAACAATTTACCCGTGCGCCCGGTCATGAACGCGACCGGCGCGTAAACGGCGGCCAGCGTAATCGTCATCGCCACCACCGCGAAACCGATTTCTTGCGCGCCCTTGAAAGCGGCCTCGCGGCGTGGCATACCGGCTTCGATGTGACGGAAAATGTTCTCCAGCACGACGATGGCATCGTCCACTACCAACCCGATCGCCAGCACCAGCGCGAGTAGCGTGAGCGTATTGACCGAGAAATCGAAGGCGTGCATCAGCGTAAACGCCCCGACCAGCGACACTGGAATCGTCACCAGCGGCACCAGCATGGCGCGCCAGTTGCGCAGGAAAAACAGGCACACCACCGCCACCAGCAGCACCGCTTCCCAAATGGTGTGGAACACGGCGGAAATGGAGCGCTCGATGAACACCGTCGAATCGTTGGTGATGGTCATCTTCATCCAGCGCGGCAGTTCCGCCTCCAGATCCGGCAGCATCTTGATGAGTTCGCGCTTCAGGTCGAGCGGATTGGCGGTCGATTGCTTGATGAGCCCAAGCGAAATCGACGGCTGCCCCATGAAACGCACGGTACTGCGCAGATTGACCGGCGCAACCTCCACTCGCCCCACGTCGCGGATGCGCACCGGATAGCTGCCGGGGGTGTTCGCCTGCCGCACCACTACGGCCTCGAACTGCGCAGGTTCGGAGAGATCGGTGTGCGCCACCACCTCGAATTCGCGCGCACGGCTCTCGATGCGTCCGGCGGGCAGTTCGACGTTCTGGCGCGTGATGGCCTCCTCCACATCCTGCGGCGTCAGGCCGAACGCAGCCAGCCGCGCGCGGTCGAGCCAGATGCGCATCGCGTAGCGGCGCTCACCATAGATGCGCGCGTCCGCCGCGCCGGAGAGGGTTTGCAAGCGCGGCTTGATGATGCGATTGGCAATGTCGCTCATCTCCATCTGGATGCGCAGCGCCTCGGTATCGCTGACCCGCTCGCCCTCGGCCTGTTCGTAGGAGAACGCAAGCCAGATGATCGGGTTGGCGTCGGCTTCCACTTTGGCGATCACAGGCTCCTCGATGTCGTCCGGCAACCGCCGCCGCACGCGGGAGACGCGGTCACGCACATCGGCGGCGGCGCTGTCGGCGTCGCGCTCGATGCGAAAGCGCACCGTGATCTGGCTGCGCTCGGACCGGCTGATCGAAGACAGAACGTCGACACCCTCGATGCCCGCGAGCGAATCCTCAAGGATTTTGGTGACGCTCGACTCCACGATCTCGGCGCTCGCGCCGGTGTAGACGGTATCGACGGTGACGATGGGCTCATCGATGTTCGGATATTCGCGCACCGTCAGGCGCGAGTACGACATCAACCCGACGAGCAGCACCATCAGCGACAGCACGGTGGCGAACACCGGACGCTTGATGCAGATCTCGGAGAGGACCATGATGCCGCGCGCCTAGTCCGAAGCTGCGACCGGGCGCGCCACCGACACCGGCGCACCGTCGCGCAGCTTGATCTGGCCCGCGATCACGATGCGGTCGCCGGGCTTGATGCCGCGGACGATTTCAACCTCGGTGGCGCGGCGCACGCCGGTTTGCACTTCGATGCGGTGTGCGTGCCCATCCTCGACCCGGTAGAGGTATTGCGTCTGACCGGGGGCGGGAATCAGCGCCGCCTCCGGCACCAGCAACACACCGTCGCGTTGTTCGACCAGTACCTTCACGCGCGCGAACACGCCGGGACGCAGGTGGCCGCGCGCGTTGTCGAGCCGCGCCCGCAGCAGCACCGCACGGCCCTCGGCGTCGACCATCGGATCGATGGCATCGATCGTGGCGGGGAAGGCTTCGCCCGGCGTCACATCGCTGGTCACTTCCAGTGCCTGCCCCGGACGCAGGCGGCTCAGATAGATTTCGGGCAGGCGGAAATCGAGTTTGAGGGTGGCGATATCCTCGATATTGATGAGCGCGTCGCTATCCTTGACGTAATCGCCCACGCTCACCTTGCGGATGCCGACGATGCCGTCGAACGGCGCACGCACGCGGGTGCGCCCCAAATGCGCACGTTTGAGCGCCAGCGCCGCGCGTGCCACCTCCAGCCGGGAGGCGGCTTCGTCCCGCGCGCTACTGCTGACGAATTTCTGCGCGAACAAATCCTCGACGCGGCGCGCGTTGGCCTCGGCCAGCGTCAGCTCCGCCCGCGCCTGCTGGAGCTCGGCGGACTGCACGGCGGAATCCAGTTCGATCAACACATCGCCCTTTTTCACCATGCCGCCGTCGCGAAAGCGAATCGCCGCCACGCGCCCCGCCACTTCCGGGTGCAGCACGACAGACTGATTGGAAACCAGCGTTCCCACCGCCGCCACATCGTCGATGAGCGTGCGCGCCTCGACCGTCGCCGCCTCCACCAGCACCGCGGGCTGACTCGCTGCCGCAGCGGGCGCCGCGGCGGCGTCCGTCGCCTCCGCCACCGCGGGGGACGAGGCCAGCAAACCGTTGGCGCGCCAAGCGAACACCCCCAACCCCGCCAGACCGGCAACGCATAAAAGCGCAATCAGTGGACGGCGGAGAGACATGAAGCAAACTCCAGTTGGATAGGTTGAGTAGGTTGGGTAAGTTGAATAGAGTCAACGAGTCAACTTCAGCACCATACCCGTATTGGCAAACGAATATGTATAAGATTGTATGGAAACCTTAGCTGCGGGCGTGAAGCCGCCTCGCCCGGTTCCTTATTGCGATAATCATACCGTACACGCATAGACTGAAAAAACGAAATTGCCCGGCCCGCACCCGCCGCGCTCGATAAGAGGCATCAGCCAGTCAGATCATCTGCTATGGCTTCACGATCGTCTGCGCTTCCCCTTCCTCGCAGCGGTCGATCTTCCCAATGCGATAAACCGTCTCCCCGGCCTGCGCAAGCCGCGCCGACACCGCTTCGGCATCCTGCTCGGCCACGATCACGACCATGCCGATGCCGCAGTTGAAGACGCGGTACATTTCCGGTTGCTCGATCTTGCCCGCCGCCTGCAACCACTGGAAAAGTGGCGGCAGCGGCCAGCTTTGGGCATCGATGCGGGCGACGAGGCCCGCAGCGAGGATGCGCGGCACGTTTTCGGTGAGGCCGCCGCCGGTAATGTGGGCCAACCCTTTCACCGCGCCGGGCAGTTCGCGAAACACGGCGAGCAGCGGCTTGACATAGATACGTGTCGGGGCAAGCAAGGCATCTCCCAAAGAACGGCCATGAAAATCGGCGGCGAACTCGGGTTGGGCAACTTCAATGATTCTGCGGATCAGCGAATAGCCGTTGGAATGCGCGCCACTGGAGGCGAGGCCGAGCACCACGTCGCCGGGAGCGATGTTGGCGCCGTCGATGAGTTCGCTTTTCTCCACCGCACCGACGGCGAAGCCCGCGAGGTCGTACTCGCCTGCGGGGTACATGCCCGGCATCTCGGCGGTTTCGCCGCCGATCAAGGCGCATCCGGCAAGCTCACAACCTTGCGCGATGCCCTTGACCACGGTGGCCGCCGTGTCGACGTCAAGCTTGCCGCAGGCGAAGTAATCGAGGAAAAACAGCGGTTCCGCGCCCTGCACGAGGATATCGTTGACGCTCATCGCCACCAGATCCTGTCCCACGGTGTCGTGCTTGTTGAGCGCAAACGCGAGCTTCAGCTTGGTGCCGACGCCGTCGGTGCCGGAGACGAGCACCGGCTCGCGGTATTTGCCGGACAGTCCGAACAGCGCGCCAAACCCGCCGATGCCGCCGAGCACTTCGGGGCGCATCGTCTTTTTGGCGAAAGGTTTGATGCGGTCGACCAGCGCATCGCCGGCTTCGATATCGACGCCCGCATCGCGGTAGGAAAGCGGAGATTGGGAAAATGGTTGGGCGCTCAAGGCCGTTCCTTTGACAAATAGTTGAGACGCGGCGCTTGAGGCCGCGCCGCCAAGTGGCTACATTCAGGGTTTTGCGGCGCGGGCATTGCCCGCGTAAATCGGCGATTTTACTTGAAAACGTCCCCTGCTCTCCCCCCTCGTCTGCAAACCGTCGCCTGGGCGGGACTCGCGCTGGCGCTGGCCGCCCTGCTCTGGCTGCTCGCGCCCATTCTCGCGCCGTTCGCACTTGCCGCCGTGTTCGCCTATCTGTGCAACCCGGCGGCGGATGCGCTCGTGCGCCGCAAACTGCCGCGACCCGCAGCGGTACTGATCGTGATGGCCGCAGTCAGCCTCGTCATCGCCGCCCTCGTCCTCATTTTGCTGCCCGTGCTCTACCGCGAGGGGCTGATGCTGGCGCAACGGCTGCCGACGCTGCTCGATCTGTTCAACCAGCGCCTGAGCCCCTGGCTCGCTGAACGGTTCGACCTCGCCCTGCGCCTCGACGCCAGCCAGTTTCAGGCGTGGCTCGCGCCATTCCGCGACGGCGCACAAGACCTGCTTCCGGTCGTGCTCGGCCGCATCGGCAAGAGCGGGCTGGCGATCGCTGGCGTATTCATCGATCTGGTCCTGATTCCGGTCGTTGCGTTCTACCTGCTGCAAGAATGGCCGCGCCTCATCACCGCCTCTGCGCGTATGCTGCCGCGTCCGTGGCTGCCGCGCACGCAACGCATCGCCCGCGAGATCGACTGCGTGCTGGCGCAGTTCTGCCGGGGACAACTGTCGGTGATGGCGCTGCTCGCGGTGTACTACAGCATCGGCCTGTGGCTGGCAGGCATCCATTTCGCCTTGCCAGTCGGCGTATTGACCGGGCTGCTGATCTTCATCCCTTATGCTGGTTACATGGGCGGACTGCTGCTCGCCGTGCTGACCGCGCTGCTGCAAGGCAGCGGCTGGGAGCCGCTCGTCGGCGTCGCCGTGGTGTATGGCATCGGGCAGGTGATCGAGAGTTTCGTGCTGACGCCCTATCTCGTGGGCGAGCGCATCGGTCTGCATCCGCTGGCGGTGATCTTCGCGCTGATGGCGTTCGGGCAACTGTTCGGCTTCGTCGGCGTGCTGGTGGCACTGCCCGCAAGCGCGGCGCTGCTGGTCGGTATCCGCGAAGTGGCCGGGGCGTGGTTCGCCAGCCCGGTCTATCTCGGCAACGCGAACCCGGCGCGGGACAATCCGCCCGCCGCCGCGCCGGAAATCCCCCCGGAACCCGCCTCTGGCAACGGCGAGGGCGCGGCATGAAGCAGCTCGTCCTCGATCTGCGCCCGGATCGCCCGCCGATGCTGGAAAATTTTGTCGCCGGTGACAACGCCGAACTGCTCGCGCACCTGAGCCGCCTTGCCGCGCGCGCCCCGGACGCATCCGGCGCGCATCTGTACCTGTGGGGCGCACATGGCAGCGGCCGCAGTCATTTGCTGCACGCCGCCGTCGCGCGGGCGCGAGAAAACGGCCGGGCTGCGTATTGCCTCGCCGCCGCCGAAGTCGGGGCGAATCTGCCGGACGAAGCCGATGCACTCGTCGCCATCGACGATGCCGAGCGCCTCGACGCCGCTGCGCAGATCGCGCTCTTCAACGCCTTCAACCGCGCCCGGCGCAACGAACAGACGCTGCTCATCTCCGGCCCCGTCGCACCGCGCGAGCTGGCCCTACGCGAAGACCTGCGCACCCGCATCGGGCAATGCCTGATCTTCGAGACGCGCCCGCTCGATGACGACACCCGCGCCGCCATCCTGCGCGTCCTGGCCGAGCGCAGCGGCCTGCGGCTGAGCGATGAAATCGTCGCCTTCCTGCTCCATCACGGACAACGCGACCTGCCGAGCATGGCCGCGGCCGTCGCGGCGCTGGATGGCGCCTCGCTCGAACACAAACGCCCACTCACCCTGCCCCTGCTGCGCCAGCTCATGCGCGAGGGGCTAAAACTCTGACCTTGGCACACACCCGCATGGATCTCGCTCTTTTCGATCTCGACTACACGCTTCTTGCCGGCGATTCCGACGTGGCATGGACACAATTCCTGATCGAGGAAGGCGTCCTCGATGCGAGCGCGCAGGAAAAACGCCATCTCGTCTTTTTCGAGCAATACAAAGCCGGGACGCTGGACATCTACGAATTCCTCGACTTCCAGCTCGCACCGCTCGCCCGTCAGCCGCGCGCCAAACTGGACGCATGGCACCGCACCTATATGGAACGCCACATCCGCCCAATGATCCGCCCCGCCGCGCGCGCGCTCGTCGCCAGGCACCTCGAATGCGGCGATCTCGTCGCCCTCGTGACCGCCACCAACGGTTTCGTCACCTGGCCGATCGCGCAGGAGTTCGGCATCCCGCACCTCATCGCCACCGTTCCAGCACAGGAAAACGGCGCCTTCACCGGCAAACCGCGCGGCGTGCCCGCTTACCGCGAAGGCAAGATTGTCCGCGTCGAAGCCTGGCTGGAGTCACTTGCCCTCAACTTCGAGCGCTTCGCGCACAGCCACTTCTACAGCGATTCGCACAACGATTTGCCGTTGCTGCAACGGGTGACGCATCCTGTGGCGGTCGATCCCGACGACACACTGCGGGGTGAGGCACAGGCGCGGGGGTGGGAAATCCTGACGCTGAACGCGGCGTAAAGCGCCCGCCCGTGCGGCCGTGCAAACGCGAAACGGTCGCCTCCGCCCCCGGAGTTGCGCATAATTACCCTATCGAATACTTGGCTTTGGCGAACCTTACAACATGTATTGCACATCCTGCGGTTCCAATTTAGGGGCGTGGCCCAACAAATCCTGCCCACATTGCGGCTCACTGCTGCGCACAGCAACGCAAACATCCGATGCCGCCGTCTCGGAGTCCCGAGCGCCCGATGGCCCAGACATTTCCGGGTACGCCCCCATCCAGCCCCAACGCAAAACCGGATTACTCCTGGCGCTCATTGTCGGCATTTTTTTGCTGATCGCGGGAGTCGTTTGGTACGGAATGACGCCGGATAAAAACGTGATACCGCCGGGCGATACGGTGTCGACCGATTCGATTCCGCCCGATTCGATCCCGACCGATTCGATTCCGCCCGATTCGATTCCACCTGATTCGATTCCGCCTGATTCGATTCCGCCTGATTCGATTCCGCCTGATTCGATCCCACCTGATTCGATCCCACCTGATTCGATTCCACCTGATTCGATTCCACCTGATTCGATTCCACCTGATTCGATCCCACCTGATTCGATTCCACCTGATCCGGTTCCGCCCACTCCGGTTCCGCCCACTCCGCGGCCTCCTCCGCCGGGCTACACCTCACCGCCAGAGCGCCCGCCTTTCCCCATCTCACAGCTCAACGCCATGCGCACGCAGCTGGAAGAATGCGGCGACATCTGGTGCGTCAGGAGAGTGAAAGACAGATACTGCTCCAGGCGCTGGAGCCAGCTCCCCCCGGAATGCAGGAGAACCGGATTATGACCACGAACATACGCCATGCTTGCATGCCAACAAAACGCGCCGGAACTGATTTTTTTGCGGCAGGTTCTACATGATTTGCCAGACTTGCGGTGCTGATCTCGGCGCCCGCGCCTCAAAATTCTGCCTGCGATGCGGCACGCCGCTCGTCGCAGAAGACCCCCAACCGGACGCCCCGGCGGAAAACGAAGCGCCCGCGCAAGCCAGCGCGCCGAACGAGGACACCATTCCAACCGTGCTCTTCTGGCCGCCGAACGCCGGTCCCGCACCGGCAAACGCGGCCGGAGCCGAGACCGGGGCCGAGGCCGAAAGCGAACCCGCTTCCCCGGTGACGGAAACCGACAATGCCGCCGCACAGTGGGTGAAAAAGTACGCCGCCGAACTGGCGGCATGGGCAGAAACCACCGAACACAAACACGCTCCCCCGGAAACGCCTGCTGAATTTGAACCGGCAGCGCTCGAATCTCCATCCGTGCGAAAGCGGAGCCTCCCTTCCAACACGCGCGCCATCGCAATCGGGGCCGTCCTGCTGGTGCTGATCGCGGCAGGCATCCTGACGGAAGCCTTCAGGCAGCCCGCCGATACGGAGCCTGCCGCGCCCCCGAGCGCCACGGAGGCCGTCGCGGCCGCCGCGCCGGAAACCGCATCGGCGCCAGTACAAGCCATGACGCCGGAGACGAGTGACCCGGCGGCTGAAAAACCCGAGGCCGATCTGACGCTCGAAACCGCGTCGGAGCCGCCGCCGGAAACGCCGCTGGACACGATTCCGATGCTACCCGCCAATCAGCTTGGCAGCCATAATCGCCCCCAGACGCCCCCAGACGCCCCCTCAGACGCCCCCCTTGAACCACCGCAAACCGATGGGCAGACAGCGGACATCCCCCCTCCAACAGCGCCCCCCTCCGTTGCGGCGACCGGGCGCAGCGAAGATTCCAGCCTCCCGGCAGTCAATGACAAAGCAGCACCCAAATACGCTGCATCCGACAATGAGCGGATCGAAAGCGAAGCCGCGCCCCAACCGCCGCCGCCCATCGTGCAGAAACACACCGCGCCCGTGGCTGAGCGATCCCCCATTTCCATGCCGCCTCCAGCATCCAGCCACATCACGGACCCATCTTCATCTCCCACCAAAGCACCGGTACGCACCGCCACGCCCATCCCCGTGTCGCGCCTGAAATCCTTACCCATGCCAACGCCTCCTCCCGAGCAAGATCGTCCCGATTCATCACCGCCACGCAACGTTTCTGCCGAAAATCCGGGCGCACGAGCCTATTCCTCCGCGCCCGCTGCGACCACACGCCCCCCCCCGCCATCCCGCCCGCCGCTCTGGCTCAACCGGATGCGTGGGGAGCTGTCGAATTGCGACGATTTTTTCTGCCGCGAACGTGTGCGAAACCGCTACTGTTCAGCGCGATGGAGTCATTTGTCCGAATGCAAAGGCGCGCCACTTTAGGAATATGTCATTAATGAACCGCCATTGGGGAAGACTCGCATGAGCCAGGATCAATCGGAACCGAGGTCCCGCTATTCGAACGTGCCACGCGCCGCCGAGGCGTTACGCAACGAGAAAGCGCTGTTCGTCCTTCTCGTGACCGGGCTGCTGGCAGGAGGGCTGATGTTCCTGGCGGATCGCCTGGCCAGCCCCGACTCTTTCAGCATGGCCGGTCTGTCCATCTTCATTGCCTTGATCGTGTTTCCCGCCGGGGGAGCCACCGCCGGATTGCTGCTCATGGATCAGGCGCGCGGCCAAAAACCCCGTCCGCTTCGCAAAGCGATCTTCGACGCAACCGGTGTCGCCTTGCGCCTGTTCATCGTGTTCCTGGCCGCGGTCGCGGCAGCGGCGGTTTTCTGCCTCGTGCTCGCCTTGTTGATCTTCGCGTGCAAAATCCCCATCGCCGGGCCAGCGCTGTACGCCGCGCTCTTTCCTGCCATGTCGGCATTGGGCGGCCTGTTGCTGCTCAGCCTCTACGCCGCCATGGCAATGGCTGGCCCCGCCATCCTGAGCGGCGCCTCCGTCTCTGAAACATTTTCGACACTCTGGAATATCGCATCGAGCCGCGCCGGAGAACTGCTGGTCGATTTATTCCTGCTTTCCGTGTTCGTCGGCGTATCCATGCTGATGCTGGTCGGCATTTTCGTCATCGGCTGCCAGATCGTGCTGGAAGTATCGGCGCTCATCGTGGGCGGCTCGTTCAAACTGCAAGTAGGCGTGTTCAGCCTTCTCCCTCCCGCCGCCGCAAACGACGTGGATGCACAATACATGCTGGCGTTTGTCTTCGGCTCTCAAATCGGCCTTGCACTAGTGGCGACCGCCATCGTGGCCATGGCGCTCATGGGCGCGAACCTGATTTACCTGCGCCTGACGAAAGATCTGCTTCCGGCCGAAGTGGCATGGAATGCGCGAACGACGGCACAGCCCAACAGGCAGGAGCCGGCAAGTCACGCCATTCCGAACGAAGACGCGGCCGCCGGCGGCGCGAGCGACCCGTACATACGGGGTTCGCTGGTCACGCAGGGTTCGCTGGTCACAGAGAGGCCGCTTCATCCACTGCCCGAAGCCTGCCCGCATTGCCAGGCGGCGATCCAGCCCGGCGACCATTTTTGTGGCGAATGCGGCGGCAAGATTCCTGGTTGATTCGTGCCCGTTGCGCGTGCGAAAAGAACGTATCGGTTATCATGGCGCCCCGTCCTGACCCTCTGACCCGACCCTCTGACACCGCCGCTGTAATGATCCGCAAACTGCTGCGCAAGGTTTTCACCCCCCGCGCCGCGAAATCTCCCCCACGCGGCGAACCCGCCCGCATCCCCGTCGCCCAGCACGGCATCCATCGCGAGCGGGTGTCATCCTTCGCGGTCAAGGTATGCAAAACCTTGCAGGATCACGGCGATCAGGCCTACATCGTCGGCGGCGCCATTCGCGATCTGCTGATCGGGCACATTCCGAAAGATCACGACGTCGCCACCAGCGCCACGCCCGAAGAGGTGCGGGCGCTCTTTCGCCGCTCGCGCATCATCGGGCGGCGCTTCAAGATCGTGCACGTCATGAGCGGCCCGGAGACGATCGAAGTCTCCACCTTCCGCGCCAACCAGTCGGAAGAAACCGACCGTCTCGGGCGTGTGCTCGCCGACAACGTTTACGGCACACAGGCCGAGGACGCGGTGCGACGCGATTTCACCGTCAACGCGCTCTACTACGACCCGATGACCGAAACCATTCTCGACTACCACCACGGTGTCGCGGATCTTCAGCAAAAAACGTTGCGCATGATCGGTGAGCCGCGCACCCGCTACCGCGAAGACCCGGTGCGCATGCTGCGCGCCGTGCGGCTGGCGGCCAAGCTGGGACTCATCATCGATCCTGCCGCGCGCGCACCGATCCGGGAGATGGCATCGCTGCTCGAAAACGTGCCCACGGCGCGGCTGTTCGACGAAATCCTCAAGCTCCTCACTTCGGGCAACGCCGTGCGCTGCATCGAACAACTGCGTGAGGAAGGCTTGCACCACGGCCTGCTGCCGCTGCTCGATGTCATCCTCGACCAACCCGCAGGCGAACGTTTCGTCTGGCTGGCGCTGGAGAACACGGACGAGCGCGTGCGCGCCGACCGATCCGTTTCGCCCGGTTTCCTGTTTGCCGCCCTGCTCTGGCCCGAAGTCACACGCAACTGGAACGCGCGGCAGGCCAATGGCGAGGTGGCGCAACCCGCGCTGTTCGAGGCCATGGACGATGTGCTCGGCACGCAGGCGGAACAACTGGCCATCACTCGCCGCATCGCCGGAGACATCAAAGAGCTGTGGGCGCTGCAAGCGCGTTTCAACAAACGCACGGGCAAAGCGCCGTTCCGCCTGATCGAGCATCCGCGCTTCCGCGCGGGATGGGATTTTCTCAATCTGCGCGCCGCGGCGGGCGGTGTCCCGCAAGAGCTCCCGAACTGGTGGGATCGCTTCGCCCACGCGGGCCACGACCAACGCGAAGAACTCCTCCGTGCCGCGCCCCCGGACAGTGCTGCCTCCGCGCGCAAACGCCGCCGCCGCCGCAAGCCCGCCGGAAAAGGCGGCACAGACGAAGCCCCTGCCCCCACGACACAGGCCAATGACGCCTGACCCCGTGCGCGCCTACGTCGCCTTCGGCGCAAACCTGGGCGCGCCGCGCGCCGCGCTCGATTGCGCCGCGCAAGCCATCGATGCCCTGCCGGAGACACGCATCATCGAGCGCTCCGCCTGCTACCGCAGCGCCCCGCTCGGCGTGCCGAACACGCAGCCCGACTACACCAACGCCGTCCTTGCGCTCGACACCGCCCTCGGCCCGCAAGCCCTGCTCGATGCCCTGCTCGCCATCGAAGTCGCCGGTGGCCGCAGGCGCGAAACGCCGCTCGCGCCACGCCCCATCGACCTCGATTTACTGTTGTACGGCAATGCGATCCTCGCCACGCCGACGCTCACCCTGCCGCACCCCCGCCTGCATGAGCGCGCTTTCGTCCTCCTCCCGCTGGCCGAAATTGCCTCCGATCTCGTCATTCCGGGCATCGGGCCACTCGCGCCGCTGCTGGAGAAGGTCAGCAGGCAGCAGATCGTGCGCATTGCATGAACCTTAGGAGCGCATTTCCGATGAACCGCGACAGCCCCCCGATCGACATCAACTCCCTCGTCATCCACGGCGACCAGGATTGGACACAGCCGGAACTGAACGATACGGCGCTGGCGCCCGCCATTCATACCGCCTCGACCTACAGCGCCCGCACTTCCGGCGAATTCTCCGTCATGGCGAACGAGCCGCGCCATCCTCGCTACTACGCCCGCTACGGCAACCCCACGCAGGCGCGCTGCGAACGTCTCATCGCCCGCCTGGAAAATGCGGAATCGGCGCTGCTGTGCGCATCCGGCATGGGGGCGATGAGCACGACGCTGCTGTCGCTGGTGAAGGCGGGCGACCACATCGTGGCGCAGCGCGCGCATTACATGGGCACAGCCCAGCTGCTGACCGATCTCCTGCCGGGGCTGGGCGTGGAAGTCACGCTCGTCGACCAGCGCGACGCCGATGCTTTTGGCGCGGCGGCGCGTCCGAATACCAGGCTGATGATCGTGGAGACGCCTTCCAACCCGACCCTGGCGCTCACCGACCTTGCCGCCGTCGCCCGCTTCGCGCGCGAACGCGGCATCACCACCCTGGCCGACAACACCTTTGCCTCTCCGATCAACCAGCATCCGCGCGATTTCGGCATTGATCTCGTCCTGCACAGCGCGACCAAATACCTGGGCGGGCACAGCGACCTGATCGCGGGCGTGGTGTGCGGCGACAGCGACCGTATCGAAAAAATCTGGAAGCGTTCGGTCACGCTGGGCACGAACGTCAGCCCCTTCACCGCCTTCCTGCTCCTGCGCGGTCTGCGCACCCTGCCCCTGCGAGTCGCGCGCCAGAATGAAAATGCGCTGGCGCTGGCGCGCTTCCTGGAAGGGCAGCCGGCCATCGCGAGGGTGCATTACCCGGAACTGGCAAGCCATCCGCAGCACACGCTCTTCAAACGGCAGATGAAGCATGGCGGCGGCGTCCTGAGCATCGAATTCGAGGGCGATGCCCAGGCGGGCTATGACGCGGCAAAACGGTTCGCGGCTTCGCTCAAGCTTGCCCGCCATGCGGTGAGCCTGGGCGGAGTCGAAACGCTGGTCGTCCACGCCGCCTCCATGTGGGAAGCCTCGCTAGCCCCCGGACAGATGCAAAAAGCCGGTATTTCCCCCGCACTCGTGCGGATCGCCGCCGGACTGGAAAACGCCGCCGACCTGTGCACGGACATGCAGGCAGCGCTCGCCGCGGCAACGTAGCGGCTTTTGATTAGAGCTTTCCTCCTTGAGGAAGGTGACTCGCCGCAGGCGAGACGGAAGGAGTCGCGCGGTGCCAGCTTCTCATGCCGTCTCGCTCCCATCCCGCGCAAAGGTGGCATCGAGGGGCGCCGACTCATCGCCGCAAATCCGATCTCTATCGCGAGAACACCTGTTCGGTATGGAGGTGTCGCGGCAAGGGGGGGCGTGCGATTGCCCTGAAGGGATGACAGGGCAATCGGGTGAATGAGCCCTTGTCAGGGAAAAGCCAGGAAGCAGACTATTGCGCGAGCTTTTTTAGCTGTTCGAGCGCGGCTTCCGCACGGGACAGGTTGCGTTTTATTCCTTGCACATAATGCGCTGCGCTGCTTTCCGAAAATACCTCAAGCGCAGCGCGGTAGGCGGTTACGGATTCTTGCAGTTGCGCTTCGTCGCCTCGGCGCGAGCCAAGGGTTTGGAGCACGGCTCCGAGGTTGTTTTGTGTCATGGCCCAATCGAGCGGCGCACGTTTGCGGGTTCTTTCCTTCAAAGCCTCCCGGTAGGCGGTCACGGATTCTCGCAGTTGCGCTTCGTCGCCTCGGAGATCGCCAAGGGCTCTGAACACGTTCCCGAGGTTGTTTTGTGTCATAGCCCATTGGAGCGGCGCACGTTCGCGGGTGTATTCCTTCAAAGCCTCCCGGTAGGCGGTCACAGCTTCTTGCAGTTGCGCTTCGTCGCCTCGGCGCTCGCCAAGGATACTGAGCGCGATTCCGAGGTTGTTTTGTGTCCCGGCCCAATCAAGTGGCTCGGTTTCCCGGCGGGTGCTACTCAATATTTGCCAGTAAAGCGCCACGGCTTCCTCCAGGACGGCGTTCTGGCCGCACTCGTTTCCGAGGTCGTACAGCGTACTGGCTTGTTGCCGCTGGTAGCTTCTGGCCTGTGCCGCGTCGGAGTCGGCGACGAGATCGGCGGCTTGCGCGAAAAATTCCGCCGCCTGGCGGTAGCTGGCCGGATTGGGTTGCAGTCTTGCAATGTCAGCGCGTTCGGCAAGGGTGTTGGCTGCCGAGGCGCACCGTTTCCGGATGGTGGTCTTCTGTTGCTTGATAGCCTGGCGATCCAATTGTTCGGCTTGCGCCAGATAGTCATCAGCTTCCTGAAACTGCCCACGTTGCAATGTTTGGGCAGCTTTTTCCTTGAATTCCGCAACCTTCGGGTCGCTGTCCCCAAGGTGCCGAAGCCGTTCGTTCAATTGAAGATATTCGTCGGCCTTGGCTTTCAGAATGGCTTCGATTTTTTCCGGCCCAGCTTCGTCAAGCTCTTTTTCTCCCATGCTTGCCAGAATGCTTCGCAAGACTTCGATGGGGACGCTCTTGTTTTGGGAAATCTGCTGGATGGTGGTGTTGTAGATGTTTATCGTTTTGGGGGAATTGACATCCCCTACGTTCCCTCCACCCGGATTGTTGATTTGCGTGATGTCGTTGCCTTTCGCGGTCTGTTCGACAGAACCCGATCTGTCGCGGGCAACGATCACGCCGATGATTGCTACGGCTACGCCAACCGCCGTCCAGCCGGACCATGTCCAAAAACCATCGATTTTTTCGCACCCAGCCATCGGCAATACCAGGGGGAGCAAAGCATAGCGAAAGCGGAAAAGACGATCACGGCTGCTCACAGCGGGTGTCTCCCAGGAAACGGCGATAGGCGAATAACGGCGTCAAGACAGACGGCATCATACAGGCTATCCCGCAAGCAAAAGCCCGGCGAGATTTCGCCGCACGGGGTATTCCTCATGAAATCAAGGACAACAGCCCGGCCCACATGGACAGGTGCCGTTCGGCGCTGCTCCGGCATTCCGCCGCCAAGGCTTCAGTATCGCGCTGAAAAATCCCGGTGAGTTTTTGGCAGCGCGCCCGCATCTCGCGGCCGGGACAGTTGAGCACCGGATTTCACATCGCCTGCCCCGCAGCGCCTCAGTAATCCAGCAAACTCTTGCAAGTCTCCTCACGCCCGGTGATCTGGCTGAAGCGGGCCAGCCGAGCGCGCACGAAGTCGGACGCGATCCTGGCATTAGCGCAATATTCGCGCAGGTTCATGGCGTAGGCCATGTTCTGCGCAGCCGCAACGGTGTCGGCCAGCGCGGGCCATGGGTAGCCCGAGGTGTCGCGCCATGCTTCCCTGGCTTGGGCGGACGATGCGGGCGGGGTCGTCTGCGCTGCCGGGGTGGCATTGCCCGGCACGGGCGGCGCCCCGGCGGGCAACGCTGGCTGCGCTCTGGCGGATGCGGCCAGCACACAGATGGCCAAGCCTGAAGCGAGAATGAAACGGATGGGAGACGGCATCACGAATCACGGATTCCCTGATGCCGTCAACGATAGGAGATCGTCAGTCCACCGTAAGCCGCATCCGCGGCTTGAACGTGATCTTTTCCCCCGCCCGCCGGCGATAGAACGTTATCGGAATCGATTCCTGCACCACTTCGCCGCCCGGTTTGATCCGCGTCCGCCGCAAGTCGAAATGCAGGTGCGGGCCACCCGTATAGCCGGTTTTGCCGGAACGGCCGATCACCTGCCCCGCTTCGATCCGCTCGCCGGGACGAACCCAGATGCCCTGCACGGCCAAGTGCGCATATTGGGCGAAGGTGCCATCGTCATGCAAGATGGAGATGAAATTGACCTTTTCCGCGAAGGCCGGATCGGGACGACCCACGGTGAAACCGTCCCGCACCTCGATGACCGTGCCCTCGCGCGCGGCGAGAACGGGCGTCCCCACCGGCACGCCGAAATCGACCGCGTAGCGGGTCAGGGCATCCTGATGCGTGCCGCCGGGAACGCCGGGGATCTGCGTCACACGGACACGAACGCCTTTCGCAAACGGCAGGCGATATGGATAGCCCTTGTCCGGCGTCGCAAAAGCATCGCCAATGCCCGCAGAATGGGTGATATCGACCTTGCAGGGTTCCGTTCTGGCGAAATTGCGCGTCAGCTCCCGCGAAGCGCCTGCCGCCACGACTTCCGTCAGTGTCTCGCCGGCGCGACCGACTTTGACGACGACGGTCATCGGCGCGGCACTCTTGTTGACCGCAACGATACGGCATTCCTGCCCGGCGGCAACGCGCTCGATGCGCAAAGGCGCCTCCGCGCCCCGCACGGCGGGCGAAATCGCCAAAGCGAAGCACAAAACCGTCATGAAAGAGAAATTACGCACTGCCCATCCCGCATTTGTCCATCCCGCACTGACTCATCCCATACTTACCCATCTCTTACCCATCTGATTGCGCGCCGCGCAGCAGTCGCAAACCGTTGAAGACTACCAGCAAACTTGCTCCCATGTCCGCAAACACTGCCATCCACATGGTCGCGTCGCCAAAGAGGGCAAACAGCAAAAAGACGAGTTTGATGCCAAGCGCAAGGCCGATGTTCTGCCACAGCACCACAAAGGCGCGGCGGGACAGCCGGATCGTTTCGGGCAGACGCCGCAAATCATCGTTCATCACCACGACGTCGGCGGCTTCCATGGCGATGTGCGTGCCCGCCGCGCCCATGGCGAAGCCGACGTCGGCGCTCGCCAGCGCGGGCGCATCGTTGATGCCGTCTCCCGTCATGGCGACGACGCCGAAACGCTGTTGGAGCTCGGCAATGGCCGCCAGCTTGTCTTCAGGCAGCAGGTTGGCGCGCACGTCAGCGATGCCCGCTTGCCCGGCCACGGCGCGCGCGGTGACAAGATTATCGCCCGTGAGCATGACGGGCACGATGCCCAGGGCGGCGAGTTCGGTCACCGCCTCGGCGCACGAGGGCTTGAGCGTGTCGGCCACGGCGCAGATCGCCAGTACGCCGCGCGCATCGGCCAATATCGTCACCGTGTGCCCCTGTTTTTCGTGCGCCGCCAGCCGGGCTTCGAGCGCGGGCGAGCACTGGCCGCGTTCTTCGATCCAGCGGTGATTGGCGAGCACGCAGATGCGCCCCTCGGCTGTGCCCTGCACGCCCCGCCCCGGCAGCGCCTCGAACGCGGCGACATCGAGCGCACGCGCCGCGATGCCGTTCGCGATGGCTTGGGAGACGGGATGATCGGAGCGTGATGCGAGACTCTTGGCGAGAATTTCCAGCGTCCCGGACGCGGCGGATTCCTGGACGGCCTCGAAAGCCACCAGCCGGGGCTTGCCCGTGGTGACGGTGCCGGTCTTGTCGAGCGCCGCGGCCTTGATGCGCCGCGCCGCTTCGAGGTACGCGCCGCCCTTGATGAGAACGCCGCGCCGCGCCGCCGCCGCCAGCCCGCTGACGATGGTCACCGGCGTGGAGATCACCAGTGCGCACGGGCAGGCGATGACCAGCAGCACCAGCGCCTTGTAGAGCGCCACCGCCCAACCCAGGCCAAACAGCAAGGGGGCGCCAAGCGCCACCGCAAGCGCCAGCACGAACACCGCTGGCGTGTAGAAGACAGCGAAGCGATCCACGAAACGCTGCATGGGGGCCCGCGCGGATTGCGCCTGCTCGACCGCGCGGACGATGCGCGCCAGCGTGCTCTCGGCGGCCAGAGCGCTCACGCGCATCTCCAGCGCTGCCGATTGATTGATCGTGCCCGCGTAGAGTTCGTCGCCCGGACGCTTGTCGACCGGCATGCTCTCGCCCGTCACCGACGACTGTTCGAGCGCGCCCTGCCCGGCGGTGAGTACGCCATCGAGCGGCACCCACTCGCCCGGCCCGATGCGCACCGTTGCGCCGACCGGAATGTCCGCCACGAGGCAGCGCCTCCAGGTGCCATCCTCCCCACGCATCTCGGCCTGCTCCGGCGCGAGATCGAGCAGATTCTTGATCGCCCCACGCGCACGATCCACGGCGCGCGCCTCGATGGCCTCCGCAATGGCGTAAAGCGCCATCACCGTTGCCGCCTCCGGCCATTCTCCAATCAGAAACGCGCCGGTGACCGCCACCGCCATCAATGCCTCGATGTTCAGCCGCCCGCGCAGCAGCGATCTCAACCCCGCGCCATAAACCGAAAACCCGGCCAACCAGATCGCCAGCGCCGCCAACGCCATGCCCGCAATTTCCGCCGCCCGGACTTCCGGTGCGATGAAATCGAAGATTTCGGCCAGCAGCGCCAGTCCGAGCGCAAAGGCCATCTTTTTCCACGATGTCTCCGTCTCGCTGCACGTATCGCCGCAGCCGCAAGCCGTGTGAGGGGGGTGTTCAGGGGCGTTCATGGTTTTCTCCTTGTCGTGGACCGGATTGAAAACCCTGTAGCCACTCCAGAGTCAAGCACCTATAATGAACGAAGTCGACTTCCTCCCGGAATATGGCAATGAAAATCGGAGCACTGGCCAAGGCCGCCCATACGCCAATCGAAACGATCCGCTACTACGAACGCGTCGGACTGCTCTCCGGCGCGGCGCGCTCGCAAGGCAACTACCGCATCTACGACGAAACGCACCTCGAACGCCTCTCGTTCATCCGCCATTGCCGGGGACTGGACATGACGCTGGACGAAATCCGCGCCCTTTTGCGTTTCAAGGACTCGCCGCATGAAAACTGCGCCGAAGTAGACGAGCTCATCGATGCCCACATCGGCCACGTCGCCGTGCGCATAAAAGAGCTGAAAAACCTGGAACGCCAGCTAAAAGCGCTGCGGCTGGCCTGCGGCGAAGCACGCGAATCCGGGCGGTGCGGCATCCTCACGGAGCTATCCGCCGCCGCCCGCGACGAACGCGCCGCCCGGCCCGTCAAACCCGGTCATGTGCACGGCGCACACCATCCGCTTTGAGGCGTTTTTCCCCAAAACTAAAAAATATGGGCGAACCCTGTAAATAAATCCCGGTGTGCATCTTGACGCGAGCCGCGCCATCGCATACCTTCGCGGAAATTTTTCTTGAGCGCGGTTCCAGCGCCCAACTCAGCGGATACGGCACACGCGGCAGTTTGCCTTCGCCCGGACTCCGCGACCAATCGTTTCCCCATCCGAGCGGTTCAAAACCTCTCCCCCTTGTGAGGCACCATGAGTGAGCTGATCCATCATGTGACCGACGGCAGTTTCGATGCCGACGTGTTGCAGTCCACAACCCCCGTTCTGGTCGATTACTGGGCCGAATGGTGCAGTCCCTGCAAGGCACTGGCGCCGATTCTCGACGAAGTGGCCGGCAGTTACGGCGAGCGGCTGAAAATCGCCAAACTGAACATCGACGAAAATCAGCAAACTCCCGCTCAATACGGCATTCGCGGCATTCCGACGCTGATGCTGTTCAAGGATGGCGCACTTGCCGCCACCAAGGTCGGGCTTCTTTCCAAATCTCAACTGACATCCTTCATTGACTCCAACCTCTAAGCCGGACAGCGCTCCGGCCCGTTCCCGCGGACAGCAACGCACCCGACGCCGGGGGCCTCGGCACCGCGACGGGAACGGCAATCCATCCTATCCCGGGCTGCCCGCCGACGACGATTTCGACGAATCGCTGGAAGCCAACGCCCCCGTATCGACCGTTCCGGCGTTACATCTCTCTGAACTCAAGACCAAGCACGTCACCGAGTTGCTGGAGATGGCGGTCGCCAACAACATCGAGGGCGCGAACCGCCTGCGCAAGCAGGATCTGATCTTCGCGCTGCTCAAGAACCGCGCCCGCAAAGGCGAGCCGATCTGTGGCGACGGCGCGCTCGAAGTGCTGCCCGATGGCTTCGGCTTCCTGCGTTCGCCCGACACCTCGTATCTCGCGGGCACCGACGACATCTACGTGTCCCCCTCGCAGATACGGCGCTACAACCTGCGCACCGGCGACACCATCGAAGGCGAGATCCGCACCCCGAAGGACGGCGAGCGCTACCTCGCGCTCACAAGGTTCGACAAGATCAACGGCCGACCGCCGGAAGAATGCAAGAACAAGATCCTGTTCGAAAACCTGACGCCGCTGCATCCCGACGAATGCCTGCGCCTGGAGCGTGACATTCGCGGCGAGGAGAACGTCACCAGCCGCATCATCGACATGATCGCGCCCATCGGCAAAGGGCAGCGCGGACTCATCGTTTCCGCGCCCAAGAGCGGCAAGACGGTCATGCTGCAACACATCGCACATGCGATCACCGCCAACCACCCCGACGTCGAGCTCATCGTCCTGCTGATCGACGAGCGCCCGGAAGAAGTCACCGAAATGCAGCGTTCGGTCAAGGGCGAAGTCGTTGCCTCCACCTTCGACGAGCCGGCCACGCGCCACACGCAGGTCGCCGAAATGGTGATCGAAAAGGCGAAACGCCTGACCGAGCACAAAAAAGACGTCGTCATCCTGCTCGATTCGCTGACGCGCCTGGCGCGCGCCTACAACACCGTGCAGCCCGCCTCCGGCAAGGTGCTCACCGGCGGCGTGGACGCCAACGCGCTCCAGAAGCCGAAACGCTTCTTCGGCGCGGCGCGCAACATCGAGGAAGGCGGCTCGCTCACCATCCTTGCGACCACGCTGATCGACACCGGCAGCCGCATGGACGATGTGATCTATGAGGAGTTCAAGGGCACCGGCAATATGGAGCTGCATCTCGATCGCCGCATGTCCGAGAAACGCGTCTATCCGGCCATCAACGTCAACCGCTCCGGCACCCGCCGCGAGGAGTTGCTGATGAAGCCGGATATCCTGCAAAAAGTGTGGATCCTGAGAAAGCTTCTCTACGGCATGGACGAAATCGACGCGATGGAATTCCTGCTCGACAAGGTGCGCGCCACCAAGACCAACGCCGAGTTTTTCGACGCGATGAGATCGGGACGCTGAGCAAGGACAAGCACTACAAACGAAAAAGGGAGCCGGAAGGCTCCCTTTTTCGTTTGTAGTGGCGGGGTGGACGGGGCTCGAACCCGCGACCCTCGGCGTGACAGGCCGATACTCTAACCAACTGAGCTACCACCCCGCATCGACGCCGCATCATGATAACGCAACGCCGACAAAACTGGCGTCCCCACGGGGATTCGAACCCCGGTTATCGCCGTGAAAGGGCGGTGTCCTAGGCCTCTAGACGATGGGGACCACGATACTGCAAAAACGGCCTTTTCGATGGTGGAGGTAAGCGGGATCGAACCGCTGACCTCTTGCATGCCATGCAAGCGCTCTCCCAGCTGAGCTATACCCCCGTCGAAAGAGCGCGCATTGTAGTGTGCGATCCGGGGTCTGTAAAGCTTACATCCCCCGTATTTTCAACAATCACAACCCGGGCTTCGCGCTGTTGGGATTGGCGCGCCACAGGCTGCGGCGACGCGGGCCGCGCACGCTCAAGGATTGCCCCGGCTTCCCGCGCCAGACACCGAATCGCCGTAAAACAGCGTGGCGTCGACAACCGTCAGCGAGAACGCGGCGACGCGCTGCGTTTCGGCATCGAATCCGACGCTCGCCGCGATGGCCGTGCCGCAGCGCACGCCCGTCGTGCGCGGTACGATGATCGGCGCCGCCGCGATCTGCGCATAATTGTCGCCGCCGTAGGCGCTGAAACAAGGGTCTTTCTCCAGCGCGTACCCCGCCGCCGGAACCGGCCTGCCCTGCACATCGAACGACCACAGCATGCCGTATTTGATGCGCAGGTACTTTGTCGGCAAACGCGCGGGCCCCGGACGGGACGGCGGGCCAAATCTGTCGAGCAGGAATTTTTGCAACGTCGCGTAATCGGGCCGCTCGCCCGCATCGAAATGCCGCGCCTGCCCAACGAACCAGATCCGCCCGTCGCGGGCGACGCCGAGCACGACCTGCACCTTGCCGGAACGCCCTGCCGGATCGGCGGCGCTCGTGTGCGTGTACCGGAACCCGAGCGGCGCGCCGTCATGGGCGTTCACCGCCTCCTTTTGCATGCCCGGCCAGATCTGGGCGAGCGCGGCTTGCGCCTGCTCCACCTTCATGCCGGTCTGGAGGCCGGGCACATCGAACCCGCTTTGCGCCCACACGCCGGACAGCGGCGACAGGCACGACAGGGTGAGCGCCGCGCGGCAGGCAATACAGCGATATTTGTTTTTCATGCCAGTTCGATTCACGGAAAAACCGGGAAAGCCAAGCGCTATCTTAACCGGGAACGGCTACTGGAGCGCACACGCGGGATGTCGGAAGAAATGGGGGGTCGGATCGGGCGGTGAGCGCCGCGCGCCGTCCGGATCTCAGAGCAGCTTCCCCGGATTCATCAGTCCGCGCGGATCAAACGCGCGCTTGATCGACGCCATCAATTCGAGCTCGAACGCATCCTTGTGGCGCGTGATCTCATGGCGCTTCAGCTGGCCGATGCCATGTTCGGCGGAAATCGAGCCGCCCAGTTCGTCGACCAGATCGTAGACGATGCGATTGGCTTCGATGCCGCGCGCCGCAAACACGGCGTTGCCCGTCGAGCGCGGCAGGAAAACGTTGTAATGCAGGTTGCCGTCACCGATGTGGCCAAAAGTGACGACGCGCGCGTCGGGCCGCCATTCGAGCAGCGCGGCATCCGCGCGAGCGATGAATTCCGCGATACGGCTCACCGGCACCGAAATATCGTGCTTGATGCTGAAGCCTTCGCGCCGCTGCGCTTCGTTGGCGTTTTCGCGCAAGGCCCACAAGTCTTCGGACTGGGCGAGCGTGGAGGCGAACACCGCGTCGGACGATTCGCCAAATTCGCTCGCCGCCTGCAAAGTCTGTTCGAGCATCGTTGCGAGCGGCGCTTCTTCCGTGGTGTCGGACAGCTCCGCCAGCACCGACCATTCGGAAGGCGCGGGCAGCGGCTCGCGGCAGCGCGGCATGTGCTTGAGCACCAGTTCGAGCATCGGGCGTCCGACCAGTTCAAAGGCGGTGACGCGATCACCGCACACGGCGCGGAAACGCGCCAGCAGCGCCACCGCCGCACGCGGGTCGGGCACCGCCACCCAAGCGGTGGCGCGCGACTTGGGCGCGGGAAAAAGCTTCAACACGGCAGCGGTGATGATGCCAAGCGTGCCTTCGGCCCCGATGAAAAGCTGTTTCAGGTCATAGCCGGTGTTGTCCTTGCGCAGCTCGCGCAGGCCATTCCAGATGCGGCCGTCGGGCAGCACCACTTCCAGCCCAAGGGTAAGTTCGCGCATGTTGCCATAACGAAGCACTTGCACGCCGCCCGCATTGGTCGACAGGTTGCCGCCGACTTCGCAACTACCGCCGCAGGCGAGCGAGAGCGCAAAGAACCGCCCGGCGGCGGCGGCGGCCAGTTGCACCGTCGTCAGCTTGCAACCGGCCTCGACGCAGATGGTGTCGTTGGCGACATCGAGCGCACGGACATGATTGAGGCGCTTCAACGCGATGAGGACGGATGCGCCATCGGGCAAGGGCGTCGCGCCGCCGCACAGACTGGTATTGCCGCCCTGCGGCACCATCGCCACCCCGGCATCGGCGCAGGCGCGCACCACGGCGGAAACCTCGGTGGTCGTCGCCGGCTGCACGAGCGCGCGGGTGCGGCCCGTGTAGCGCCCGCGATGATCGGTCAGAAATGGCGCGACGTCGGAATCGTCCTGCAACACATGTTCCGGGCCGACGATGGCAGCGAGACGGGCAAGCAGATCGTCATTCATGGCGTTTACGGGATACGTTATCGTCGAGCCGTTCGGCGTAAAGATCGTGCACATCACAGTCGACGATCCTGACGCGCACGAAATCGCCGGGCTCCAGCCCCTCGTCGCCGGAGATGACCACCACCCCGTCGATCTCCGGCGCATCGCCCGGCGAACGGGCAAGCACGCCCTCCCCCTCGTCTGCCTCATCGACCAGCACCGTCATTTCACATCCGATGCGAGCTTCGAGGCATTGGGTGGAGATGTCCTCCTGCACGTCCATCAGGCGCTCGCGGCGTTCCTCGCGCACGTCCTCGGGCAGCGCGCCAGGCAAGGCATTCGCCGCCGCGCCATCGACCGGCGAATAGGCAAACGCGCCGACGCGGTCGAGGCGCGCTTCTTCGAGAAAGCGCAGCAAGTGCTGGAAATCTTCTTCCGTTTCGCCGGGAAAGCCAGTGATGAAAGTGGAACGAATGGTGATGTCCGGACAAATCGAGCGCCAGCGGCGGATGCGCTCCAGCGCGTTCTCGGCGTTCGCCGGACGGCGCATCGCTTGCAGGATGCGGGGGCTGGCGTGCTGGAGTGGCGCATCGAGGTACGGCAGGATACGGCCTTCGGCCATCAGCTCGACGACGCCGTCGATGCTCGGATACGGATAGAGGTAATGCAGGCGTATCCACACGCCAAGGCTGCCGAGCGCCCTCGCCAACTCCAGCAGGCGCGTCTTGAGCGGCCGGCCGTCCCAGAAGCCGGTGCGATAGCCGATGTCGACGCCGTAAGCGGAGGTGTCTTGCGAAACGACGAGGATTTCGCGCACCCCTGCATCCACCAACGCTTCGGCCTCGCGCATCACTTCGTGGAGCGGACGGCTCACGAGCGGGCCGCGCAGCGCCGGGATGATGCAGAAGGTGCAATCGTGATTGCAGCCTTCGGAAATTTTCAGATACGCGTAGTGCGGCGGCGTCAGGCGCACCCCCTGCGGCGGCACGAGATCGGCAAATGGATCGTGCGGCCGCGGCAGATGGCGATGCACGGCTTCCAGCACCTCGCCATCGGCATGCGGCCCCGTGACGGCCAGCACGTTCGGATGCGTGTCGAGCACGACTCCGGCGCGCGCGCCGAGACAGCCGGTGACGATGACTTTGCCGTTTTCGGCCAGGGCTTCGCCGATGGCGTCGAGCGACTCCTCGACCGCGGCGCCGATGAAGCCACAGGTGTTGACGACAACGAGATCGGCGTCGTCATAGCTGCCAGTGATGTCGTACCCTTCACTGGACAGGCGGGTGATGATGCGTTCGGAATCGGTCGTGGCCTTTGGACAGCCGAGCGAAATGAATCCGATCCGGGGCGCTTTACTTTCCCTGCTTGCCATGGCCCGTGGCGGGGGCGGTTTCGTGCTTCGGTGCGCCATGCAGCGCGGGGAACTGAGCGGGAAACTGAAACCCCGTAAACATGTTGCGCGTCTGGTTTTCGACCTGTTCCTGCATTTGCTGGAACATCTTGGTCGACTGCTCGACGTAGGTGCCCATCATGTTTTGCAGCGCCGGCCCCTGGAAATTCAGGAATTGGGCCCACAGATCCTTGCTGATCGAATTGTTTTCGCCGTAAATGCCCCGCACCTGGTCCTGTAATTTGCTTTGCATATCCGAAAACGCCTTGATGTTGTTTTCCAGATATTTTCCCATCAATCCCTGCATGGCGTGGCCGTAGAAACGGATCATGTGGGAGAGCAGATCGCTGGTGAACATGGGCACGCCACCGCTTTCTTCTTCGAGAATGATTTGCAGCAGGATACTGCGCGTCAAATCTTCGCCCGTCTTGGCATCGACCACCTGGAATTCCTCGGAAACCAACACGAGTTCCTTGACGTCGATCAGGGTGATGTAAGAGCTGGTGCGCGTGTCGTAAAGACGGCGATTGGGGTATTTCTTGATCAGGCGCACTTGTTCGCCCATGGACCTTCTCCTCGACTGACGGACTTACCCGTGCAGACGGGTAATTTTTCGATTATATAGCGATCAAGTATAAACCCCGCCTCGAGGCGGGGTTTTCATGCCCCCGAACCGCACAAGCGGTTCGGGAAATCACATCATGGCTTATTGATAATTCAGGCCGCCATTGACGTTGAGCGTGGCGCCGGTGGTAAAGCCGGACAGTTCGTCAGCGAGGAAGGCCACGGCGAAGCCGATTTCTTCCGGCTTGGCCAAGCGCTTCATCGGCACCGAGTCGACGATGCTCTTGAGGATGTCTTCACGGATGGCGGTAACCATCTTGGTGGCGACATAACCCGGCGCGATGGCGTTGACGGTGACGCCCTTGGTCGCCAGCTCTTGCGCCAGCGCCTTGGTGAAACCGATCACGCCCGCCTTGGCGGCGGAGTAGTTGGTTTGACCGGCCTGACCCTTGACGCCGTTGACCGAGGAGATGTTGATGATGCGACCCCAGCCGCGTTCGGCCATCTTCGCCGACACTTGCTTGGTGACGTTGAACAGGCTGGAAAGATTGGTGTTGATCACCGCATCCCATTGTTCACGCTCCATCTTCGCGAACATTTTGTCGCGGGTGATCCCGGCATTATTCACGAGAATGTCGATCGGGCCGGCTTTCGCGACGGCATCGGCAACCATTTTTTCGACGGAAGCGAGCTCGGATACGTCGCCCGCAACGGGAACGAAATCTTTGAAACCTTCGGCTGCCTGTTCCTTCAGCCACTCTTCCGGTTTGTCGAATTGGGGATGGTAAGCCGCGACCACCTTATGACCTTGCTTGGCCAATGCTTGGCAGATGGCGGTACCGAGGCCACCCATGGCGCCGGTAACGAGGGCAACTCTTTGGGACATAGCGAATCCTCTTCAGGAAAAAAAGCATCCAGAGCACCCGCAGCGCAGGGCGGCGAGCGCTTCTGGCCCCTGTCATGCGGTATGTTGCGCCGCAAAACTTGCGCATTATAGATTAAGCGAGCGGCACAAGGTAAGCGCGCGGCACAAAAAAACGAATTCCTGGCATGACGATATGCACAATGCGTTGAAAATGCTGCACACCGCCATGCCAGACAGGACTTGCGCGCCGCCGCGTCAGGCGCGTACTTTCACGTAACGGCCGGGCGCGGGCTCGGTCGGCTCGAAATCCTTGCTGCCAAGGCGACCGCGCGCGGTCACCTGCTTGCCGTCGAACTGCTTGAGCCATTCGTTCCAGTGCGACCACCAGCTTCCCGGACGTTCTTCGGTATTCGCCAGCCATTCGTCCGGCGAGGAGGTCGTGTCCGTGCTCGTCCAGTAACTCCGCTTGTTCTTCGCCGCCGGATTGATGGTGCCCGCGATGTGGCCGCTCGCGCCGAGGGTGAAGACCGTGTCGCCGCCCACCAGCGCGCGCCCGAGGTAGGACGTCTTCCACGGCACGATGTGATCCTCGCGCGCCGCAAAGAAATAGACCGGGCAGTCGATCTTGCCCAGATCGACCTTCTGTCCGAGCACGGTGAGCCGTCCGGGAATGCGCAGATTGTTTTCGAGGTACATATTGCGCAAGTACCAGGCAAGGAACGGCCCCGGCAAATTGGTGGCGTCCGAATTCCAGAACAGCAGATCGAAGGCCCGCGGCGTACCGCCTTTCAGGTAGTTATCGACCACGTATTGCCAGACGAGGTTGTTGGCTTGCAAAAACGAGAACACGTTGGCGAGTTCCTGCCCCTTCAGGATGCCGCCCTTGCCGATGGTGTTCTCGCGCGCCGCCACGCTTTGCTCGTCGACGAGGCAGCCAATTTCGCCGGTATCGGAGAAATCGAGCATCGTGGTCAGGAAAGTCAGGCTGGCGACCGGATCTTCACCACGCGCACGGGCCACCGCCAGCGCGGTGGCAAGGACCGTGCCGCCGACACAGAAGCCGAGCACATTGGGCTTTTTGACCTTGGTGATCTTGCGCACCACATCGAGCGCGGTGAGCGGGCCGAGTTCGACGTAATCGTCCCAAGTGCGGTTGGCATCAGACGGCCCGGCGTTCTTCCACGACACCAGAAACACCGTATGGCCTTGTTCGACCACATAGCGCACGAAGGAATTTTCCGGTTGCAGATCGAGGATGTAGAACTTGTTGATGCACGGCGGCACGATCAAAAACGGCACTTGCGCCACTGTTTCGGTGAGCGGCGAGTATTGGATCAACTGGATCAGGTCGTTCTCGAAGACCACCGAACCCGGCGAAACGGCAAGATTGCGCCCCACCTCGAACACGCTCTCGTCGGTCGTCGACACACGGCCCTTTTGCATGTCGCCAAGCAAATTCTGGATGCCACGCGTAATGCTGCTGCCCTGCGTCTCCAGCGCGGTGCGGATGAATTCGGGGTTGGTGGCGGCGAAATTGCTCGGCGCGAGCGCGTCGATGTATTGCCGGGTGAGAAATTTCAGGCGTTGCTTGGCCCGCCCGTCGTTGAGCGGCACGCTCTCGGCCACCTGGCGCAAAAAGGCGGAATTGATGAGGTAGGCTTGGCGCAGATAATCGAACATCGGGTCGCTCGACCATTCCTGCGAGGAAAACCGCTTGTCCTTCGGATCGAGCGGAACGACCGGCGTACCGGCCTCGCCCGGCTTTCTTCCCAGCATCGACGACCACAGCGCCATGTGGCTCGCGGCGAATTCCTGCTGAAATTTGGCAAGCTCGGTGGGATCGGGCATGGGCACGCTCGCCGCGGCCATGCCGCCGCTGTCCTGCATGGCGGCGTGCTGGTTGGTCAGCGACTCGAAAAAATTGCGCGCCATCGCCTGTCCGGCTTCCATCATGGCTTGCAAGGCGGCTGTCGCCTGTTGGGTGTTCGTATCAGACATCGCTTCTCCTCCGTGGGCCCGGATCGCGCCATGTCAGCGCCCTCCGTGCGTGTGGTGATTGGTTGTAGGGTGTCACGATAGAACCGTTTCGGGCGGCAATCAATAGTGTGCGGACGACTCCGCAAGCCACGCCAGAGAAGCAAAACGGCCCGTCGCGCCGTCGCGCCGGTAGGAGTAGAAACGCGCCGGGTCGGAAACCGTGCAAACCTCGCCGCCGTATACCCGAGCGACGCCGGCGCGCGCCAGCCGGCGGCGGGCGAGCAAAAACAGATCGGCCAGCCATTTTCCCGCCGCCTCCCGCGCCGTAAACGCCTCGTGCGCACCTGGATCGTCGGCCAGAAACGCCGCCCGGACCTCGTCGCCGACCTCGAACATCGCCGGACCGATCGCCGGGCCGAGCCAGGCCAGCACCCGCGACGGCGCGACCGCCATGCGCTCGACCGTCGCCTCCAGCACGCCCGCCACCAGCCCGCGCCAGCCCGCGTGCGCGGCGGCGACGATCGTCCCCGCATCGTCGCAGAACAAAACGGGCAGACAGTCGGCGGTCATGACGACGCACACCGCGCCCCGCTCCCGCGTCACGGCAGCATCGGCGCGCAGCGGCGCATCCGCGCCGCCCACGCGGGCGGTGGCGACTTCAATGCCGTGCACCTGTTCGAGCCAGCACGGCCCGGACGGCAGATGCCGCTGCAAACGCACACGGTTGGCGAGCACCGCTGCCGGGTCATCGCCCACATGCATGCCGAGATTGAAGCCATCGTAAGGCGGTGCGCTCACGCCGCCGCACCGGGTCGTGACCAGCGCCCGCACGTTGGGCGGCGCGGGCCAATTGGGGACCATAAAAGTAGGGACCATAAAAGTTTCCGGCTCGCTCATCGTCTCACATCCGTTGCAGGGGCAGCCGCGGCCGCTCGCCGTCTTTGCAGCCAAGCGCCGCCAGCAGCGCCCCGAAATCTTCCGGCAACGGTGAAAACCATTCCATGGCCGCGCCGCTTTCCGGGTGGATCAAACCCAGCCGGAAAGCGTGCAGCGCCTGCCGCCCGAACCCGGCGAACAAGGCACCGCCCGCCCGGCGCGGGCCATAAACCGGATCGCCCACGAGCGGATGCCCGATGTGCGCCATATGCACCCGTATCTGGTGCGTGCGCCCGGTCGCCAGACGGCATTCGACGAGCGTCGCCGCCGCGAGTTTTTCCAGCACCGTGTAGCGGGTCAGCGCCGCGCGCCCACCATCGACCACCGCCATCTTCGTGCGCTGCACGGGATGGCGAGCAATCGGCGCATCGATTTCGCCGCTCCGTTCGAGCGCGCCATGCACGAGCGCCCAGTAATGCCGCGCCACGCTGCGCGCCTGCAATTGCCGGATCAGGTTCGTCTGCGCCGCCAGTGTTTTGGCCACCACCAAAAGGCCGCTGGTGTCCTTGTCCAGCCGGTGTACGATGCCCGCGCGCGGCACGGCGGCAAGCCGCGGCGCATGATGCAAGAGCGCATTCATCAGCGTGCCGCTGCGGTTGCCGCTGCCCGGATGTACGACCAGCCCGGCGGGTTTGTCGATGACGGCGAGCGCCTCGTCCTCGAACACGACGGCAAGCGCGATGTCCTCGGCAGCGGCGGCCAGATCGCCGGGATCGGCGGGCGCGGCCGCCATCTCCAGCCATTCGCCGCCCCAGACCTTGACGCGCGCCTCGCATGCGCCGCCATTGACGCGGATGCGCCCCTCGCGCAGCCAGCCTTGCAGGCGGCTGCGCGAGTGTTCCGGGAACAGGCGCGCCAACGCCTGATCCAGGCGCAGACCGGCGCAATGGGACGGAATCGTGACGCGCACGGATGCCGCATCCACACCGGAATTGAATTCCGCGCCCGGCCTGTGGCTATAATTCATCGGTTTATTCAAGCGAGTATCTTCGATGACCAGATTCACTGTTGGAAGTTTAGCGGGAAAAACGGCCCGCCATGCCATGCTGATCGCTGCGCTGGCGCTGACCGCGTGCAGCAGCACGCCCGACGACGAAACCACTGGATGGGATGCGCAAAAGCTCTATTCCGAGGCCAAAACCGCGATGTCCGAACGCGGCTACGAACAGGCGATCAAGCTATTCGAAAAGCTCGAATCGCGCTATCCCTATGGCCGTTACGCACAGCAAGCACAACTCGACATCGCGTATTCCTATTACAAATCGGAAGAACCGGATCTGGCCGTCCTCGCCTGCGACCGCTTCATCAAGCTGCACCCCAACCATAGCGACGTCGATTACGCCTACTACCTGAAGGGGCTGGTCAACTTCAAAGAGGACATCGGCATCCTCGGCGATATCGCCAACAAGGATCTTTCCCAGCGCGACCCGAAAGCGGCGCGCGACGCCTTCGATACTTTCCGCGAGCTGGTCGAACGTTTCCCCGACAGCAAATATGCCGAAGATTCCCGGCTGCGCATGCAATATCTGGTGAATTCGCTCGCGTCCTACGAAGTGCACGTCGCCCGCTATTACTACAATCGCGACGCCTACATTGCCGCCGTCAACCGCGCGCAGGTGGCGATCACGCAATACCCGAACGCCCCGGCGCACGAGGAGGCGCTGTTCCTGCTGGTCAAGAGCTACGACAAACTCGGATTGAGCGACCTGCGCGACGACGCCGACCGTGTGCTGCGCACGAATTTTCCGGACAGCCAATATTTCGCGGGCAAAACCGACGGCAACCGCCCGTGGTGGCAACTCTGGGAATGACCCGGCGAGCGGGGCCTACGCTGGCGTCGCGACGAATCTGATGATGGCGAGCGAGATGTTGTCGCCGTTGCCGTCGGCGCGTTCGCGGGTCTGATCGAGCAGGTGCTGTGCGGCGTCGTTAGCGGAATATCCGGCCAGGATCGTGCTCAATTCGCCGTTGCTGAAATAGCTCCACAGCCCGTCCGAGCAGATCAGGAAGCGATCGTTGGCCGACAGAACCCCGCAGCCGCCGTGTTCGACTTTCGGAAAACGATCGCTGCCCAGGCAGGCCACCAGCACGTTGCGTTGCGGATGACTCAGCGCTTCTTCCTCGGAGAGTTTTCCGCGCCGCTGCAATTCACCGACCAGCGAATGATCCTGCGTGCGCGCCGCCAGATCCGCGCCATGGAAGTGATAAAGGCGCGAATCGCCGCAATGCGCCCAATAAGCCTTGCCCCGGTAGAGCATGAACACCACCACCGTGCTGTGCGGGTCTTGCTCGCTGGTGAAGCGGCTCAGGCGGATCGACGAATGCGCATCGCGGATCACGGCATCGAGCAACTGTTCGGGCTGCTCGGTAGCAGGCGTGAAGGAATCGAAATTTTGCTGCGCCGCCATGACGACCTGCTCGGCAGCCATCGCCCCGCCACTGTGCCCGCCCATGCCATCAGCCAGCGCAACCAGCAATGCGCCGGGATGCGAAGGATGAGTCAGAACGACGACACGGTCCTGTTGTTCTTTGCGATCACCCGTGTGACGGGCAACGCTGGTTTCGACGGAAACGCGCATGGAAGACAGAGATGGCGTGAAATGCGGCCATGATAGCAACGCAGCCCGGTATTGGCATAGCGCAGAATCCACAGGCGCAAGGAAAGCTATTGCAAAAGGCGTAAAACCGCGCTACGGCGGAATTTTCCCCGGTAAAAACAGCCCTGCCCGCCTGCCAAACACCGCAGGGCAATCGGGCGAACAAATTTTTCCAACCTGTTGTTTTAGCGTTATCCCCGTCATGCTTGCAGCGGCTTTCACCCGCTGTGAGACGCCTCATGTCCGAGTTTCCCGCCAACCAGGCCGAGATGCAGGCCGAATCGGCCAATTTTCTTGCCCGATTCTCGCCAGCCTTATCTCTTCATAAACCAGCCACGGACTCGTCAAACAGCGTTCACCCGATTGCCTTGGGGCTCCCCCACAAAAAACCATTGCGCCCCCCATCTCCAAAGTAGTACTGATGCCAACCAGTTTTGACCTCTATCTTTCGCCGCAGGCGAGCGCCGCTAGCACCTTGCGCGCCCATTTCGCTTGTTCCTTCACCACATCAGGCGACTGGTCGGTGTAGAGCGCCTCGCGCGCCAACACGGCGGCGATGCGCACGATCAGCGGCGGCACGGGAGCGGAAAGACCGAGCGGCACGGCGTAGCGCACCCGCAGCGCGGCGTCGATCTTCAAAGCCTGCATGATCGGCGTCGAAAAAGGGCTGTCCGTCAAACCCCGTTGCCGTGAAACCTTGCGAGAGCAGCCCCCAGACCAGATCATCCAGGTGACGGGCAGCGATTTCGCCCTGTTGTTTGAAAATCGTCGAGTAGATGCCGAGTTTGTCATCCTCGATGTCATCGACGGAAACGCCGATGGTGTGCTCCCAGTGTTTGTTGACGAGTTGCGCGGCAGTCGCTTCCAGGTTGTGGATGACGCGCTGGCCAACCCATTCCCGCATCCCCGGCAGGTCTTTCATCCAGCCGTAAGTTTCGGCGGAACCCGTGGAGGGGATGGTCATGGCGATCTGCTGGTACGAGGATTGCGCGGACTCGAAGCCCTGGAGAAAGGCGGCATTGAAGCCCTGGGCCAGGGCGGTGAGCGATTGTGGTGTGATCTGCATGGTGTTTGCCTTTTAAAAATCAGTTGCCGCCCTAGGGGCAAGGAGCGAAACGAGTGTGGGAGTTCATCAGTACCCGAGGCCGATCTGTACCCAGACGCCGTCGGCGTCGACGGCGATGACTTTTCCGGCGCGGCTGCGTGTATTGGAGGCGGAGGTTTTAGCGACGGTCTGGTCATCGACCAAATAGCAATCCGCGCCCGCGTCGGCCTGGGCGATGGCGTCCGTGCTGGCGCTATTGGCATACTGGAAAATTCCCCGCCGGACTTTCGCCAGAAATGCGCCGTTACTGCCGCCGCTGTTGTCGGCATCGGTCTCGAACCGCCCGATGGCAATGAGGCTGGTGGCGGTGGTCGCGGGAGCGGCGTAACCACCGTTGAGGACGGCAATGCCGCCCTGATGGCCATGCACGGCGGCCTTGATGGGAAAATCGAATACCTCGCCCGCGCGCTGCGGGGTGTTGCGGGCATTGCTGAGTGCGGTCATGGTTCAGTCCTTTCCTTTCGCATATTCTTCGGCGCTCAGGCCCAGGGCCTTCATCACCGCCAGATCCGGGGCGCTCGGGGCGCTCGCACCGGGCTTGTCGCCCGCACCGGAATGGGTGCCGTCACTCTGCATTCCTTTCAACGCGGCCATGGAGACGAGGCCGTCCAGGACGCCCTTCAGGGCCACGACGGGAATCGTGCGCAGGTGGGCTTCGTATTCGGGTGAAATCACTTTGCCCGCCTCGCGGGCTTGCCTGAACAGGGTGTCTACGACGCCTTTGTCCTGGCTGGCCCTGAGCGCCGCGACCTCGTTCTGGAGTTCCGTGATCACGGCCAGCGGCGCGTATTTCGCGGGATCGGGCGCGGTGGGCGGCGTGGCTTTCAAGGCGGCCAGTTCGGTCTGCACCGCCGCGGCGGCGGATTTCAGCGCCGCCACTGCCGTGAGCGCGGTATCAGTATCCGTCCCGTCCGGAAGCGCCAGTGCCTTCAACAGTTTTTGCAGGATTTCGTCCATTGTGTTTTGCTCCTCTAAAGAATCGAGATGCGCCCTGAGCGCGACCGCCCGCAGGCCATCCAGCCCCGGGTCGTTGGTGAGCGCGGCCATGCGGATACTTTTCACCGCGCCCGTGCGGCGGTCGTACTCGAATACCGGCGAGATGTAGCGGTATTCGCCCGCCGCGATCATTGCCGCGGCGCGATCCGTCCATTGCACGCCGGTGGCGAACAAGCCCGCCCCTTCGCGCCATTCCAGATCGCTGAACCATCCGGCGGCGGGCGCGGGCTGGCCGTTGCGCTCTGCCTGCAAGGTCTGGTGCTCGTAGTCGATTACCAGCGCGTTCTTCTTCGCTGCCTGCTGCGCGATGAGCGCTTCGGCGATTTGCCGGTCGATCCGCCAGGCGGCAACATCGGCGGGCCGTCCCGAGCCGTCGGCGGCGCGAAACGCCGGCCCGGCGGGCGTCAGTTGAATTCCGTCGGCGGCGGGCGGCAGGGCGAAGGTGAGGATGGCGCAGCTCATGCCGCCAAGTGTCGCGGCGCGAGGACGAAACCGGCAGGAGGAAGGGTGTCGGCAGCTTGGCGGCTTGTATAAAAAAATCTACACTCATCCTATGAACACGATTGAAACCACGGAAATTTTCGACGCTTGGTTTGAGTCCTTGCGCGATCCCCAGGCGGGCTACCGGATCACCATGCGCATTCGCCGCGCCGAACTGGGGAATTGGGGGCGATTGCGCCTCGGTCGGCGAGGGGGTTTCCGAGATGCGCATCCATTACGGGCCGGGCTACCGGGTTTATTTCACGCAAACCGGGCGGACGATTTATCTGTTGCTCGCGGGCGGCGACAAACCGACGCAGAAAGGCGACATCAAGGCCGCGCAGGACATGGCACGGCAAATCAAGGATCAGGAGGATTGAGCCATGGCTGAAAAACTGAAAACCCGCCGTTGGGATGTCCTGGAACACCTCGGAACGGAAGAGGAGATTCAAGGCTTTTTGCAGGCGTGCTTTGAAGAAGCCGGAGACGATCCGGTTTTCATCGCCAAAGCGCTCGGTGACGTGGCCCGCGCTCGCGGCATGACACAGCTTGCCCGCGAGACGGGCCTGGCGCGGGATACGCTCTACAAGGCGCTCTCCGGCGAGGGGAATCCGAGCTTTGGCACGGTGATGAAAGTCTGCGCAGCCCTGGGCGTAAAACTCGTGCCGCAGCCTGTTCATACATAATCAGAACAATTCCCTCTGCGCGCGCACCGCAGCGAATTCATCTGGCCGGTTCACAAGCCGTTCGACACTGCGGTAATTACGCTGGTATTTGACGCCGATGTTGAACACCGCGTCGCGGTGCGAATTGACCTTGCCCCTCACTTTCGCATCCCATAGCGGGGTTCATATTCTGGCTTGATGCGCCTGCCGTTTCTGCCAGAGTTTCTCGAACTGCATCGGACTGAGGTAGCCTAGTCCGCATCGCGCCGTGTCGCCACCGCGAGATAAATTGACGTTTATTGTCAAAACTCCTACGCTCCGTTCTCGTTTTTTACGCCAAATCCATCCCGTTGATAAAGGATCGCAGATCATGCAGTGGGTGCCAGCGAAATGGTTTTGAAATCGGACGGTACGATTACGATCAATGGAAAAAACATCGACATCACAGGTTTGGAACATGTACAGGCGAATTCCGAACGCATCGACATGAACTGAAGAATTTCATGGATGCCCCGGACATGAATAGCCCCGAGCCGCCCATCGCGGCGGCCCCATTACCCGAAATACGCAATCGCACGCGGTTTCCGGCCCAGTATTTCCAGGCAGTCGACGTACACGACGAGATTTTTCATATATTGGTGAGCCGGGTGAGCCACGACCTCGAAAAGCCCGACGCCAAGGGCATGCCAACCTTGTGCGAACAACAGCAGCCCCTGACGGAAGCAGACCGTTTCTACGGCGAACCCGGTATCAGTTCCACACTGGAAGAGAGCGATTTCGCGCCGTTCAAACCGCGATGCGATGTGCTGCTCGCACATGCCACGGCCTATCCGCCCGAAGGGCGCGCGGACAGGCGCTGGCCCGTCGGATTGCGCGTGGGGGAATGCATCAAAAAGCTGATGACTGGCCCGCGCCATATGGAACGGACGCTGTCGGGATGGAAAGTGACCACCCCGGAACCTGCGCAGGAAGTTCCCCTGCACTACGAACAGGCGTTCGGGGGCAGTTGCCGCTGGCCCGAAACCCCTGCCGAAGGCGAAGAACCGGAACTGCTGTTCAGGCATGACGCCAACCCCGTGGGTTGCGGTTATGCGCCGCCGGAATGGACCAGGAAAAGCCGCCCGGAACGGATCGAGGCGCCGCAAATCGAGCCATACGGCGAACCGTTCGACAATGAAGCAGCCAACAGGCAGGCCTACCCGGTGCAAGGGGTTGGCGCCATCGGGCGCGGGTGGGCGCCCCGTATTGCGCATGCGGGCACATACGACCGGCACTGGCAAAAGGAACGCTGGCCGCGGCTGCCGCGCGATTTCGATTTTGCCTACTGGAATTGCGCGCCGCCGGATCAGCAGATCGCCTATCCTGGCGGCGGCGAGCCAGTCATACTGGCGGGCCTGAGGCCGGGCGGCGGGCGATTTCAATCCCGCGTGCCGGGCAATCCGCCATTTACGCTGGTGCGGCTGAAAATTGGCCCCATCATCCCCACGGCGATGCCACTGGATACCCTCATTTTCGACCTGCGGGAAATGCGGCTGACCTGCGTCTATCGTCTGGCCGTGGCGGCTCGTGCCGGGGTGCGGGTGCTCGAAATCCGGCGCAGGGAGGGGGCTTGAATTGGCCACGGAAAAAGCCACGAGCAAGGACGCGCAATACGTTGTGGCGAGCATTTTGCCTGACGTTTGCCTGACGCCGGACAAGAAAGACAAGCCGGTTCCCTACCCCATCATCCACAAGATGGACCGGAGCAAACAATGTTCGCCCAACGTGTTTTTCGAGGGCGAGAAGGCCTACCTGCACGAAGAGAGCTACGTCGCCGGCGTGAGCGGCGATGAAGCGGGTGGCGGCCTGGGGATCGTCTCGAACACACACATGAAGATCAGCCGCAGCATCGACCAGAGCCGGAACGTTTTCGTCAACGGCAAGAGGATCGTGCGCACGGGCGACACGATGTGGATGAACCGGAAAGAACCATGACGGTGGAAGAGCAGCTTCCGGATGTCATCGTGACGGCTTTCCCACCCGTCGGGCTGCCGAACGGGCAGGAAGTGTTGGTGACACCCTTGCCCGGCAGTGTCAGGCTGGAGACCTACAATTCCAGTCGCGTAGAAGAGATCGCCGCCCGCATGCCGGGCGGTCTCGGCCAGGAAGAGGAGAACCGGCTGCTCGACGCGGCGAAGCTCTCGGATCGCGAAATCAGCTACGAGGAATACGAACAGTTGCGCCGGGACAATCCCGGCATTGATTACCCGGAACTGCGCAAGCCCGAAAAGAACCTCGACAGGATCAGGCCCAACAACTACCCGGAGCCGGGTTCCCCCGGCAATACCCTGGGCGTGATTCTTCCGAAGACGGAAACGTTTGCCGGAGAAGAAGGAAGCGACCCGCCGGTACAGCCCGAAACGGAAGAAGAGCACCTGTGGGACGACTTCATGAAGGGGGGCGAAGAGGGCGCGCAATACTACGACGAGAACATCTCCGAAGCGTTGCACGAGTTTGGCGGCAACGCGACGGACGTGGGCGGCTCGATCGCGATGGGGGGCGGCGCAATCGCCGCGGCGGGCGCTGCGCTGAGCGCGACGGGCGCGGGGGCGGTGGTGGGCGTGCCGATGGCGGCGGTCGGCGCAGCCGTGGCGGCGGTCGGCGGCGGCGTGGCCGCTGCGGGCGTGGTGGTGGATGCGCTGGCGACTGGTCTGGATACCCTGTCCGAGGCGATTCGATCCAGAGAATCGCCCGACGTCATCGGCGCGGCGATCACGCAAGCCGAACGCACGCTGAACAATCTTCTGTTTCGCAAGCTCGACAAACTCGACAAGCTCTCCGGCAAGGGCAAGGGTAAGGACGGCGGGGGCGGCGGCTATGTGAAGAAAAAAAAGCCCAATTCGGATCCGCTCTGCAAGCTGAAGCCTTACAGGAAAAACAAGGAACAGGGCGGCTGCCCCGCGGGGGATTCGCCTCACCATGTCGTCCCGGATCACGTTTTCAAGGAAAAGGGTGGAGGCGGGAGCTACTATCCCGGCACGCCGAATCATGCTGACGGATTGACGATCTGCCTGAAAGGCGCGACGAAGTCGACTGCCGCGGATGGCAATACGCGGCTCAGGAAACAAGACTTCCGTGGACGGATACGAGAATATTTCAGGCAGTTGGCGGCGCACGGAAGGGTGCATGCGCGGCTGGACAGCCGGGAGATCGTGCTGGCCGTGAAAGGCAGCCCGTTCGGGACGACCACGCTGAGGGAGATGGAAAAGGCGGGCGCGCGCGCCATCGCCAAAGAGACGGGGTGCGACCAGAAGTATCTGGAAAAGCAACTACGCGATTTCCACAAAGGCCCACCCTATTCCCTGCCGCCGGAGACCAGGGTGAGGGCTGATCCGTTTGGGATGTTCTCTAATCCGCCGTTCGAGATGATGGGACGGCCGGATAAGAGTGTTGGCAGCTTTGATGTCGATTAAACAAAGAGGAGTTTTACATGAGCAAGCAAATTGGCGTTGAATGCCATTATCTGGATGGTTGTGTCGTTCAGCACAACTTTATCTATATGGCCGCGCAGCTTGACGACCTTGATCCGGACGAATATCTGCACACTAGGATGACCGGATTTTGTGAACTAATCATTGGACGTAAAGGCTTGCGCAGTGATGGAAAGCCGAGCAATGGCTGGGCCTATCACGACCTTGAAATGCACATCGTATCTGTGTGCGTGAAACAGGAAACGCCCGTAGAAGGGCGCAGACTGTGCGCCTTGTCCAAGGAGGGAGAAGTCGAGATTTTCTCTGGCAAATCGGGCAAAGGCGTCATCGAAAAAATTCCCGACGCTGGTTTGAGGCTGAGCGAATATACGGAAGAAGGCGTGACCGGCTACGTGACGCACATCCGGGAAATCGGCGACAGCCTGTACGTCTGCGGGCAATCGGGGCAGGTATACCGGCGGACGGAATCCGGCTGGATCCACATCGACGCGGGGGTATTCAGCCCATTGCGCGACCCGGACGACGATGAAGTCAACAGCTTCAACTGCATCGACGGCAATGACGGGAACGACCTGTACGTGGTGGGCGACGATGGCGTGGTCTTTCACTGCGACGGCTTTGTCTGGCGGCCCGTGCAGGTCAACACCCGCGAGCACCTGCTCTGGGTGCGCTGCTACGGGCGCGACGAAGTCTACATCTGCGGCTACAACGGCACCCTGCTGAGGGGGAGCGCGCGGAACGGTTTCAAGGACGTCAGCGCGCTGGAAGACAACTTCACATGGTGGTGCCTGTGCAAGTTCAGGGACAAGGTCTATTTGAGCGCCACCGAGGGCCTATATGCCTGGGATGGCAAAAAAATCGCCAGGGTGGGCACGGGGCTGAGTCCGGAGGTGGAGACTTACCGGCTGGATGCTGATCGCGAGGGAAAAACGCTCTGGTCGTTCGGCGCCAAGGATCTGGCCTGCTTCGACGGACAGAAATGGCAACGGCTGCACGATCCCGACAATCCGAGGATAGGCGAATGAACAGGGAAAATACGCCCGCCCGCTGGGCCGATGCGATTGCGGCGCGCGTGGGCACCTACGGCAATGGCCCGTGGCTGCTCGAACTGGGGAAATGGCTCGGTTTGGCGGGGAAAGACTGGCTGCCCGATTCGTCCGGGGATGAACGGGTCACGGTTCCCGCCCCGGTTCGCGCGATACAGATCGAGCTTTGCACGCTGCCCAGCCATGGACAGGCTCCGCCACAGTCACGGCTGAATCACATCGTCCTGGATCGGGTGTTTTTCAACGGGGAAATGGCCGCTCAGCGCCCGCATGAAGCCGCGCTTCCGTTCGGGCTGGACGCGAAAGAAAACACGCCCGCATCGGTCGAGGCGAAACTGGGTCATGGCGCGAGCGTGCTGTATCGCGGCAAGGGCGAAAAGGCCGGGATCGTGAGTTGGGAACTGGACGACAACCGTGTGGTGGAAGTGCGCTTTCGGACGCAAGCCAAGGGGATCGGGCAGGTGCAGATCGTCCGGCTCATGAAAGCGGTTCAGTTCGGGGTGTAAGCGTGCCGGCGTCCCGCGCGGATGTCCAGGGTTGGGGCAAACGATGTTTTCGCCCGAACGAAAAGAATGTCGTCCCATAATGGACGCCGATGCTTTTCGCTGCCCGTCTGCCGCCTTGCGACGCCAAGGGATTGCGCGATACTCTGGGAATGGGCAGTTGCCTTGCTTGCCCTGGATCCCTTACCGGGCGTTGCAGTCGTTACCTGCACACCGTTTTCCGAGAGCGCCGGATTCCTGGCGTTCTCCGGCTCGCCGTCAATACCGGTTCTCCGGTGCGGCTCACAAAATCATCCATTGAAAAAAGCTGCTGTCGCCCCGGGAAGCGGGAGGCCGCGCGATGCTTGCCGCTTTGATGCTTCCTTGGTGATCGGCCATTTTCGGCCCGTACCGATCACGACCGGGTGGGTCATGACTCTCATTTCAGCAGGAGCGAACATGCCCAAGCACAGCACACCGATCCCGGCGCCGGAAAAACCGGCATCCGCCACGCCCGGCAAATTGCCGGAGACGTGTTTCATCCGCGAGCGCAGCCTGCTTAAGCTGGTGCCGATCTCGCACGCAACCCTGTGGCGACGTGTCAAGGAAAAAACCTTTCCCGCGCCGATCAAGTTGAGTGAACGGGTGACGGTCTGGCGACTGGAGGAAATCCACGGCTGGATGGACGAAATGACGGCAAAGTGTCGCCCGGCATGATGCCGACGGTTTTCTCATTCCGGTTTCTCGCCGTTTCGGCGGCAGAGGAACCGGGGCGGCTTGAGCAAGGCTTGATGCACCGGCTCCGACCAGTTGGCCGGGCATGTCGTCGCATCGATCGGCGGCAATCGTTCGCTGATGACGACGCTGAGCAGTCTGCTGCGCTACATGGTCGGCCCTGCGAAATGCCTGTTTCCTGCCTGGACATTGGTGATTGCGATGATTTCGCCGCTGCGTATCCCCGAGGAATTAAACTATAGGGGCCCGAAACCTGAGGGAAATCAAAGGAG
>JAIRXQ010000080.1 GCA_031268195.1 Azoarcus sp. | reverse complement strand
TTGTGGGTGCATTTCCCAGGCGGGACATGCGCCCCGCAAGGGGCAGTGTCCCGCCTCTTTTTCGAGGAACACTGATGACTTTGTTGAATCGCCACGAAGACTTGGCGCGCTGGAGCTGGCCGCGTCTGGTCTCCGAATTGCTGGCAAATGTCTCCAACATACCCCCTCATGCCGTCGCGGAAAGCAATCACGGCATCCACCGGGAAAACGAAGCGGCTTTATCCTGGAAGCTTGCCATTGCACAGGAAATCATCTGCCGGGAATTGCTCGACAGCATGAAGGATCGCCCATTGTTCGATTCACCGGCACGAGTGCGCGAGTGGCTGACGCTTTACTTTGCGGGACTTGGACACGAGGTTTTCGTGGTGTTCTACCTCGATAACCAGCATCGCCTGATCGACGCCGAGGAGCTGTTTCGCGGAACACTCACTCAAGCGAGTGTTTATCCGCGCGAAATCGTCAAGCGCGCCATGGTCAAGAATGCCGCATCGCTCATCATCGCGCACAATCATCCGAGCGGAGCATCGGAAGCAAGTCAAGCCGACGCACTGCTTACGAAAGACATAAAAAATGCCCTCGCCATGATCGATGTGCGCTTGCTCGATCATTTCATCATCGGCGGGACAACACTGGTATCGCTTGCCGAAAAAGGCATGATTTGAGCAAAAAGCGGCATGCGCAAACCCGAACCCCATCCACGGGGTTCGGGCTTTTTTTCGAATCTCGCATCCGATCGACTCAAGCGGCAACTCGTTCAGTGCGTTGAACCCGGAGCCTTCGCAACGAAGCCGTCGAGGTCGATGACCGCATCGGCCAGCGCGGTCAGCTCGGGCGTCTGCGAGATAAAAATCTCCCGCGCGTAGCCGCCCAGTTTCAGCACTTCACGCTTCATCGTCATGAACATGCGCTTGCGCGCCGGATCGAGCGCGCCGTCGACTTCGTCGCTGAAAAGCGTACCGTACTGTCGCCCGGCGTGCCGGGCGAGATAGAGCGCCACGGCCCGCAACAGACATTCATTCACCCATATTTGCTCGCCACCACTCATCTGCCCGATGCGTTTGCTTTGCCCCGACGCGCCGTCGTGGACGAGGATGTCGAACCCTTCGCGCTGTTCTCCCTTGCCGGTCTCGACCTGCGTGAGCAAGGACACCGTAAAACGCGCGCCATGGCAAGCCAGCAGAAGATCGTTCGCCAGCCCCGCCAAAGCCGGCCCGGCAGCGTCGATGGCCAGCGCGATCAGGCCGTCGTGCCCCAGGCATTTCACGAGGAGATTCCAGTCACCCAATGCGTTCTCCACATGGGCGATCCTGGCCTCGTTCGCTGCGCGGCGGCTGGCGAGATCGCTCCCTTGCCGCGTCAGCGCCGCCAAGGCTTCGGCCTTTTGGATGGCTTGCAGATAATCGCGTTCGGCCTGTTGCGCCTGTACCTGCGCGTGGGCAACGGCGGTCTCTGCGTCATGAAGCGCACGGGTATCGAACGGCGGCGGCAATCCGGCCAACGCTTCGTCGATACGGGCGAGTGCAAGACGGTATTTTTCCTGCTGGCGTCCGGCCTGGGCGTCGATCAAATCGATGGCCGCATCGATGTCCGCCATCTCCTCGCGCTCTTCAACTGTTTCGGATGGCGAGTCCGGCCCGCTTCCGGCCAGCATGGCGAGTTCGCGTTCGATGTCCGCGAAGCGCGCCTTCGCCTGTTCGATTTCGTCCACTCGGGCGGCGAGACTGGCGTAACGGGCCGCGCGGTCACGCGCTTTTTGTTCGCATCGCTCGGCCAGCCTGAGTTCGCGCGCTGAGGGTTCGAGCGAAGATTGCTGTTCTACCAACACGGTAATCTCGCCCTTGATCGCTAGGGTCTCCCCAGTCAAGTTTTTGATGATCGCCTCGGCGCTCGGCATCAGCGCCCTGGCCTGGCCGGCATCGTCCAGCAGCTTGCATCGCCCTTGCAGATCGGTGCCGGCGCACGGCACTTCATTCGTGAGACTGAAACGGCGGGCCAGTTCCTCGGCGCGCAGCACCGCTTGCCCGGCCTCGCGTTCGAGCGACTGCAAACGGTTGCGGGCAGCCACCAGCGCGGCGCGATGGCGTTCCAATTCTCCATTTCTTGCACGGGCGTCTCGTACACGGGCGGATCGCGCGACGAAAATACGATCCGCCGTCACCCGCCGCGCCATGGCGTGGCATACGGCCCGTTCGTGCCGCAACGTTTCACGGCATTGCAGGCGCTGGTGCGCCAGCGCCTGCTGGCGCGCGGTGGATTTCTCGCGCCGCGCGGCGATTCTTCCTTTCAGCCGTTCAAGACGCTGGCGCTGGGCAAGCCGCTGCGAGGTCATGGCATCGCCTGCCTGCGCGTGATCGGCCATGGCGTTCCGGCGCTCGCCGGTCAGTTGGGCGCGGCGCATCTCGACACTGCGCGACTGCTCGAACGCGGCACGTTGTTGCGCGAGAAGCGCGCGCGCTTCATCCAGACCACCCTGCGCGCCTTGCCGGGCATCGCACCGAACCGCGACATCTCCCGCCACACCGGCGAGGCGGGCGCGTTCGGCCTCCAGCCGATCCGCTTCTTCGCAGAGCATCCGCCGCTCATTCCTGACTACGGCGAGTCCCGCCCTGAGCAATGCCGCCACCTCCCCTGCCTGCTTGCCCAAGGCGCGAATTTCGTCCTGCCCGAGCAGGTCGGCCAGCAAGGTCTTGATTTCGGCATTCTGATAGGCGCTCAAGGGGCGCTTGCCCTGGGCGCTGAATGCGGAAGTGAAAAAGGTATCGGCGCTGCCAAGCAAGTGCTCGATACAGCGCATGTAAGTGCGGGTCTTGCCGTCGGAGACGGTGCCATCGGGCAGCGCGACGGGCCGCCAGTCACCGGCTTCGCCCCGCACGTGCAAGTAGGCTTCCGTGCTCTTGCGGCCATTCGCGCGGATGAGCACCTGCGAGCGGTAGCGGTGGCCTTCGTGCTCCCAGCTCAGGTCTTTAACGTTCTCGGCCAGGAACACCTGATCGTAATAAGAAAACCCGCCCGTGCCGGAGGCCGCGCGCGAAGGCATGGTGAGGAAAGGATGCAGGTTGTCGAGAATCGTGCTCTTGCCACGCCCGTTGGCGCCGGCAATCGCCACGAGTGCGGCATCGCCCGCGAGCCGTTCAAGAT
>JAIRXQ010000050.1 GCA_031268195.1 Azoarcus sp. | reverse complement strand
CGGGGAAGGTCGAGCGCGAGCTTGAGCACGCCTTCGTTGCGGCCTCGCAGCAGGGCGAGCGCGCGGTGCGATGGCATGGCGGCGATGGGTTCGCGGAAGTCGAACCAGTCGCGGAATTTCGCGCCTTCGGTTTCTTTGCCCTCGATGACGGCGGAGCGGATTTCGCCTTCGTCCTGGAGAAGTTGGCGCAGTTCGCCAAGCAGGGCGGCGTCTTCGGCAAATTGTTCCATCAAAATCTGGCGTGCGCCGTCGAGCACCGCCTTGGCGTCGCCGAACCCGGCTTCGGCATCGAGGTAATCGAGCGCGGCGGTCTCCGGCGCGAGTTCCGGGTTGGCGAGCAGCGCATCGGCCAGCGGCGCGAGACCGGCTTCGCGGGCAATCTGCGCCTTGGTGCGGCGCTTGGGTTTGTAGGGCAGATAGAGGTCTTCGAGACGCTGTTTTGTTTCGGCCGCTTCGATGTCGGCGCGCAGCGCGGGGTCGAGTTTGCCCTGTTCTTCGATGGAAGCAAGCACGGTGGCGCGGCGCTCTTCCAGTTCGCGCAGGTAGTCCAGGCGCTCGGCGAGTGTGCGCAACTGTGTGTCGTCGAGGCCGCCGGTGGCTTCTTTGCGGTAACGGGCAATGAAGGGAACCGTCGCGCCGCCGTCGAGCAGTTGCACGGCGGCGTCGACTTGACGCGAAGGCACGCCGAGTTCTTCGGCAATGCGGTGTTCTATTGGAGCGGGCATGTGGAAAGGGCGGGCGGATGACCCAATGGGTGAGTTGAAAAAGAAGCGAACGAAGGGCGAGAGGATATAGCGTTGGCAAGCTCTGTGGTGAATACGCCGAATGGGCGATACGGGAAAGGATGCGACGCCGTGGGGTCAATAGGCGTATTTCATTGAATTTTTGACGCTGACGGGGCGATGGGCGGAGTGGCTGGAGTGTTGCCCATTGTGTTACAGCGGTGTTACAGCGCAGCTGAATCTCAAAACCGGCTGGCAACGATGCTGTGGCGGGGCGCTCCCTTCCGGTTCGTCCGTGAATATAATCACGGCAGCAAAGGAGGCGCCATGCCTGTGAAATCACCTCATCTCTTCCATCCGATCATCTACGTGCGCGGTTTTGCCGCGACCCAGGGTGCGATCGACGAGGCCGTCGCCGACCCGTACATGGGTTTCAACATCGGTTCGACGAAGGCGCGCACGGTCTGGACCGGCGAAATCAAGCGCTTTTTCTTCGAATCGCCGCTCGTTCGCCTGATGAGCGATTACGGTTATTCCGACGTTTTCAAGGATGGCGAGGACATCCTGGACAGCGACCGGAACGACCGCCTGCCTTACCGCAGCATCGTCATCTACCGCTATTACGACGAAGCCAGCACGGATTTCGGCGGCGGCGGCACGCCGCCGATCGAGAACTTCGCGCGCGGACTCGGCCGGCTGATCCTGCGCCTGCGCGACAAGGTCTGCTGCGCCAGGCCGAAAAACGACGCAACGTCGAAAAAAGACGTCGCGCCAGAAGATTTCCGCGTCTATCTCGTCGCGCATTCGATGGGCGGACTCATCTGTCGCGCGTTCCTGCAAAATCCGGAACTGGGTTCGGCAGAGGCGCGCGGCGCGGTCGACAAGGTGTTTACCTACGCCACGCCGCACAACGGCATCGATCTTCGCGTCGTGCGCAACATTCCCGGTTGGCTGAGCTTCGGCGACGTCAACAACTTCAACCGCGAGCGGATGGCCGGGTATCTCGCGTTGCCGGACGCGGGCGACGTTTCGGTCGTGCGCGGCTTTCCGCCGGAGCGCATCTTCAACCTGATCGGCACCGATGCGCGCGACTACACCGAGTTGCGCGGCCTGTCCTCGCTGGCCGTCGGGGTTGGCAGCGACGGGCTGGTGCGCGTCGCCAACGCGGCGACGCACGGCCCGGGGCCGGACGGCAGGGATGTCTCTTCGCCGCGGGCTTTCGTGCATCGCAGCCATTCCGGACACTACGGCATCGTCAATTCGGAGGAAGGCTACCAGAATCTTTCCCGCTTCCTGTTCGGCACGCTGCGCGTCGACGGCATCCTGGACATCGACGACATTTCGCTGCCGGACGATGTCGCCAGGGCGCTGAAGGCCGGCAAGACGGTCAACGCTTCTTACCAGTTCGAAGTCGCGGTTGGCATCCGCGGCTGCCAGTGGCAGATCACCCGGCGCGAGGCGCGCGAGCATTCAGCGATTTTCCGTACCTACGGCGACCTTTTTCCCGGCGAGCCCAATACGCGGCGCCCGCCCGACCGGAGCCGCAGCCCGCACCTGTTCTCGGTCTTTCTCGATCAGGAGAGGAGCGTCAATGCGTCGGGCTCGGTCAGCTTTGCCTTCGACCTGAACATCCTGGTTCCCGACTACGAGATCGACGGCGCCCTGTTCATGAAACGCCACTACGAAGGCGGCTACATCCTGCGCCGGCAGATCGTGGTCGAGGCGTTTCCCGACGACAAGGCGCCGATGAAATGGCAGGTCAAGTACGGCTACCAGGAAGACAATCCCGGAAAGCCGGACAGTACCGCAAAGCTCTACAGCCTCGGCGATGTCGATGGCGATGGCGATGGCGTCGCTTTCGACATCGACATCGCGCAAAGTGCGCGGCCGGGGTTTACCGGCAGGCTGCGCGTCGAGGTACGGCCCTGGCGCTGATGCCGGTTCAAGAGTCTATTTGGCAACTTGGCAGAGAGAGACCGGAGTACACAAGGAGAACGTCATCATCTGGCGAGGCAGGGGAATCCTGGCGCTGGTCATTCCCGTTGCGCTGACAATGCTGATCAAGATATACCGTGGAGCAGGAACGCATCATTCGCGAGAGCGAACTCAATACCGAAATCGCCGTGGAAAACAAAAACCGCGAAATTCAGCGATGGCATGGAGAGCGATTTCCTCGTTTTCAATTCCGGCGCCGAGGCGGTGATTGGCTTGGCGGACAAACGGGGACATATCGTGATGTAGGAACGATTGCATGAAAATGTCTCGACCCTGCAATTTGCAAAAGACGCTCACGAGCGGGCAACTATGATCCCAAACAGACGCCACGGATGGTGCGGGCAGAGCGCCTGGCAGGGCTTCAGTCCACGAAACGGAATCAGCGATCCTCTCGGGTGTGCCACAACCGTAGTATGTAGAGGACCGACCCCTGAATCTCGTAGCGCACCTCATAGTGCCCAAGGAGTAGCCGCCGGACTTCGCGCGGCTCGAACTCGAAGATCCGTCTCCCAATGCGTGGATTGGTCAGCAGGGTAGCCGGAGCCTTGGTCAGTGCCTGTACTGCCCGCACCGCAGCGGGCTTGTTGACCGGCGCCAGGAACTCATACAGATGCACCAGGTCGGAAAGTGCCTTGCTGGTCCACTTCAGTTCCATCCGTGCGGCACCGGCAGCGGCTCGTCGGTGTTCAGGCTGTCGGCCCAAGCCTGCACGGCCTGATGATCGATGACACGGCCTCCGTCTACGTCGGCAAGGGCTTCTTGGGTGAGTCGTTCGCGCTCTTCTTCCTGGTCGAGCCAGGCCGATAGCGCCTGCTTCATGATCCAGCCGCGTGAGCGCTCCAGCCGCTCGGCCATCAGATCGACCTTGTCGGCCAGCGAACGCGGGACGTGCGCGGTCAGCACTTTGGTTGCAGTCTGTGCCATTTGAACCCCTGTCTGAATTTGATTTTTGATGCAATTCGATGCTTTTTTGATCGTAATGATTAACAATGAATCGGTCAAGCAAAGTGTGTCAACTCGGGCGATGCTTTAGTTTGATGTCATGGAATCCACGCTGCTTTCACCGTTGGTAAGCGTAATGCCCATCTGGCGCCGGCACGACGGCAAGCGGTGTTCCGGTTGCCATGAAAAGGTCGAAACCTTGCTTCAGATTACGCCAGAATGCCGTCAAGGAAGAATCGGCGGCATGGCGGCGCTCGAATTCGCGCATATTGGCATCGCTCATCCGGAATGGAAATAGGTAGACCGGAATTATCAATTGCCCATTGTCACGCGCGAATGCCGCATATAAATACAGTTCTTTTATTTTGTCATCAGTAATCGGCAAACACCCAACCGTTACAGATGATCCGTGAATGAAAATATCGCCTCCCGGCTTCCCGGAGCGGATTCGGCGGCGGTCCGCATTGTTCGGGTAATTTATGCCCAGCGACAAATAAAAATTGCTGACGGGATTGAAACGGTCGATATGGTAGAAGCCTTCGGGCACCTGAAAATCGCCCTGCGCGGATTTCGGCCCCAGAACGCCCGATTTGGCGACGATTTTGTATGTCCTGATCAGGCGATAGGTTTTTTCGGCGCGACTTTTGCCGTAAAGCTCCAGGCTGCCTTCATCTTTATAGGCAACAATCAAGATATTGAGGCTGGAGGCACTCAATCCGTTTTCCGCCAGTGTCCTGGTCACGAGCGGAGCTTTTTCTTCTATTGCTTCGCGTACTCGTACGTACTTTTTTTGCTCGTCCAGAAAAGTGGATCGGGCATCGCTACATCCCAGCAAAAGCAGTATTGCCAGCGACGGTATGAATATTCCGGGGCGCGTCATGGCTGCGCGGCAGCTATGGACGGGATGATCGGCTGCACCGAGGGAAGCAGGCTCCACGCTGCCGGGCCGCTGCCGTTTACTCGGCACGGCAGCCACTCAAAAAGACCGCAGGACACGAGCAGTATCGCCATGAAACGGCCTTCATACGGACATGTTCATGATGTCCTGATAAGCCGACACCAGGCGGTTCCTGACCTGCACCATCTGTTGAAAAGAGAGGTTGGCTTTTTGCAGGTTGATCATCACGTCCTGCAAGTTGGTGTTGGAATCGCCGGAGGAGAAATCTTCGGCCATGGCGCGGGCTTCTTTTTGGGCGGCACTGACATCTTTCAAGGCGTTGTTCAGTGCTTCGGCGAAGGAGACGCCGCCCGCGGGCACATCGGCGGCGGCCCCGACGGGCTTGTTTTGGGCAGCCTGCGAGGCCGAGCGTAGCTCGGAGAGCATTTTTTCTATTCCGCTCGTGTCCATGTTGCGGCTCCGGCGCGATTCCTGTCAGATGGTTCGAGCATGGCGCAGCAAGTGCCATGCCACTATTGCATATCGCTCAGACATCGTAACCCTCGTCGCGGTATTGCTGTAGCTTGTAGCGCAATGTGCGTTCGGAGATGCCGAGTTTTTCGACGGTTTTTTTGCGCGATCCAGCCATTTCGCGCAGCGTTGTCAGAATATGGTCGCGTTCGAAGTCGCGCATGTTGCCGGAGGCGGCGGGCGTGGGGCGGGCGGCCTGTATGGGGTCGGGCGGCCGCCCGCCCGGGGCGGATGCGGCAGAATTTGCCGGTGGCGGAATCGGGGCGGCGGCGGGCGGCGGAACGTTGCCGGTCGCGGGCGTTTCCATCCAGTTGGGCAGGCACAGGCGCAGCGTCTCCGCGCTCACGGTGTCGCCGGGGGTGAGGATGAGGGCGCGATACATGGTGTTTTCCAGTTCGCGCACATTGCCGGGCCAGGCATAGCGAACGAGCAGCGTCTCGGCCTCCGGCGAGAACCATGCCTGCCGTCCGTCGCGCTGGGCGTGGCGGGCGAGGAAGTGGCGCGCCAGCGGCACGATGTCGCCGGTTCGCTCGCGTAGCGCCGGGATGAGTAGCGGAAAGACGTTGAGGCGATAAAACAGGTCCTCGCGGAAACGCCCGGCGGCAATTTCTTTCGCCATGTCGCGGTTGCTGGTCGCCAGCACGCGGATATCGAGCGGCACCGGCTTTTTGCCGCCGAGGCGTTCGACCTCGCGCTCCTGGAGGACGCGCAGCAGTTTGGCTTGCAGGCCAAGGGGCATTTCGGAGATTTCATCGAGCAGCAGGGTGCCGCCTTGCGCTTGCTCGAACTTGCCGGGTTGCCCGGTTTGCGCGCCGGTGAAGGCGCCTTTTTCGTGGCCGAACAGGGTGGCTTCGAGCAGGTTTTCGGGAATTGCGGCGCAGTTGATGGCGATGAAGGGCGCGGCGCGGCGCGGGGAGTGGTGGTGGATGTAGCGCGCGAATATTTCTTTGCCGGTGCCGGATTCGCCGGTCAGGAGCACGGTGGCGTCGCTTTCGGCCACTTTCGCGGCCAGTGCGAGCAGTTCGCGTGTGTGCGGATCTTCGGCAATCGTGTCGTCGGCTTCGGGCGGCGCGGCGGCGTAGCGGCGCACGCTCTTGAGCAGTACTTCCGACTCGAAGGGCTTCATCAGGAAGTCGCACGCGCCGCCGCGCATGGCGGCGACCGCTTTGTCGACGTCGCCGTAGGCGGTCATCAAGAGTACGGGCAGCTGCGGCAGGCGACGGCGGATTTCGCCCAACAGTTCCAGCCCGTCCATTGGCTGCATGCGCAGGTCGGATACGACCAGATTGAAGGTTTGCCGTTCGAGTTTGGCCAGCGCCGCCGGGCCGCCGTCGACGCCGGTGACGGTGTGGCCGGCCATCTCAAGCGTGAAACAGACCGCGTCGCGCAGCGCGGCGTCGTCTTCGACAATGAGGATATTCAAGTGTTCGATCATGAGATTCGTATTTCGGTATCGCTGGCACGGCATCCGTTGCGACGGCGGTCGCTTTCACCGCTTCTGCGTTCGCGGTACATCCAGCCGGACGGCATGAGCGGCACGGTGAGGGTGAACGTGGAGCCTGCGCCGGGGGTGGATTCGAGCAAAATGTCGCCGCCATGACCGCGCGCCACGCCGCGCGCGATTGCCAAGCCTAACCCGGTGCCTTCGGCGCGGGTCGTGAAAAATGGCTCGAACAGGCGCGCTTGCAACGCCGGTTCGATGCCGCGCCCGCTGTCGCGCACGGCGAAGCGCAATTCTTCGCCGGGTTGCGCGCCCGCGAGCGGGGCGCGCGTCACTTCGCAGACGACGCTGCCGTTGGGGGCGGTTGCCTGAAGCGCGTTTTCGATCAGATTGGCGAGGGCGCCGCCGAGTGCTTTGCGGTCGCCATAGATGCTCGCGCCGCCGCAGTCGCAGCGGCTGCTGAATTCGATCTGTTTGGCGCGGGCCAGCGGCTCCAGCGTGTGTACGAGTTCGGCCACCAGTTCGGAGACGTCGAAATCTTGCCGTCCGAGGCGGTCGCCGCGCGCGAACAGCAGCATGTCGCGGATCAGGCGTTCGAGATAGTGCAGGCGTTCCAGCACGCGTTCCGCGACTTTGGCGCGCTCGGCGGGGCCGAGCTCGGGCTGGCACAAGCTGCCGGTGTAGAGCAGCGCCGCCGCCAATGGCGTGCGCAGCTGGTGTGCAAGCCCTGCCAGCATTTCGCCCATCGCCGCGAGGCGCTCGTTGCGCTCGACCATTTGCCGCATGCGGTGCGTTTCGGTGACATCACTCAATAGCAGGATGCGGCCTTTGCCGGAGCCGAGCGCAGTCTCCGAGAGTGCGAGCCGCCGCCCGCCGCCGGCGCGCTCCAGATTCATTTCGCCCGGCGTGCCAGCAGGGGTGAGCGCCGCGGAAACCTCGTCCCAGTTGCGCCCGTCGAGGCTGCCGCCGAACAGGGATTCGGCGGCGCGGTTGGCCTGTTCCACTTTGCCTGCGCGGTCGAGTACGACGACTCCCGCGGGCAGGGCGCCCATCAACACCGCGAAGCGTTCGCTCAGCTGCGCGACTTCGGCTTGTAAGGCGTTGTACGCGCCGGAGAGTTCTTCCGAGGCGCGGTTGAACAGGGCGAACGCTTCGGCCAGTTGCGCGGCAGAAAGCGGGGCGCTGGCTTCGGTTGCGACGGGTTCGAGGGCACCGGTCATCAACATGGGGAAAAGGCCAGGGTTCGTTGCATGGCAATTTCATCATGGCATCCCGGAGGCTCGCGCGTCCACGGCAACAGGCGAACAGATCGTAAAAAATGCCGCTTTTCGGGTAACGCCGCGGCAAGGCGGGGACGGACAATGCCCGCATCCGTCAAAGGGCCGGAAAGCACCGAATCATGGCCACCGCCGAAACCACCGCAGGCGAGGTTACCGCCGACATCACCGCTGCGCCGTCGCCAGCGGACGGGGCGCGTGGGCGTTTGCAGCAGCTCGTCGGCAACATCAGGAAACTCGACCAGCGCCAGAAGATCGCCGCTGCCGCAGCGCTGGCGCTGGCCATCGCGCTCGTCGTCGGTGCGACCTTGTGGAGCCGTGCGCCGCAGATGGCGGTGCTGTATTCCAACTTCGATGCGCACGATGGCGGCGATATCGTCACCGCCCTGCAACAGCAGAACATCCCGTACACCCTCTCGGATGACGGGCGCTCCATCCTCGTTGCGCCCAACGTGGTGCACGACACCCGCCTGCGGCTGGCGGCCGCCGGGTTGCCCAAGGGCGGGATGGTCGGGTTCGAATTGATGGATACGCAAAAGCTCGGCACCTCGCAGTTCAACGAGCAGGTGACGTATCAGCGTGCCTTGCAGGGCGAGCTGGCGCGCACGATCCAGTCGATTTCCTCGGTGGTGAGCGCCCGTGTGCATCTGGCGATGCCCAAGCAGACCGCCTTCCTGCGCGACGAACAAAAGCCCACTGCTTCGGTGCTCGTGCAATTGCGCCCCGGCCGCTTCCTCGACAGCAATCAGGTCGCGGGCATCGTGCATCTGGTGGCGTCCTCGGTGCCGAAGATGAGTGACGCGGGCGTGACGATCGTCGACCAGAGCGGCACGTTGCTTTCCGGTGAAGATCCGCTGAAACGCTCGGGACTCGATCCCACCCAGATCCGCTATGTCGAGGAAATCGAGGCCGGATTGAACCGCCGGATCGAAAATATCCTGACGCCGATGTTCGGCAAGGGTAATTTCAGCGCGCAAGTCACCGCCGAACTCGATTTCAATCAGGTCGAGCAGACGGCGGAAACATACCGCCCGAACCCCGCCCCCGAGCAGGCGATTCGCAGCCAGCAGAGTACCGAGGAACAGGGGCGTGAGCGCGATCCGCAGGGCGTGCCCGGCGCGCTCACCAACCAGCCGCCGGTGCCCGCCACCGCGCCGATCACCACGCCGCCGGTGCCGCCGCAAACCGGGCCGAACGGCGAGGCGATGGGCAACAAGTCACGCACCGCCGTGCTCAACTACGAGCTGGATCGCACCATTCAGCACATCAAGCAGTCGCGCGGCCAGGTCAAGCGCCTGTCGGTGGCGGTGCTCATCAACCAGCGCGCGGTGCAACTGCCCGCGGGCGTGGAGCAAAACCTGCCGGTGAGTGATGAGGAAATTACCCGTATCAGTAACCTCGTGCGCGAAGCCGTCGGCTACAACGAGGCGCGCGGCGACACGATCAACGTCACCAGCACTGTGTTTGCCGTGCCGGAGGCCGCGCCCGCGCTGCCGTTGTGGAAAGACCCGGCAATGCTCGCCGTGGGCAAGGAGGGCGGCAAATACGGGCTGATACTGCTGGCCGTTTTGTTCGTCTACTTTGCCGTGGTGCGGCCGCTCGTGCGTGTGGTCGCGCTGCCGCCGCCCAGGGAGGAGGCGACGCTGGCCGTGGCGCAGGGGGGCGCGGCAGGCGAGGACGAGCAAGAGGGCGTCGATGTCGAATTGTCCGAGGCAGCGACACGCGCCCAGGACTACGATTCCCGCCTGGAACGGGCCCGGCAGTTCGCGCGCGACGATCCAAAGAGCGTGGCCGACCTCGTCAAACACTGGCTGGGCGTATCCGAAGAAGGAGCGCACTGAAAAATGGCAGCCTCTGCCGCAACGACCGATGAAGGACTGGATAAGGCCGCACTGTTGCTCACGGTGCTGGGGCCGGACGAGGCCGCGGGCGTCCTGAAACATCTTGGGCCGCGCGAAGTGCAAAAGCTCGGTATGAAGATGGCGAGCATGCCCGCGCAGGAGCGCAGCAAGGTGGAGCTGATCCTCGACGAGCTCAGCGAGCATTTCAGTAAGGGTGTGGCGGTGCGTGCCGATCAGGAGCAAATCCGCGAAATGCTCACCAAGGCGCTGGGCGACGAACGCGCCGCCAACCTGATCGCCCGCGTGCTGCAAGGCTCCGATACCGCCGGCATTGAAAATCTGAAATGGCTCGACCCCGGCACCGCCGCCGATCTCATCAAGAACGAACATCCGCAGATCATCGCCACCATCCTCGTGCACCTGGGCTACGATCAGGCGGGCGAAATCCTCAAGCACTTCTCCGAGCGCCTGCGCAACGACGTGGTGTTGCGGATCGCTACCCTCGATGGCGTGCAGCCGCAGGCGTTGAAGGAGCTGAACGAATCGCTCACCAAGATGCTTTCCGGCGCGGCCACCGCCAAGAAGGCGACGATGGGCGGCGTGCGTCATGCGGCGGAAATTCTCAACTTCGTCGGCGCGGCGGCGGAAACCGCCATCCTCGACAACGTGCGCGAATACGATCCCGATCTGGCGCAGAAAATCCTCGACGAGATGTTCGTGTTCGAGAACTTGCTCGATATCGACGACCGCGGCATCCAGACCATCCTGCGCGAAGTCCAGTCCGATTCGCTCATCGTCGCCCTCAAGGGTTCGTCGCCCGAATTGCGTGAGAAGATGTTCAAGAACATGTCGAGCCGCGCCGCCGAGATGATGCGCGAAGACCTCGAAGCCAAAGGGCCGGTCCGCCTGTCCGAAGTCGAAGCCGAGCAGAAGGAGATCCTCAAGATCGTGCGGCGGCTGTCCGAGGAAGGGCAGATCGTCATGGGCGGCAAGGGCAGCGACGATGCGTTCGTGTGATGCGCCGGGGTGAGCGCCGATGAACAAACCCGTTCCCTTCGCGCGTCATCAGGCCGTCGGCGCCTACCGGCGCTGGGAGCCGCCGAATTTCGATGCGCCGCCCGAACCGGAACCGGCGCCGCTGCCCGAAACCGGGGGCGAGGGTGAAGGGGGGGGCGGGGGCGCGCCCGCAGCGGAGCCGCAAGCGGAAATCGTCGAGCTGCCGCCCGGTTTCAGCCTGCCGACCGCCGCTGAAATCGAAGCGATACACGAAGAAGCGCGCCGCGCCGGATATGAGGAAGGGCTGGCCGAGGGGCGCGAAACCGGCTACGCCGACGGCCGCCGTGCCGGGCATGAGCAAGGGCATGCCGCCGGTTACGATGAAGGCAGGGCGGCCTCGGAAGCGGAGGCGAAGCGGCTGCACGAACTGGTGAGGCAGCTCGAAGATGCATTCGCCAGACTCGATGCCGAGGTTGCCGAGGAATTGATGTCGCTCGCCATCGAGCTGGCGCGCAAGGTGCTTCAGCACACGCTGGCGGTGGAGCCGGAGGCGGTGGTCAATGTCGTGCGCGCCGCGCTGCAAAGCCTGCCCGAAACGCATGCGCAAGTTTTTCTCAATCCCGCCGACGCCGCGCTTACCAGCAAGCATCTCGGCGAAATGATCGCGCAGGGCGGCCACCTGATCGTCGAGGACGGCGGCGTCTCGCCCGGCGGCTGCCGCATCGAAACCAGCAGCGCGCAGATCGACGCCAGCATGGAGACGCGCTGGCGGCGCGTGCTCGATAGCCTCGGCCGCGAACATGCGCCCTGGACGGGTCTGGCGCAGGCCGCGCCCGCTGAAAAGCCGAAGAAAGCGCGCGCCGCGACGGCCCGGACGCGCAAGAAAGCGCCCGTTGCTGCCGCCGAAGGCGAGGCCGCGCCGCCGCCCGCCAGCGATGAAACCGCGGACGCCGCCGCGCCGCCGCCGCCGGAGCCTGTGCCGTGAGCGACGAGGAACGTCCGCCCCTCGTGCATGACGAGCTCTGGCGCACCTTCCTCAAAGACGGGCGCTATCTGCTCGAAACCGTACAGCCGTTCCAGAACGCGGGCCGGCTGACGCGGACCAACGGGCTGGTGATGGAGGCCGCCGGGCTGCGGCTGCCGCTCGGTTCCGGCTGTCAGATCATGGCGCCGGGTAGCGGTTTCGTCGAAGCCGAAGTCGTCGGCTTCAGCGGCGAGAAGCTGTTCATGATGCCGACCGATAACGTGTTCGGCCTCTCGCCCGGCGCGCTGGTGCGCCCGATGGAGCCGACTTATCCCGCGCTGGTGCCGGGGCGTCGCATCGGGCCGCGCCGCCGTTCCTCCGACCGCGCCAAGCACTTGCCGGTGGGCGAGGCGCTGCTCGGCCGTGTCGTCGATGGCGCGGGCAGGCCGCTCGATGCGCTCGGACGGCTGGAAACCGTGGAAACCCGTTCCCTGCAAGGCCGCCCGATCAACCCGCTCAACCGTTCGCCAATTCGCACGCCGCTCGATGTCGGCATTCGCGCCATCAACGGTCTGCTCACCGTCGGGCGCGGGCAGCGCCTGGGACTCTTTGCCGGTTCCGGGGTCGGTAAATCGGTGCTGATCGGCATGATGGCGCGCTACACCGAGGCCAATCTCATCGTCGTCGGGCTGATCGGGGAACGGGGGCGCGAAGTGAAGGAATTCATCGAACAAAGCCTGGGCGAAGTCGGCCTGGAACGTTCGGTAGTGGTCGCCGCGCCTGCCGACACCAGCCCGCTGATGCGGCTGCAAGGTGCGGCTTATGCTGCCACCATCGCCGAATATTTCCGCGATCAGGGCAAACAGGTGTTGCTGGTGATGGATTCGCTCACCCGCTACGCGATGGCGCAGCGCGAAATTGCGCTCGCCATCGGTGAGCCGCCAGTCACGCGCGGCTATCCGCCCTCGGTGTTCGCGCTGCTGCCCGCCTTGGTGGAGCGCGCCGGCAACGGCCCGGAGGGGGGCGGCTCGATTACCGCGTTCTACACCGTGCTCGCGGAAGGCGACGATCAGCAAGATCCGATCGCGGATTCGGCGCGCGCCATCCTCGACGGCCATATCGTGCTCACACGGGCGCTTGCGGATCAGGGCCACTATCCGGCCATCGACATCGAACAATCGATTTCACGCGCCATGCACGGGCTGGTTTCCGAGGCACAGTTCGATGTGGTGCGCCAGTTCAAGCAGCTTTTCTCGCGCTATCAACGTTCGCGCGACCTGATCGCCGTAGGCGCGTACCAGCCGGGCGGCGATCCGCTGCTCGATGAGGCGGTGGCAATCTATCCACGCCTCGAAGCCTTCCTGCAACAAAAGATCGAGGAGCGCGAAGACTACGGCGGCGCGCTCGCCAAGCTCACCGAGCTGTTCGTGGGCAGGCCGGGCTCGTCAGTGCAGACCGCCGCTCAGACCGCTGCGTAATTGAGCGAGCATGCGGCGCAGATTCGTCATCGCCAGTGTGTCGGGATCAGTCTCGGCCTTGGCCTCGGTTTTGGCTTCGGTTTTGGTCTCGGCGGCGGGAAACCGCATCGTTTCGAGGCGCGTGTCGCCGGGCGCGCGCCCGAAAGGCAGGGCGGCTTTTTTCTGAATCGAGCCGACGAGCGCGCTGGTTCGCCTGGCGGACGCCGCGATGTGTTCGAGCAGCGCCGAGGTTTCCGGCGCGATCGTGATGATTTCCTGTTCGCTTTCGTCGTTTGCCGCTTCGATAGTGGCATTGAGCAGCGCAATGGCCATTTCCTGCGTGCCCGGCCTGCCGCTGGATTCCGCTTTCAGGCGCGGCAGCCTCGTCAGTGTGCCAGAGAGCGTTTTGGCGTCTGCCGTCAGGCGGGCGATGTTGGCGTCGATGTTGCCGATCATGACATGCAGCTTGGCGCGCATCGCCTGGGCGGCGGCGATGACCCGGGCGGGGTCGACCTCGCCGTATTTGCCGACGGGCGCCTTGGCGAGCCCGTCCAGCTTGTGCGGAATCTCTTCCGTGCTGCACAGGGCGCGGCGCAAGCGGGAGCGGGTATCCATGAGCACACACAGGCGCAAGGTGATGGCGACCGCCAGCCCCGTGGCGAGCAGCGGGAGATGCGCCTGACGTTCGGCGGATGTTCCTTGTTGAATGGATTTCAGCCTGGCCGAGATATATGACAGCGATAATTCACGTTCTTGATCCATTTCATTGGTCCTCTTCAATGGTTTTCTTATAAAAGTGTGACGCAGTTCCTGATATTAGGGTAAGCACGATAAAGGGAAACCCTAGCCGCCAGCCAGACAGGCCATGTTCATCACGCCTCGATCTGCAAAGCCGCGCCGGAGGCGAAAAACAAAAAACCGCTCCGAAAAGTGAGCGGTTTTTTGCATTCAGTAGGGGTTTTCAGCAACGGAAGCGGCTGACGCTCCCTTGCAACAATTCCGTCATTGGCCCGCGCTGCCCCGGCCGCCCTTCCCGGGCGGAAAACGGTTGAAATCGGGGATGCCGCCGAATCAGGAATGCGCGCTGATCTCGCGCTCGGCCTGATAGATGTAGCGCTGGATCTGGTTCGCGGCCTGGACGGGCAGGGCGACGAAGCTGCATCCGAGGCGCAGGATCTCTTTGCCGTCGCTCAGGATGCGGCGGCCGTGGTTGCGCACTTCGAGGTTGATGCCGATGAGATCGTTGGGCAGCTTGAGATGGCAACCGTTGATCTGGTCGCCCACGGTCGGCATGGTTTTGGCAAGCGGGATCTCCAGCGACAGGCCGCCCGCGCTGATGTCGATCACCGGCGCTTCCAGCGAGTGCCGCTTGAGCTCCTTGCCATGCTTGCGTTGCAGGGCGGGCAGGATGCACTTGAGCTCGTGCGACAGCGGCACTTGCAGGCGGAAAGCGTCGCGCCGTTGCAGGCGCAGGATTTCTTCGGGCAGTGAGGCGGCGATGGTCGGACGCCCGTCGATGGGCACTTCGGTGCCATTGACGAGGCGGAACTGGATGCGAATCTTGTTCAACTGGGTGACGCACAGCATGCGCTCGGATTCGAGCGCGCGGCGATGGATGGTTTCGTTCGGGCTGGCGTCGAGGAAAATCCAGTCTTCGTCTTCGGAGAAGGTGAGGAGGGTACTCAGAAAAGACAGTCCGCCCGGAATCAGATGGATGCTGATGAGCGAACGGGCATTGATCAGCTCCTGCAACAACTGGCGAACCTGGCGAGTGCCGCGCAGCAGGTATTGCTCAAGATTATCTTCCTGTACGGGGGAGGCCGTTTGACCGTTGGCGGTGTTTTGGTCTGACATGCTGTTCATTTGCTCGGCTGTTCGGGTCGATGAAGCGGCTACATGGCATGACGAAACCGGTTATATCACGACGACAGGGAATGGGAATCCACAATATGCGCGGGAGAAGTGTCGAATTTCGGCAGGAGTGGATTTTCTCCCGCTTCGACCCGGTAGAGCCAGGCCAATAGTTCCGCGATCACCGTATATAGCTGAGGCGGGATGTGGGTGTCGAGGTCGACCTGCATCAGAAGCGAGACGAGTTCTGGCGACTCATGCACATAAACCCCCGCTTCGTGCGCGCGTTCGATGATCTCCCGCGCCACCAGCCCGCGCCCCTTGGCGACCACGGTCGGGGCCGTATCGCCAGGCGAGTAGGTGAGGGCGACCGCGCCCTCGCGCCGGGAGGCGGTGAGATCGTCAGCGGCCATCGTCGGTTTGCTCCGTTTCCACCGCCATGCCGGTGAGCGGCACGCCCGCCGCCGCCAGCGCCTCGGCCAGCTCTTCACCGTGCGCTTCCAGCACGCCGGCGGCGCTGAGGTCGCTCGCCGTGAGGCGCAGGGCGACGCCCGCGGCGGTCAGGTTCACATGCGCTTCGACGCCGCCCAGGCGGGGCAGGGACAGGCGCAGGGTGGTGTTCCATTCAGCGTCGCTTTCCTCGCCGCCACCACCACCGTGTCGGTCGCCGCGCGGGTCTTCCACGATCCACTCGAAAGGCTGTCCCGGCCACGCCGTGCCGTGCCAGGCGTATTGCTGGCTGGCGAGTGCTTCGAGTTGTTGATGCACGACCGGCAACAGGCGTTCCGCGATCTGGCCGTTGCGCATCGCGTTTTCGGAGGACTGGCCAAGGGCGTTTTTGACGGCGGCAACGGGTTCTTCGTTGCGAGCGAGGCCCTGCGCGGCGGCGTTGTCCGCAGCGGCAGCCTGGCTGCGCGCCGCGGCGTTCGCGGTTTGCGCTGCGCCGCCTGTTGGCGCGGCTTGGCCAGCGGGCGCGGAAGCGGCCTGTTGCGGCGTGGCGGGGTTGGCCGCCGTCTGTCCGGGTTGGGGCGGCGAGCCTTGTGCCTGGGGCTCGCGCAGCAGGGCGGCGAGCTCGACTTTTCCGGCGAGCCATTGTGCTTGATGCGCCTCGTAGAACAGGCCGCTTTGCGAGAGTGCCTGCCGCAGCAGGGGCGCGAGTTGCGTGCTCGCGGCCAGATGCGCATGGGCCGCGACGTTGCCGGCCGCGCCGGCATTCGCGTTCGCGCCGGAAGCGGCGGCATTCGCGCCCAAGGCAGCGGGGGGGGCGTTTGCCAGCAGCGCGTTGGGGACGAGCGGTTGATTGTTCGCCAGCGTGGTGGGTGTGCTCGCGGGTTGGCCGGTGAGCAGAAAGCTGATGAGTTGCCCGGTGGGGCTCAAGGACGGACGGGCGGCGTCGTTTTGCACGGCGGCCCCCGTGTTGGCGAGGCGGGTGAGCACCATGCCCGGCGTGACGCGGGTGGCGATCAGCTCCAGCGTATCACCGGACTGCGCCGAGGCGTTGAGCGCCAGCGTCACCTGTTGCCCGGCCACGAGCGCGCGGAAAGTGCCATCGGGCAGCGTGCGTTGCAAAGTGGCGAAGAAGCGCTGCCCCGGCACCAGTTCTTGAAGCTGGCTTTGAATCTCGCGTGCACGCTGCAACCCCGCCACGGGCGGAGAAGTCTCGAACAGGCTTGCTTCGTGCAGGAAGCGCAGGCGGGCGGCGAGATCGGAGGGAATCATGGCGAATTCTTCCCCGCGGGGGAGGGTCAGCCGTCCGTGCCGCCCAGTCCGGGGCCGTAGGCGTTGCGCACGGCGCGGCCTTTGACCGCCGCGGCCAGATGCTGGCGGGCGTCTTCGCGCGCCGGTTCGATGAGGCCGCGAATTTCGCGGTCGAGCGCCTGGACGCGGTAAAACAGCGCCACCAGCGCATCGATGTCCTCCTCCGGCTGGGAGTGGTTTGGCGGGACGGCCGCTGTGTCGCGGATCGCCGCCGCCTGCCGCTCGATTTCGGACAAGCGCTCCCAATTCTGCGTGCGCGCCATATCGAGCATGGACTCGTAGAGCGCCAGCAGCTTGTGACCTTCTTCAAGGCTCAGGACGCGCGTTCCCGCCCTGTCGGGCTGTGTCGAGGTATTCATCTGGTGGTTTCCCCCCATTGTTGACCTGTTCTGCTTCTTCGTATTACGGCAGTGGAAAGGCTTTCTTGAGCAGTTCAGCGCATCGCGCCATGTGCCAGCACATGAAAGCCCCAGTGCCCATTGCGGCGATCGTCGAAATAATGGCGCAGGGTGATCTGCGTGGTGTGGAAAGCGATTTCTTCCCAGGGAATCTCTTCTTCGCGGAAAAGTGCGGTTTCGAGCGATTCTTCGCCGGGTTTGAAATCGGCCTCCAGCAAGCGGGCGCGATAGAAGATATGCACCTGGTCGATGCGCGGCACATCGATGAGGCTGAACATCTCCGTGACCTCGATGTGTGCGCAGGCCTCTTCCAGCGTTTCGCGCGCGGCGGCCTCCGAGGTGGTTTCGCCTTTTTCCATGAAGCCGGCGGGCAGCGTCCACTTGCCGTAGCGCGGGTCGATGGCGCGGCGGCAGAGCAAAATGCGCTCGCCCCACTCGGGGATGGCGCCGACGATCATCCTGGGATTCTGGTAATGCACGACGCCGCACTGTACGCAGACGTAACGGGATTTTGTGTCGCCCTCCGGGACACAAAGGGTGACAGGGGCGCCGCATTCGGAACAGTAATTCATGACCGGTCCGCAAGTTGATTCGAGCCGATTCTAGCAGCCTCGTGCCGACAGGCGGGCAAATGACACATCCTGCGGTAAACCGAGGGAGGAAAATGGCAGGGTAGTACGGTATGTTGCAATGGCATATTCAAACCGACATTCTGCGACCCCGCACGCCATGTCCGCCCCCATCGATTTCAACCGTTTTGCCCAGATCAAGGCCACCGGGCATTTGCCGTCACCGCGTGGCGTGGCGCTGTCCATCCTGCGCATGGCACAGGACGAAAGCGTATCGGCGGAAGAGCTGGCGCACGTCATCAAGGGCGATCCGGCGTTTGTCGGCCGTCTCGTCAAAGCCGCCAATGGCGTACTCATCCGCCAGCGCCCCATCGTCTCGGTACGGGAGGCGCTGATGGTGCTCGGCATCACGTCCGTGCGCGCGATGGCGCTCGGCTTCTCGCTGCTGTCGAACTATCGCAAGGGCAATTGCCCCGGATTCGATTACCGGCAATTTTGGTCGTCGTCGCTCATCATGGCGATCAGCATGCAAATGCTGGCGCGATATATCCAGCAGGTCGCCGCCGACGAACTGTTCAGCGTCGGACTGCTGGCGCGTGTGGGTGAGCTGGCGCTGGCCACCGCTTATCCGGCGAAATACGGGCGAATACTGACCGAGGCCAAAGCGGGGGAGGGAGATCTCATTACACTGGAACGAAGCACCCTGGCGACGTCTCACTCCGAGCTGGGGCACGCCATGCTCACGGATTGGGGCATCCCCACCGTTTTCACCGATCCGGTGTTTTATTTCGAACAGCCCGCCGGCGCGCCTTTCGCCGCGGGCGAGCGTGAAATGCTGGTGATGCAAAGCCTCATCCTCGCCCGCAACGTCGCGGACATTTGCCTGGAACCCCCCGTGGGGCAGCAACAAGAACGCATGGATCGCGCCGTGCGGCAGGCGGCGCGTCTCGGCTGCGGGCGCGAAAACTTTATCGAGGACTGTGGCGAAATTGCGCGTCAATGGGCCGACTGGAGCAAGCTGTTGCAGTTGGACAGCGTCACGCCGCCGTCTTTCGGGATGCTGACCGGCGTGCAAGCGAACGATTCGTCGCCGCCTTCCAGGGCTTCCGCGCCGGAAGCGAAAAAGAGCGCGCCCGCGCCCCCTGACGCCGATTTGCGCGCCATGCTGGTCGCCAGAAATTCCGCCGAACGGATGCGGCTGGCGAAAGCCGTGAAAGGCATGGGCATCGCCGTCTCCGAACTCTCCGGCCTGGGCAGCATCATGGAACGGGTGCTCGATGTGCAGCCGCATTTACTGATACTCGACGTGGACGAGGATCGTGGCTACGCCTCGCAGTTGATCCGGGCTTTGCGTGCCTCGCGCCTCGGGCGCTGCATCTACATTTTGTTGTTGCTGCCCGCCGACGACGAGGCGCACATCGCCGTGTTCGAGAGCGGCGCGGACGATTTCCTCATCTCGCCCGTGAGCATGCGCATGCTGGTGGCGCGTCTGGGCGCGGCGCAGCGCATCGTGCGCCTCCAGCAAGAACTGGAGCACGAACGCGAGGAGTTGCGCCACTACGCCGCCGAGTTGATGATCTCCAACCGCTGCCTGCAAGAAGCTGCACTGACCGACGCGCTCACAGGCTTGCCCAATCGCCGCTACGCCCGCGGGCGCATGCAGCAGGAGTGGCTAACCGCCATGCGCAATGCGCGCACCCTGGGGGTTCTGGTCGTCGACATCGACGGCTTCAAGCACGTCAACGACCGGTATGGCCACGACGTGGGCGACATCGCCTTGCGGCAGGCCGCCGACACCCTGCGCCGCGCGCTGCGCGGACAAGATGTGATCTGTCGCACCGGGGGCGACGAGTTTTTGGTGATCTGTCCGTCCGCCACGCTGGCGGAGGCGCTGGCTTGCGCCGAACGCCTGTGTGAACGAATCCGCACGCTGGAGATCCTCAACGAGGATCAGATATTGCACCTGACGATCAGCGTCGGTGTGGCAGTGCGGGACGCAAGCATGGCCGACGCCGTCGAGCTCGTCAAACGCGCCGACCACGCTGTTTTACAGGCCAAACAGCAAGGGAGGAACAAAGTCGTCGCGGCGCACGTGTTCCAGTAAAATCCAGAAATTCATGCCGTCACTATAAGTGACATGCATATTTTTTGCGACAAATATTGAATTTGTCATCGACAGACTATTCGATATTTGCTGCAATATGCCCACCGTTCGATGCGGGATCGAACGCATCTGGATTTTGGGAGACGAACAGTGAAGGTTTGGACTTACAGGGATCTGACAAATCAGGCGGAGTCGGATATCGGCCGTTTCATGAAACAAGCCACGATGACGACGGGCGAGCAGTCCGCCGTCTATAAATGCTGGGCCTATGGCGCCTACATCATGTGGACACACTTGACCCGCGATTTGCGCGGCGAGGACGAAGACGACGAAGTTCGCCTGAAACGGCTCATAGGGTTGATACCGGCACTGATAGAGGAGGAAAGCTATGAAACCTGCTGATCTCGCACCGGGCGACAGGGTGCGCATTTTTTCGCCGACATCGCAGCACGACTGGGACGCCACCTTCGTGAAAAGCCGGGGCGGCGTCTATTTTTTTGAAATCATCGACTACATGGGCCGCACGTTCGGGGCCGGAAAAGACGGTTTGCTGTCGCTCACCGAAGCGAACGTCCGCCGCTACGTCCGCTTCACTGCCCCCGCGATGGCCTGAGCGGTGCCGCGCGCAACGAAAAAGGGCGCAGCGCTGCGCCCTTTTTTCCTAGATCGTGTCGTCACGAGATATGAGCCCATAGTGCGATACAGCGGATTTGAACAATGGTGTGAAAACTCCGTCCAGTTTGGCACAACGATGCCGGTTGGGTGACAGGAGGAGTCCATTCCATTGTGTCACCGGCCGCCATCTGTCCGCTGGCGTCAAATAACGCCAACGACTAGTAGGAGCGCCCTGTCTATCGCTTTCATCCGCTCATCATCGAGGCGGCCAAACGGAACGCTGATTTTGGTGCGTGGTAACGTCGAAAGCTTATCCACCATGACTTGCGACAGTGTGTGCAGCCCATTGCTCGGATTTGGCTCCACGGTGACGCGAAACGTGGCATTGCGCAGATCGCTTGTCACCGGACACAGCACGACGCTCTCCAGGTCGGCTAAAAGGTCTGATTGAACGATCAGGGCTGGCCATGGCTTGCCATAGTCACCTTGTATTGAAACCGTTACGAGGTCGCCTCGCTGCATCATTCCCAACCCTCAACGTGAGATGCAGCCTCTTCGGTGAAACGTAAAACGTCAGCTTCTGCCGGGTCGTCCTTCAGGCTTTGGCACTGCGCGCGCACTTGTGCCATGAACGCTGGCGAGCGTGTATCTGGCACCCAAAACTGGACAGGTCGTAGTCCAGCGGCGCGCATCCGCTCGCGGTGCCGCACGACCTTTGATTCGTGAATTGATGGCATGATATTCTCTATTGGTTACATGTGATGTTTCATGATACTTCGCATGAAACCGAAACTCAAGTACTACTGCGAGGTAGGTTCACGCCGCGCGACTGCGCCGCTCTGACGCCGCTGATTTGGGAGCACGTCAACCCACCCGTATAGGCGGTTTTCTTCGACATGAACACCCGCGCCTCGACCTGCCTTGATCGAGATGGCGGCCGGTGATACGACTGTTGGGGTTACCCCTTCATTGCGCGATACGCTCTGGCAACCCGAACACCATGATGCGGCGGTTATTGACCGCAATCAGCTTGTTACCGTTGGGCTGGATCGCCAACGCTTCGGCGGAGGTCTGGTAGTACCCGACGAGTTTTCCGGTCAGGCCGTCCCATGCCCGTAGCCGCGCGTTTTCGTAGTCGTATTTTTTCAGATCGATAGCCGCGACCCAACCGCTGTCGGAAATCGTCAGCGCCATTGAAAACGCTTTGCCGGGCATGTCAAATTCCGATTTCAACTGGAACGGCTCAACTTGATAGACACGCGCTTTGCCGTCGAGCCAAGAGACGAACAGCTTCCCGTCTGGGGAGAATTCAAACCGATGCCGGTCGCGGTTGGAAAACAGCGGCATGCGCCCACAAGTGCCGATTTCCTTATTTTCTGGAAATTGCAGCAGTTTGCACTGTTTCCACTTTAAAATGATGGCGTGGTGCTCATTGGGGGAAATTTTGACTGCATCTTCAAGATATTCAGCTTTTCCGTTAACAGGGTCGTCAATGAATATACCACCGATATTATAGGATGTCGTCAATACGCGGCTGCTGCGAGTCAATTCATAGCCCGAAAGGTTTGGATGAAGGATCTTGACGTGATAATGTTCCCCATCGTGCCAATTCACCATTTCTTCGTATAACCCAATATGGTTCTTGTTGGCAATAAGAACCTCGCCATGCATTTCGAACGAATATGTTGCAATATCTTCCGAAGGTTGAATGGTTCGGATGTGGGCGACCACTGGATTACCCCCTCCCCATTCTCTGGCTGCAAAATACCAAGTATTGGTATCGATATAGCCCATGCCGTGGGTAACGGCCGTTGGCTTGCTGTCTAGGATATTTCTACTTGTTGGCGCATAGTACCTTTCTATTAATGTGAAATCGTTTGCACGAAATAGCCCTAAACCATCATATTTACTCCCGACAATAAAGGTGGCGCCATCACCAGAAAATGAAACGACACTTGCGGAGAAGTTGGGTATTTCAAGATCCTGGATTAGTGTCAGCATTGGCAGGTTGCCAGCGGGCTGTGCATTCAGGCAGCTACTCAAGACAATGGCAGGCAGGCAAAACAACAGGATGGCAAAGCGCAGCATATTTACCTCCAAAAGATTTTATTTTGTAGCAATGACGAAGCCGTAGTAGTACCGCAAGAATTCTTCGGTCAAAACGGGCTTGAAGCGATCATCGACATGTTTTATTGAGTCTCCCCAAGAATAGCAACTGAAACTCAACGTGCCTTTCAGCAGCAAATCGCGGTTGGCCGGGCCAGGATTATATTTTTGTGGTGTTTGTTTCGGCAGGGTAATCAGGATGTCCTTGTTGTCGGTGACGCCCGGTGTTGCAGCATCACCCAGTACGACCCAGTGATTTGCGCCGCCCCACCAATTCTTGGGCGCATGCGCCTTGCCGATCTTGTTCATGCCGACTTCGCCAGAAGTCGGGGCAATGATAGAAGCGTTGAGGCACAGGCAGACGTAGGCATTGGCCGAGCGCAAATTGACTTCCAGCAGGTTGTCGAGCGACTGCGAAGCGGCCCAACTGGATGTGTCGACGATTCCGCCGGGAAACCAGCCGGTCTTGCTAAACCATTTCTTCAGGTCGCCCCCCGTGGTGATGCCAGCGAATTGGTCACTGGGCTCGTCCATTGCCGCGACGGAATTGGTGTCGTCGCGCAAGCTCGCGAGCGCAACCCAATCGACCGGCTCGATCCGGTTATCCAGGACAGCGTTGCGGCAACCATCGCCCGCCTTGACGTGCAGCCCGCCGAGGTTGCCCTCGCCGGTCAGGGCGAGATCGAGCACGTATTCGCCATAGGCGGCGGTGTTTTCCCTAGCCATGCAATAGATGAAAGCCGCTGGGCCGCAGAGCGCGACATCCCTTTGGCGGATTAGCGTGGGGCTTATCTGCCTGTCTTCTATGGCTTTGGTGAATTCCTCCCTTTTGGCAGGTATGCATCTGAACGCCAGCGGCTGCGTGGTGTTCAGGAACTGCGTTTTCTTGTTGGCGTAAGACATGTAAACCTTCCCTCCCGGCCTCCGCGCGGCTGGCGGAAATATGCCAAATCGCGGTGACTCTAACCATTGTCCCCGGCAACGTCAATCGAAAACGATATTGACGTTAATATGCATCCTATATACCATCGTTCCGTTTCCTCGCAACCGGATCAGGATCAAAAGGACAACATGATATGGATATTTACGTCAAACTCGACGGCATTACCGGCGAATCCAAGGATGCCAAGCACAAGGGCTGGATCGACGTGCTTACCATCAGCTACGATGTCTCGCAGTCTTCCTCGATGAACACGGGCGGTGGCGGCGGCGTGGGCCGGGCCGATTTTACGCCCGTGACTTTCGGGCACCATGTGGATAGGGCTTCGCCCGCTTTGTTCAAATATTGCGCGGCGGGCAAACATATCCCGAAAGTGGAAATATCGGCCTGCAAGGCGGGCGGTGGCGCGCAGGAGGCGCTGCGGATCACCCTGGGAGATGTGTTGGTGACCAACGTGTCGCCGCGCGGCGCGGCGGGGGCGTTGTGGACGGAGTCGGTGAGCCTGTCCTATTCCACGATCAGTATCGATGTGAAGGAACAAAAGGCAGATGGTTCCATGAGCGCGGGAGGCGTCGGCGCGTGGGACATCAAACAGAACAAGGAGTGTTGATCCCGAGCGGCGATCCGGTTCAGCCGCATGGATTTCTTTCCGTGCATGACCAGCCCGACGCCCGCTGGGGCCGTCATCGATGTTGAGGGCGCGGGCCAGATGAACGGCAAGCTTCGCGCCGGGTGAGCGTCTCCGGGCGGTCGAACGGTTGCTGCGGTTGCTGCGGTTGCTTTTCCGCGATGCGCGGCGAGGGTGAACAGCAATCAATCGTCCTCGAAGCTCACCAGCGAAAAAACCCTCAATCCCAGTTTTTCCAGCCTTTCCCGCCCGCCCAGGGCAGGCAGTTCGGCCACGAACGCACATTCGAGGATTTCGCCTCCGGCCCTGCGCACCAGCGCACCCGCGGCTTCCATCGTGCCGCCCGTGGCCAGCAGATCGTCGACGAGCAGCACGCGCTCGCCGCGCCCGATGGCGTCGGCGTGGAGTTCGAAGCGATCCTGCCCGTATTCGGATTCGTAGTCCTGGCTGATCTTCGCGCAGGGCAGCTTGCCTTGCTTGCGGATGGGCACGAAGCCGGCGTTGAGCGCGTAGGCTAGCGGCGAGCCGATGATGAAGCCGCGCGCTTCGAGCGCGGCGATCTGGTGGATTTTCTTGCCGCTATAGCGGTTGATCAGCTTGTGGATGGTGATGCGAAAGCCCGTGGTGTCCCTGAGCAGCGTCGTGATGTCACGAAAGAGAACCCCTTCCTTGGGATAATCCGGGATGGTACGGATTCTGGACTTGATCGGCATAGGATGAAATCGGGATAGCGGGTAAAGGACGTGCGGCCAGTGTAGCCCTAAACGTGTGACATAGGGCACAGCGGGAAAAAGAGGCGCTATTTCAGCCTTTATGCGCCACAGTGCTGGAATACAATCCATTCCCGCAAAATGAAGGCGCGCATCGAGGAGAAAACGTTGTCCAGCACGGTATATGAAACCCTGAGCCAGACCGCTTCGGGCATCCGGTTGCAGGTGGAATTCCTGCACCGGGTCGATGCCGCGCTCATTGCCAGCGGGTTTCCGTTCGTGCGCGCGGTCGCCGTCCACAACGAAACCCGTCACACCCTGGCGAGCATTGAACTGACGGTGGGGCTGACGGCGGGGAATCGCGACTCGAAGCTCGCCGTGTACCGCGAAGATGGCCCGACCGCGCCGGGCCAGACGGTTTATTTCGACGGTGTGGAACGTTTCCGGGAATTCTCCCGCCTGATCGAGGCTTGCCGCGCAGAGGCCGTCGCCACGCTGACGATCGACGTCTGCCCCATCCTGTCGTGCGGCGAGGCGGGCGGCGATTCGCAGTGGCCGGCGCTGACCGCGATGGTCGAAATCGGCCCCGCCGACGAATTCCTCACCCTCCCGGCCTTGCGGCAAGCCATCGCCGGGCATGTGCGGCCCGCCGAGCCCGCCGTGCAAAAACTGCTGCGCGTGGCCTCCAGCATCCTGCTCGGTAAAACGGGTTCCGCCGCCGCCGATGGCTATCAGGGCGGCATCGGGCGTGCGAAGCTCATCGCGGAGGCACTCTATCAGGCGATGCGCGGCGAAAATCTCACTTGTGTCGATCTGCCCACCGCCGCGTTCGAAGCGGCGGCGCTGCCCGTCAAGCCTGCTGCGCAAGTGCTGCAAGCGCAGACGGGCAACGGCCTTGATCTCGCCGTGCTCTACGCCGCCTGCTGCGAAGGCGCGGGTTTGCAGCCGATCATCGTTTTCACCTCCGCGCGCGTTTTTCCTGCCTTCGTCGCTGTCTCGGAACTGGAGTACTCCCTGGCGCTCGGCGGCGAGAAAGGCTTTGAATTTCTTGGCGAAACGGTCGTCTCCGACCCCAGCGTGATCGCGCGCCTGATCGAGTCGAAAACCATCGTCCCGGTCGATCTTGGCGGCCTTGGCTCCGGCAAGCAGGGCGTGAGTTTTCGGGGCGCGACGAAACGGGCTGTCGACTACGCGCGCAGCTATTTCCGAGAACTGAAGGCGGCCGTGTCGATTCCGCAATGCCGCAAGGAAAGCGCGCCTGCCTCGTTGTTGCTGCCGCTCAAATCGGCCGCTACCGCTGCCGTGCCCGCCGCGCCGGACAAGGCGCCCCCCGCCGCGCCGGGGGGGGCGGATCGGTCATCGGCGTCAATCTCGCCGCCGCAGGCGAGCGTGCCGCCCGCCGAGGCATCACCGGAACCTCTCGCGTCCCGCAAAGCGCCCGACGAAGCGCCGGAACGCATCCGGCAGTGGAAGCGGGCGTTGTTCGATCCCGCCCGCCGCCCGCCGCTGCTCGATCTGTCCGGCGACGGGCATGTGCTCGATTTACTCATCCCGAACGGGATGCTGGCGGGCCTGGCCGATGCACTGCGCAAAGGCAAAAAATTGCGTTGCGTCAGCGACGGCCATCCCGCCTTGCAATCGGGGGAGAGCGGGCCGCTGGTCGGTGCGGATTCCGAATTCGCCAAGGGACTGTTTTTCAGCGATTACTACGTATTCTCGAATCTGGATCGCGCCGCGCACGAACGCCGCCTGCGCCTGCTGCGGCGCGATGCCAAGATGCGGCTGCTGGAAACGGGCAGCCCTTGCCTGTATCTGACCCTCGGCACGCTGACGCGCCCCGGGCACGATGGCGGGCAGGCGCGCGCGCCGCTTTTCCTGCTGCCCGTGAGGCTCGGCGGCGGACAGGCGGGCGAGGAACACGATATTTCCCTCGCTGGCGAACCTGTCCCGTTGCTGAATCCTTGTCTTGACGAGTGGCTGCGCAACGAGCAGGGCATCGAGTTCGATGATCTCGCCAAGGTGTCCGGGAAGGGCAGTGTGGCGACCGATCTCGTCGCTGCCTTCGCCGCGATGCGCGACAGCCTGCGCCGGACGCGCCTGAGCTGGCGCATCGACGAGCGCGCGGCGCTGGCGCTGCTCGATCTGACCGCATTCCGGCTCTGGCAGGATGTCGACCGGCATTGGCGCGGCTTCATGGACAATACGGTCGTGCGCCATCTCGTCGAGCGCCGCGGGGAAACGTTTACGCAGCCGGTCACGGCAGAAGAAGCGGGCGAGGAGGACAAACCCTGGTTGCCGTTGCCTGCCGATGGTTCGCAGCGCGCCGCCGCTGCCGCCGCCATCGCGGGCAAATCCTTCGTGCTGGAAGGTGCGCCGGGGGCAGGCAAATCGCAGACCGCCGCCAACCTGATCGCTCATGCGCTGCTGGCGGGTAAGCGCGTGCTGTTCGTGGCGGGCAAGGAAGCCGCGCTCGATGCCGTGGCGCAACGCCTTGAAAACGCCGGATTGCGCGATTTCGTCCTCGACGCGCACAGCAGCAGCCTCGATCTGCCCACCGTGCGCAAGCAGCTGAAGCGGGCGCTGCGCGAGGCGGTAGACGAAAGCGGCGCGGCATGGAAAGCGGCGCGCGCTCGCCACGGCGACGCGCTCGCGGCCTTGCGGGATTACCGCGACCGCGTGCATGCGCCCAACACCGCAGGATTTTCCCTGTGGTCGGCCTACGACACGCTGGCGAAGTTGGGGCCGGGGCCGGGATGGGAGCTCGATCCGCGCGCGCTCTCCCGCGTCGATGCCGAAGCCATGAGCCGCGCCCTGAATCAGGCTGTGCACGTCATGCGGCAGATTGGTGCGGCACACAAGGATTTCTGGCTGCTCGTCGGGCTGGAGGACGTGGGCAAGCTGACTTTCACCACCCTGACCAGCGCCATCGAGGAGCTGGGCGCGGTGCGCAAGCGGGTGGTCGATCTCGGGGGCAGCTGGCGCGATGCCCTCAAGGAATTGAGGCCGGGCAAATACCTTGCGGCGGTCAACGAATGCATTGCCGCGAACAAAGAAGGGCTGCTGCCGAGCAAAGCGCATTTCCGCGACATCCAGCGCCAGTCCTGGCGGGACGCGACCGCCAACCTGCGCAGGCGGCTGGCCGCTTTTCTGGACGACAACGGTGATGCGTTGCAGACGTTCGGCGCGGGGCTGATCGAGTCGCCGCAACTCAACGACTGGATCATGCGGGCGACCCGCCTCGCCGGGGTGCGCCTGCTCGCGGAGACGCGGCGCAAGCCCGTGCGCGAGGCGGTCGTGGCGGCGCTTGCCCACCCGGAGGGCGTCGACCTGAATGGCGACGGCTTGCTTGCCGCTTTGCGCAGCGCGCAGGATCTGCGCGGGCAGGCGCTCGAACTGGGCAGCCTCGCGGCCGGGATGTCGGGGCTGATGTTGCCGCCGGGCTGGGGCGCGTACCGCCCGAATGCGCTGCAAAAGTTCGACGCCGCCGTGCATCTGGCGCAAACGGCCGTCTGGCTGGAGCGGCACGCTCCCGCCGCTTGGTTGAAAGTGCAGGAACCCAAGGCCAACGCCGAAATCGAGGCGCTGCAAAACATGGAAGCGGCCTGGAACGGCTGGCTTGCCATCGTCGGCGCCAACGAGCGCAGCATCGAACAATGGCTCGGCGGCCGTCCCTGGCTGGAAGCCTGGGACGAGGACGCGCCGCGCTGGGCCGATGACCTCGCCGGGCCTGGGCTGCTCCAGTTGCAACGCCATGCCTGGCTGCGCAAGGAGCTGCGCGCGCTCGACCGCGCCGGGGCGCCCGACCTTGCCGACAAGCTGGCGCGGCGGGTGTTTGCGCTCGAAGAAGCGGGCTCGGTCATGCAGCGCGGCCTGGCGATGGCCTCGCTACGCGAACGCCTCGTCGCCACTGGACTGACCGCTTTCGATGAGGCGGCGCAGGAAAACGTGGTCGCGGCTTTCATGGAGAGCGCGCGTGAGCTGCGCCGCCTCGCCGCCGCCGCCGGGCCTGCCCGCCTGTGTACGCTGCGCGCTGTCATCACGGCCCGCGCCGGAAACGGCGCCGAAAGTCCGGTCGCCGCCCTGATGCGGCAGATCGAACGCAAGCGCGGCGGCATCGGCGTGCGTGAAATGTTCGTCCAGCACACCGAGGCGCTGCTCACGATCACCCCCGCTTTGCTGATGAGTCCCGGCGCGGTGGCGCGCTATCTCGCGCCCGATGTGCCGCGCTTCGATCTCGTGATCATCGATGAGTCCTCCCGCCTGCGGGTCGCGGAAGCGCTTGGCGCGCTGGGGCGGGGCGGGGCGGCGGTCATCGTCGGAGACACGAAGCAACTGCCGCCCGCCGCCCCAGCCAACCTCTCCGCCGAGCCCCCAGCCACCCCCACCTTCGAGCCCACCTCCGAGGAAGCGGACAGCATTCTGGCTGAAGCGGTGGATGCCGGTTTGCCAAGATTGCATCTGGAGTGGCATTACCGCAGCGTCAACGAAGCGCTGTTTACCTTCTCGAATGCCCGCTACTACGAAAACGAGCTCCTCACCCTGCCACCCGTGCGCGACGAACGGGCCAGTACTGTGCTGCTGCGCCGCGTCATGGGCGGCGAACTCGACGCGCAGCGCGCCAACCGCACGGAAGCGCGCGCTGTGGTCGATGAAATCCTTGCCCGCCTGCACGATCCGCTGCGGCAACGGGAAACGCTCGGCGTGGTTTGCCTCGCCGCCGGACAGCGCGACTTGCTGCTGGACCTGCTCGAAGAGACGCCGGATGCGCCGCTGCAAGAGGCGCTGAGCGCTGCCGCCGAGCGCTGCCTGTTCGTCAAAACGATCGACGACGTGCAAGGCGACGAGCGCGACGTCATCCTGCTGTCGTTCGCCTCGACCCGCGGCGCGGCGGCGGATTTCGCCCCGCTGACCGGCAACGGCGGCGAGCGCTGGCTGAACGTGGCGATCACCCGTGCCCGCCTGCAAACCCTGTCATTTGTCTCGTTCAAGCCGGAGAGCATCGAACTCGCCGAAGCGACCCCGCCCGCGCTGCGCGACCTCAAGGATTACCTGACTTTCGCCAGTGATGGCGATACGCTGGCGCAAACAACCGTCCGCGATGGGCTCTCCGGCGAGATCGCCGCCGCCCTCGAAGCGCGCGGCTATGTCGTGCAGTGCGGCATCGGCCGTTCCGCCTTTCGCGTCGATCTCGCGGTCAAAAAACCCGGCGACGAGCGCTGGCGGCTCGCAGTCGTGGCCGATGGCCCGGCCTGGAAATCCCGCCGTACGGTCGCCGACCGCGACGCCGCGCCCTTTTTATTGCAGGAACGCGCGAACTGGCCCGCCGTCGCCCGCGTCTGGCTCCCCGGCTGGCTGCGCGACAAGGAAGGCGTGTTGGAACGGCTCGTGGGACGGATCGAATCCGTCACGGGTTCGTAAGACACCGTTACCTCGTAAGACACCGCTACTTATTCCGTCTTGCTCCCGTACTTTCCAAAAGTGTCCATTTAATGCCAAAAATTTGCATGGTTTTCTTGTCACCTATCAGTACCATGCGATCACGGTGTCTTCCGCGTACGGAAGACAAAAATAAATGGTATTTTTCACCGGAAATATCATGGCGGACGACGACATTCTTCTCTTCGCAGAAGAAACGGAGCAGGGCGCACAGCCAGCGCAGGCGGGCAGCGCCCGCAAATGGAAGGTGATGATCGCCGACGATGAGCCAGAGATTCACACTGTGACCCGGCTCGCCTTGTCCGGCTTCGCGTTCGCGGGGCGGGAGCTGGAGCTCATCAGCGCCTATAGCGGCGAGGAGGCCAAGCGGTTGATCGTCGAGCATCCCGATACGGCGATGGTGCTCCTCGATGTGGTCATGGAAACCGAGGATGCCGGGCTGAACGTAGTGCGTTTCATCCGCGAAAAGCTCAATAACAGCATGACGCGCATCATTTTGCGCACCGGCCAGCCCGGACAGGCGCCGGAACGCAAAGTGATCATCGAATACGACATCAACGATTACAAGACCAAGACCGAACTGACGGCGCAAAAACTGTTCACTTCGCTGGTGGCGGGGCTGCGTGCCTACGCCGATCTCGAAATCATCGAACAGAACCGGCTTGGACTCGAACAGATCATCAGCGCCACGCGCAGCATCTTCAAGATTCAGTCGATGGAGCGCTTCGTGCTGGGCGTGCTCACGCAACTGGTGTCGCTGTTGCGGCTGGGCGAGAACACCTTTTATTGCGGTTCGGGCTGCTTCTTCACCGGTGATGCCAAATGTCTGCGCATCGTCTCCGGCACCGGCATTTATGCCGGCCATGCCGGACAGAGCATCGACAAGGTATTGCCGCCGCATATCCTCGCCAGCGTGCATCAGGCCATTGTCAGCGGCGAGAGCGTGTTCAACGATAAATTCGCCATCCTTTATATCCAGGGCAAAGGTGGGCGCAACGATGCTATCTATCTCGAAGGTATCAGTGAGCTGAGCGTATTCGACAAGGAATTGCTGCGTGTCTTCTGTTCCAATGTTGCGGTTGCTTTCGACAACATCAATCTGGCGCACGAACTGGAGCGCACCCAGAAAGAAGTCGTGGAGCGCATCGGCGCGGTGGCCGAAACCCGCTCCGTGGAGACTGGCAATCATGTGCGCCGGGTCGCGGAATACTGCTATCTGCTGGCGCGGGCGTACGGCCTGGCCGAAACCGAGGCGCAAATGTTGAAGGAAGCCGCGCCGATGCACGACATCGGCAAAGTCGGCATTCCCGATATCATCCTCAACAAGCCGGGGAAATTGAGCACGGAAGAATTCGAGATCATGAAGCGGCACGCGGAAATCGGCCAAAGGCTGCTTTCCGGCTCACAAAGCCGCCTGCTCGATCTCTCCGCCGTCGTCGCCCTCGAACATCATGAACGCTTCGATGGCGAAGGTTACCCGCGCAGACTGAAAGGCGACGAAATCAGTCTTTACGGACGCATCACCGCCATTGCCGACGTGTTCGATGCCCTGAGCAGTTCGCGTTGCTACAAACCGGCGTGGGAAATTCCCAGGGTGTTCGAATACATGCGCGAGCAGCGCGGCAAGCAATTCGATCCGGAATTGATCGACCTCTTTTTGGCTTACAGGAACGAAATCCTGCACATCCGCGAAAGTTTCAAAGACTGACAACACGAATGCCAAGCGGCAAAAGGGGGACAAACACCATGTCGTCAGCCATCGAAGTCAAATTCGGCAAAAGTTTCGAGCGCGATGCGCAAAAAGCGGTCGCGGAACTGGCGGCTCAAACCGAGGGAATCGAGCCGGATGCGCTGATTTTCTTCTGTTCCCCGAAATACGATCTCGCCGCGCTTGGCAAAGCGATCCGCAGGACTTTCAACTGCCCGGCCATCGGCTGCACCACCGCGGGTGAAATCCTCAGCGGCGCGGGCTATATCGAGGGGTCCATCGTCTGCGCCGCCATCGCCTCCGACAAGCTGGCGATGATGCCCGTCTTCATTCCGGATCTCAAAGCGTTCGTTGAAGACCCCAGACCACAAGCGCTCGGGCTGCTCGATGCCCTGAATCGGGAAAACTGTTTCACGCTGTTCCTCATCGATGGCCTCTCGATGTTGGAGGAGCCGATCATCGCCCGCATCGCCCACGCGCTCAAAGGCATCCCGCTGATCGGCGCATCGGCGGGCGATGGGCTGGATTTCGGCCACACCTATGTCTATCACGACGGCGCTTTTCATGAGAACGCCGCGGTGCTGGCGGTGTTCGACACGAGCCTGCCGTTCGTGCCACTGCACATCCAGCATTTCGTGCCGACCGGCGAGCGGCTGGTCATCACCGAGGCCGACATTGCCACCCGCACCGTGAGGGAAATCAACGGCATGCCCGCCGTCGAGGAATACGCCAACGCCGTTGGCGTGACCATCGACAAACTGACGCCGCTGGTTTTCGCCGCCCACCCGGTCATGCTGAAAATTGGCGGCGAGTATTACGTGCGCTCGATCCTGAAAGTGAATGCCGACGGCAGCCTCACTTTTTTCTGCGCCATCGACACCGGCCTGGTGCTCACTGTCGCCAGGCACTCCACCACGCTGATCGAGAATCTGGAAGCGGGACTGGCCAAAGTGCGCCAGGCCATTCCCCGCCCAGCCATGATCTTTGCCTGCGACTGCATCCTGCGCCGTCTGGAGATGAAGCAGTACGACGAACTGGACAAGGTGAAATCCGTGCTCGCGCAATACCCGCTGATCGGCTTCTCCACCTATGGCGAGCAGTTCGGCGCGGTACACGTCAACCACACCCTCACCGCGCTGGTGCTCGGAGATGCGCCCTCATGAGCGAAGTTTCGCCGCAGGAGCGCATCGCACAACTCGAACGCAAGCTTGTCTCGCTCGAAAAGATCAAGAACGCGCTGATGGCGCAGGTCGAGCGCTCCACCGATTCGACCGGAGATTCCTACTCCCTGTTCGTGCACAACCTCACCCTGCAACACTATGTCGAAATGCAGACCACCGAACTGCGCGAAAGCAACCAGCAGTTGCACAAAGCGCTCTCCGATCTGCAAAGCGCCACCGACCAGATCATCCAGAGCGAAAAGCTCGCCGCCCTCGGTTCGCTGGTGGCGGGCATTGCGCACGAGGTCAACACCCCGCTCGGCATTGGCGTCACCGCCGCCTCGCACCTGGAAGAATCCACTGCCGCCCTCACCAAAGCGTTCGAGAGCGGTGCGATGAGAAAATCCGACTTCACCGCCTTTCTCGCCACCTGCCAGGAGGCGGTGCGCATCATCCTCACCAATCTCGGCAGGGCCGCGAACCTGATCCAGAGCTTCAAAAAGATCGCCGTCGACCAGTCGAGCGAGTCCTGGCAGACGATCGCGTTGGAGGGCTACCTCAAAGACATTATCGTCTCCCTCACGCCGCGGCTCAAAAAGACCAAAATCCATGTCGACATCCACTGCCCGTCCGATCTGCGCATCGGCACCATGCCCGGCGCGTTGAGCCAGATCGTCACCAACCTCGTCACCAATTCCCTGATGCACGCCTTCGATCCCGACGAAGAGGGCACGATAGAGATCACCGCGAAGCCGAAAAAAGGCGCGGTGGTGCTGCGCTACGCCGACAACGGCAAAGGCATTCCGCGCGAGAACCTGAACAAGATCTTCGAGCCTTTCTTCACCACCAAGCGCGGGCAGGGCGGCAGCGGCCTGGGCCTGCATTTGACCTACAACATCGTCACCCGCAATTTGAATGGCACGATCACGGTGAACAGCACCGTGGGGGAGGGGACAAGCTTTACGATGACCCTGCCGGAGGGAGTGAAGGCGGCAGGGTAGGGGCTTTTTGCCTCTTTCTGCCTGCGTCGCCCCTACGGAGCAAGTGGCAAACACTCCAGCAAATCCCGCTCCAGCTGAATCGCGCGCTTGTTGAACTCCAGGCCACCGCCGGTGAGCAAAAAGGTATCTTCCACGCGCTCGCCCAGCGTGGCGATCTTGGCGGTTTCAATGTTGATGTCGTAGTGGGCGAACACTTCCGCAATGCTGAACAGGAGGCCGGGGCGGTCGGCGGCGTCGATGGAGAGCAGGTAGCGGCGATTCGTTTCGTCGGGGCGCAGGCTGACCATCGGAGTGATCGGGAAATGCCTGACTTGCCTCGACAGGCGGCCCGGCGCCGGGCGCAGGATTTTGTCGGGGGCATTCAGCAGTTCGGTCAGCTCGTGCTCGATCAGGGCGGTGCTGTCGCGGTAATTGTCCTCGTCCGTGGTGTGTTGCAGGATGAAGCTGTCCAGCGCGTGACCGCGGCGGGTGGTGTGAATTTTGGCATCGAGAATCGAAAAGCCCATGCGGCTGAAAAATCCGGTGATGCGCACGAAAAGGTTTTTCTGGTCGGGGGCGTAGACCATCACCTGCAAACCCGCGCCCTTTTCGGAGACGCGCGCTTTGACCACGGGCTCGGACGCGTCGACCTGAAAATAGAGCATGCGTGTGTGCCAGGCGATTTCCTCTGACGAGTGGCGCATGAAGTAGACGGTGTCGAGCTGCTCCCACAGCGCATCTTCGATGCCGCTGCGCAGGCCGTGGTAGCGCAGGATCTGGCGTGCGTATTCGAGGCGGTCGTCCTGGCGCAGCGCCTGTTCGGGCGTGGCGCCGCGCAACAGGCGTTGGGTGGCGAAAAAAAGGTCTTCGAGCAGCTTGCCTTTCCAGCCGTTCCACACCTTGGGGCTGGTGCCGCGGATGTCGGCGTGGGTGAGGAGGTACAGCCCGGCGAGGCGACGCTCGTCCGCGACGATGGCGGCGAAACGTTGCACGGTTTGCGGGTCGGTGGTGTCCTCTTTTTGCGCGACGTGCGACATGGTGAGGTGATGGCGTACCAGCCACACCACGAGCTCGGCATCGTCGGGGTCGAGTTTGTGCGTATCGCAGAATTCGCGCGCATCGGCCATGCCGAGCACGGAATGATCGCCGCCGCATCCCTTGGCGATGTCGTGGAAGAGTACGGCGACGTAGAGCAGCCAGTGACGCTCGAAGCCGAGGATGAGGCGGGTCATCAGCGGATATTCGTGCGCGTGCTCGCCCATCGTGAAGCGCCGCATGTTGCGCAACACCATGAGCGTGTGCTGGTCGACGGTGTAGATGTGAAAGAGGTCGTGCTGCATCTGGCAGAGGATGCGCTGCCATGCGGGGAGGTAGCGCGACAGGATGCCGTTTTGGTTCATCCGGCGAAACGCATGCACGATGCCGCGCTTTTGCTGGAGGATTTCGATGAACTTGGCGCGGTTGGCCGGGTCGGCGCGGAACGCGGCGTTGATGCGGGTGCGGTTTACCCACAGCGCGCGCAAAGTGCGGGCAGTCATGCCTTTCAGTTCGGAGCGCTGTTGCAGGCGTAGGAAGCAGTCGAACAGCGCCGGGGGATTGCGCTCGAAGACCTTGTCGTCGCGGATATCGAGCAGTTCGCGCACCATCTGGAAATCCCGATCGATGACGATGGCGGGCAGTTCGCGCCCGGGCAGGATTTCCGCGGCGTAGTTCAGCAGCAGGATGCCGTTGATCTGGGTGAGCTTTTTTGCCGTCAGGTAGTAATGCTGCATCAGGATCTCGGCGGCGCGCTTTGCCGCGCTCGGCCCGATGCCCATCGCCAGCGCGAGTTTTTCCTGATAGTCGAACAGCAGGCGGTCTTCGGCGCGGCCGGTGAGGTAGTGCAGGCGGATGCGCGCATGTTGCAGGAAACGCTCGCAGCCGCGCAGGTCGTTCGCCTCGCTGCCGGTGATGAGCCGCCGCCGCGCCAGTTCGCGCCAGTTGCGCCCCAGCCCGGCGGCGCGGGCGATCCAGCCGAGCAGTTGCAGGTCGCGCAGCCCGCCGGGGCTTTCCTTGCAATTCGGTTCGAGCGAGTAGGGGGTGTCATCGTAGCGCGCGTAGCGTTGTTCGCGCTCCAGGAGCTTGGCGCGGAAGAATTCGCCCGGATCGAGTTGTTTGCGATAGAGGCGTTCGAAATGCTCGAACAACATGGCGTCGCCCGCGATCAGGCGCGCTTCGAGCAGATTGGTCTGCACGGTGATGTCGTCGCGCGCCGCTTCCAGGCATTCGTCGACGGTGCGCACGCTATGGCCGATCGCCAGCCCCACGTCCCACAGCGCGCTGACCAGCACTTCGAGCCGCGCACGCAATTCAGCATCCGGCGGCGCCGGCAGCAATATCAGCAGATCGGCGTCTGAAGCGGGAAACATTTCGCCGCGTCCGTAGCCGCCAACCGCCGCCAAGGTTGCGTCGCCCGGCATCTTGCTCGCTTCCCACAAGTGCACGATGGTCGCATCGGCCAGCGCCGCGTACCCGCGGAGCAGGGCGGTGGTCATCGGTTTGGCTTCGTAGGCGGCGCGCAATTCGGCGCGGCCTTTTTCGATCAGCGCGCGATGGGCGGCGATGGTCGCGCGCAACTCGGGGACGCCGGCGTCGTCCATGACGAAACTTTTCAGGGCAGGGGGGGAGCGGAGGGCAGCGTCTCGATCGTCGTGCGCGTGCTATCCGCGAGCGGGCCGCTGATCAGCTTCGGCGGTGGCTCGCATGCGGCGGAAAGCGTGAGCACCTCCGCGCCGGTTTCAGTGACGAGGATCGTGTGTTCCCACTGCGCCGAGAGCTTGCGATCCTTGGTGACGATGGTCCAGCCGTCCGGCAGTTCGGTGATCGCTGCCTGCCCGGCGTTGATCATCGGCTCGATGGTGAAGATCATTCCCGGCCGCAATTCCGGCCCGCTTCCCGGCTTGCCGTAATGCAACACCTGCGGGTCCTCGTGAAAGTGCCGTCCGATGCCGTGTCCGCAGAATTCACGCACCACGGAAAAACCGTTGCCCTCGGCGTGGCGCTGGATGGCGTGCCCGATGTCGCCCAGCCGCGCGCCCGCGCGCACGGTGGCGATGCCCAGCCACATGCATTCGAGCGCGACCTGACACAGCCGCCGCGCAAGGATCGAGCCGTCACCGACGATGAACATGCGGCTGTTGTCTCCGAAAAAGCCGTTCGGCGTAATCACCGTGACATCGATATTGAGGATGTCATCCTTCTTCAGCGTCTTCGGCCCTGGAATGCCGTGGCACACCTGATGATTGAGCGATATGCAGACCGAAGCCGGGTAGGGCGGATAACCAGGCGGTTGGTAGTGAAGCGTCGCGGAAGTGGTGTGCTGCACGTTCCGCATGTAATCGGCGCACAGCCGGTCGAGCTCGCCGGTCGTGATGCCCGCCTTGACGTAAGGCCCGATGAAATCGAGCACTTCCGCCGCAAGGCGGCAGGCAAGGCGCATTTCTTCTATTTCCTGCGGATTTTTGATGATGATGCTCATAGGTGTCGTCGGGGCCGCATAAAGGCAAAGACACGAGGCTAGCGCATACGGGACGGACGGGCAAATGATGAAACAGGAATAGTAACGAAATTTGACGCCCGATATCCTATGACTTGACATGAGTCAAGGTGCAAAAATGTCTGTATGTTATGATGTTGTAGTTACACTAAGTCAACCGTTCCAGCCATTCTTCCGATCATTTGTTCCAACCATTTGTTCCAACCACTCCGCGAGGATCGACCCATGGACATGCAAACCACCCGTCTTGCGCACGAACTGGAACTTGCCGCCAAAATCATTGCAAACGCCGCGAGCATCATGACCGCGAGCGAAAAACGGCGTTGGGCAGAAATGAACGCCCACGATGGTTGCAACGGAAAAGATGTGACGCGCGCGCATGAACGCGAACGGGCGCTGGAAGCGGTCGGCATCCTGCTGACGCCACATTCGGCACAAGCTGGCTACCGTGGCGCGTCATTTCCGTTTCCATTTCCATTCCATTGATTCCTTGTGTGAGTCCACCTCTGCGTGTGGCTTTCTCAACGCCTTCCAGGAAGGCGTTTTTTTCGTGCACTTCGCAAGTAAGTGGTCGTCAAGCGGTCGTTTTTTGCCATTTGATATTTTGGCGCAGCGTTGACATGGAATAGTGCGGAAGGATCGACTTAAACGTAGCCACCTCTTTACCCACTTCTTGAAGTTTACATAATACAAATTATGGCACTTTATGATGTCGTAACCAGACAGTGATCAGGCCGAATACGACTGTGATTATCCCGAAAAAACCCCTTTTTATCGGCTTCAAGGGAGCGCCAAAGTAGTTGCCTCGTATTAAACTACCAACCGTGACAGGGCGAATCCCGGCGATTCGCACCGCCAACGAGACGTAAGCCGCAAAGGCGACGCAAGCTGAAAAAGCGACGCACCAAAACAAAGGAGAAAGGGATGGAACGCGAGTCGATGGAATTTGATGTCCTGATCGTGGGTGGTGGCCCTGCTGGACTCGGAGCGGCAATCAAGCTCAAACAACTCGCCGCCGCGAACAATCAGGAGATCAACGTCTGCCTGATTGAAAAAGGCGCCGAAATCGGCGCACATACCTTATCCGGGGCGGTGATCGATCCGAGGTCGATCACCGAGCTCATCCCGGACTGGAAAGAACGCGGCGCGCCGCTCATCACTCCGGCGACCGAAGACCGTGTGATGTATCTCACCGAAACGAGTGCCTACGCTTTCCCGAACTGGGCGTTGCCCGACTGTTTCGACAATCACGGCAACTACATCGTGCGCATGGGCAACGTCACCAAGTGGCTCGGTGAACAGGCCGAGGCGCTCGGCGTCGAAATCTATCCGGGGTTCGCCGGCGCGGATGTGCTCTACGACGAAAGCGGTGCGGTCAAGGGCGTGGTGACGGGCGACATGGGCCTGAACCGCGACGGCACCGAAGGACCGAATTTCCAGCCCGGCATGGAGTTGATCGCCAAATACACCTTCTTCGCTGAAGGCTGTCGCGGTCATCTCGGCAAGCGGCTGGAAGCGAAATACAACCTGCGCGAAGGCGCCGACCCGCAAACGTTCGGTGTCGGAATCAAGGAGTTGTGGGAAGTGCCGGTCGCCAATCACCGGCCCGGTCTGGTGGTGCACACCGCCGGCTGGCCGCTCGAAGCGGACGTGTATGGCGGTGCATTCCTCTACCATCTCGAAGAAAACCTGATCGAAATCGGCTTCGTGGTGGGACTCAACTACGCCAATCCGCACCTGTCGCCGTTCGAGGAACAGCAGCGCCACAAGACGCACCCCGAAATTCGCAAATTCCTCGAAGGCGGCAAGCGGCTGGCCTACGGCGCGCGGGCCATCGCCACCGGCAACATTCAAAGCCTGCCGCGTCTGGTCTTTCCGGGCGGCGCATTGATCGGCGACAATGCGGGGTTCCTGAACGCCGCGCGGATCAAGGGCAACCACACCGCGATCAAGTCCGGGATGCTCGCGGCCGAATCGGTGTTCGAGGCATTGGGCGCGAGCCGGCAGCGCGACGTGCTGACCACGTTCCCGCAAAAATTCCGCGATTCGTGGCTCTACACCGAGCTACACAAGACGCGCAACTTCAAGCCGATGATGAAAAAAACCTTCTGGTACGGTTCCGCCCTGTTCGGCGCCGATCAGAAACTTTTCATGGGCAAGGCGCCGTGGACGCTGCACAACCACAGCGACCACGACAAGATCAAGCCTGCCGCCGAATGCCCGAAGATCGACTATCCGAAACCGGACGGCATCCTCACCTTCGATCGTCTGTCCTCGGTGTTTCTCTCGAACACCAACCATGAGGAAAACGAACCGTGCCATTTGCGGCTGAAAGATCCGGCGCTCGCCATCGACATCAACTACAAGATTTACGATTCACCCGAGCAGCGCTACTGTCCGGCGGGCGTCTACGAGATCGTGAAGGACGATGCTGGCAACAACCCGCGCTTGCAGATCAACAGCCAGAACTGTCTGCACTGTAAGACCTGCGACATCAAAGACCCCACCCAGAATATCGACTGGGTGACGCCGCAAGGCGGTGAGGGGCCAATTTACCAAGGCATGTAGCAGAGACCAAAACGGCGCCGCAGGGCGCCTTTTCTTTTTTGGCTCAGCGGCGCTGGCGCAGCTGTTCGAACAGGCACACCGTCGCCGCCGCGCCGACATTGAGCGATTCGATGCCGTCTGCCAGCGGGATCGTCAGAATCTCGTCGGCACGCGCCATCAACGCGGGCGATACCCCCTGCCCTTCGGCGCCGAACAGCCAGACGAGCGGGCCGCGCAGGTCGGCATCGTACAGCGAGCGGGTTGCCGCGCCGACGCCGGTGGCCATGACCTTGCCCTTGTAACGGTCGAGATTCGCCAGCACATCGACCTGTTCGGCGAGTCGCAGACGAAAATGCGCGCCCATCCCGGCGCGTAGCACTTTCGGCGCCCACGCTTGCGCGCATCCGGGTGTGAGCCAGATCGTGCCGATTCCGGCTGCGGCGGCGCTGCGCAGGATGGAGCCGACATTACCGGGATCTTGAATTGCGTCGAGCACCACGATCGTCGCCCCGCCCTGCTCCGCCGCTACGGGCGCAGGCGGCGGAATCTGGATGCGCGCAACGATGCCCGTGGGCGTATCGACCGGACTCACGCCGGAGAAGACCGTATCCGGTACACGGACGAGCGGCAATCCCGCAGGCAGGCGGGTGAGCCATTCTGAAATTTCTTTGTATTTACAACCACTTATTGAAACACAAACTTCCAACAGCGGTATTTTCGCGGCCAGCGCGGATTCGAGCAGATGCACGCCGTCGAGTATGGTTTGGTCGTGTTCCCGGCGCGCTCTGGGATCATTCGCCAGCGCCGACAAAAGCCTGATGCGCGGGTTGTCGCGGGAAACCAGCTCGGTGAAGGCCGGGCTCACGCGCTTTCCTCCTCGCGCCACAAAGGCGGGTTGACGAGGATCTCGCGCACGGGTGCGAAACTCTTACGGTAGAAGTGTGCGACACCGTAGCGGCGAATCGCTGCGAGATGAGCGGCGGTCGGATAACCTTTGTGGCGCGCAAGCCCGAATCGGGGATAACGTTGGTCGAGTTCGACCATCTGTGCGTCCCGCGCAGTTTTGGCAAGAATGGATGCAGCAGAGATCGCCGGTTCCAGCGCATCGCCGCCGACGATGGCGCGCATGGGCAACGCGAGATCGGGACAGCGGTTACCGTCGATCAGCACCTCGTCGGGCAGCAGCGCAAGACCGGCGACCGCACGCTGCATCGCCAACAGACTGGCGTGCAAAATGTTGAGACGGTCGATTTCTTCCACCGAGGCTTCGGCCACGCTCCACGCCAACGCCCGTTCCCGGATCGCCGCCGCCAGGCGTTCGCGCGTGCGCGCCGTCAGCTTTTTGGAATCGGCCAGCCCGTCTATGGGCCGCGCCGGATCAAGAATGACCGCGGCGGCCACCACCGGGCCGCACAACGGCCCGCGCCCTGCTTCGTCGACACCGCAGATGCGCCGCTCAGTCATCCCCGCCGTTGCTTGTCGTCGGTAAGGAAGGCTCAAGCGCCGCGACGCTTTCGGAACCGGATTCGGGCTCCGCTTCTGGCTCTGGCCCCGCTTTTGGCTCGGAATCGTTGTAGCTCAGATAAGGCAGGATGACCTTGGCCGCCCGCTCCGCCGTGCCTCGGCGCAATTCGTGATGCAAGGCGGTGAAACGCTCGGCCAGCGCCGCGCAAGCGCTGGTGTCCGACAGCCAGCGCTCGAGCGCATCGGCCAGCGCCTCAGGCGTCGCTTCGTCCTGGAGCAATTCGGGTACCACGAGCTCGTTGAGCAAGATGTTGGGCAACCCGACCCACGGCAGATAGGCTTTACGTTTGATGAGGCGGTACTGCCAATTGCCCATGCGGTAGCTGATGACCATCGGCCGTTTGAGCAGCGCTGCCTGTAGGCAGGCCGTGCCGCTGGCGACGAGCACCACGTCGGCGGCGGTCATCGCGTCGACGGCATGGCCGTAAAGCGTGCGGATCGGGGAGCCTTCCAGACCGTTGGACACATACACCGTGGCGGTTTTTCCCTGCATTCCCGGCACATTCGACGAGGTGCCCAGCGGTTGATGCACCGACCAGCCGCGCCGATCCAGCGCCACCCGGAATATTTCGCGCGTCTCACTCGTCGCCAATGGCACCAGAAAGATTGTGCCGGGTCGCCGCCGCGCGACGATTTCTGCCGTGGCAATGAAGGAGTTGGCCAGATAGCTGACTTCCGATTGCCGGCTGCCGGGCAGCAAGGCCACCACGGTCGCATCGGCCGGCAATTCCAGCAGTTCGCGCGCAGCGAGGTACTTGGGTTCCAGCGGCAGTTCGTCGGCAAGCGGATGGCCGATGTAAGTCGCGGGAATGCCCGCCCGCTCGTAGAGCGGCATCTCGAACGGGAACAGGCAAAGCATGTGCGTTACCGCTTTCGCGATGGATTTGATGCGTTTGCCGCGCCAGGCCCAGATCGAGGGGCTGACGAAATGGATGGTCGGAATGCCTTCCGCCTTGATCTTGGTTTCCAGCCCCAGATTGAAATCGGGGGCATCGACGCCGATGAACGCCGCCGGGCGGTTGCGCCGGATGTCCTGGAAGAGCTTGCGCCGCACACTGGACAAGGAGGGAAGTCGGCCGAGCACTTCCGTATAGCCGTTGACCGCGAGCAGTTCGGAGGGCCATAGCGCCTCGAACCCCTCGGCCTGCATTTTGGGGCCGCCGATGCCGTAGAACTGCACATCGGGCGAACGGGCGCGAATGGCGCGAATCAGGTGGGCGGCCAGTAAATCGCCAGAGGCTTCCCCGGCCACCATGGCAATCGTGGGTGGTGTCATATCAGCGTACCAAGCCGCGCCCCGAACCACCGATGAAATCGGCAACAAGCCGAATCTCGGCGTGTTCGGCGGCGAGGGCGGCTATTTTCTCGCGCGCTTCGGCCAAAGGAAGACCGCTGCGGTAAAGGGTGCGATAAGCTCGTTTGATCGCGCTGATCGCTTCCGATGAAAACCCCCTGCGCCGCAGCCCTTCGCTGTTGATGCCGTGCGGCGCGGCAGGCTGCCCGGCCACGGTGACGTAAGGTGGCAGGTCTTGCAGGAGAATGGCGTTGGCGGCCAGAAAACTGTGCGCCCCGATGCGGACGAACTGATGCACACCCGCAAAACCACTCAGGATGACCCAGTCTCCGACATGGACATGCCCGGCGAGCGAGGCGTTGTTGGCGAAGATGGTGTGGTTCCCGACTTGGCAATCATGCGCGATATGCGCGTAGGCCATGATCCAGTTGTCATCGCCAATGCGGGTCACGCCGGCATCCTGTACCGTACCGAGGCTAAACGTGCAGCATTCGTGGATCGTGTTGCGATCACCGATTTCCAGCCGGGTCGGTTCGCCCGCGTATTTTTTGTCCTGCGGCTCACCACCCAGCGACGTAAATGAGAAAACCCGGTTGTCGCGGCCGAGGCGGGTACGACCATCAATGACCACATGCGGCCCGATACGGGTGCCGTCACCGATTTCGACGTGTTCCCCGACAATCGAATAGGGCCCGATCTCGACGCCTGCGCCGATCTTTGCACCGGAATGGACGATGGCGCTCGGATGGATCATGGTTTGATCCTGAGCGCGCAGAGAAATTCCGCCTCGACGGCCAGTTCGTCGTCGACGCTGGCCACGCCTCGATATTTGTAGATGCCGCGTTTGCTTTGCAGTAATTCCACGTCGAATTTCAGCCGGTCGCCGGGCGTCACCTGCCGCTTGAAGCGGGCTTTGTCGATACCCGCGTAGAGCACTACGGATTCTTCGGTGGGAATGACATTCTCGGTTTTGCACGACAGCAGCGCGGCAGCTTGCGCCAGTGCCTCGATGATGAGCACGCCCGGCATCACTGGATGATGCGGGAAATGGCCGTTGAAAAACGGCTCGTTCACGGTCACATTTTTGTAGGCGATGATATGGCCGTCCCTGATTTCCTCCACCCGGTCGACCAGCAAAAAGGGATAGCGATGCGGCAGGTAGCGCCGGATTTCGTCGATGTTCATGAGCATGATGGCGAGGGGTTTCCCTTGGTGTCTTCCTGTTTGGCCAAGCGTTGTTCGAGTTGGCGTATTTTATTGGCGAGTGCGTCGAGGTGGCGCAGATGGGCGAAATTTTTCGTCCATTCGGCATGCGTCTGCTGCGGCAGACCGCCAGTATAAACGCCCGGCTCCCGGATCGACTTAATCACCATGGTGCGCGCGGATATTGTCACGTCATCGGCAATGGAAAGATGCCCGGAGATACCAACCTGCCCGCCAAGCATGCAGCGCGCCCCGATGTGGGAACTGCCCGCGATGCCCGCACTGCCGGCAATTGCGGAATACTGTCCGATGTGCACGTTGTGGGCGATCTGGATCTGGTTGTCGAGTTTGACTCCGTCGGCAATCACGGTGTCGTCGATCGCGCCACGGTCGATGGAGGTATTGGAGCCGATTTCGACATCGTTGCCGATGAGCACGCGCCCCACTTGCGGGATCTTGACCCATGCGCCCGTAGACTCGCGCGCAAAGCCGAAGCCGTCGGAACCGATCACCGCGCCCGCATGCACGATACAGTTTTCGCCCAGCACACAGTTGGCGTAGATGGTGACGTTCGGGTAGATGCGTGTGCCGCGCCCGATGCTGACGCCGCGTCCAATGTAGCTGTTGGCGCCAATCGAGACGCCATCGCCAAACGAAGCGCCCTCCTCCACCACGGCGCCAGGGCCGATGAAAACCGTCGGTGGCACCGGGGCATGCACCGTGGCGTGCGGATGCACGCCGGGCACGAGCGGCGGCGGCGGATTGAAGCATTGCGAGGCGCGCGCGAAATACAGGTAAGGATCGCTGGTCAGAATGCGCGGGCGATCATCAACCACATCACGCTGGGCGGGCTTGACGATGAAAGCCGCCGCGCGGCTGGCTTTCAACTGTCCAAGATATTTGGGATTGGCGAGAAATGCGAGATCGCCCTCGCCCGCCTGCTCCAGCGTCGCAACCCGGCAAACCTCTACGTTGCCGTCACCAGCCAGTTCTCCGCCGAGTTGGGCAACCAGCGCATCGATTCGAGGCATTGTCGGTCGGCGGCCTTACTTGGCGTCGGAAGACAACGCCTTGACGACCTTGTCCGTGATGTCGATGCTTTTGCTGTAATAGACCGCATCCTGCAGGATGAGGTCGTATTTCTCGGACTCCGCGATCTGTATGATGGTTTTTTCCGCTTTGCTCAGCACCGAGGCAAGTTCTTCGTTGCGCCGCTGGTTGAAGTCTTCGCTGAATTCGCGCTGTTTACGCTGGAGATCGCGTCCGAGGTCGTCGTGAGCACGAATCTTGTTGCGACGATCAGTTTCGGAAAGTTTGCCGCCTTCCAGTTCCTTCTTGAGCGCATCCAGGTCCCTGACCATGCGCTTCAATTCCTGGTCGCGCTTGGTGAACTCTTTTTCGAGGCGCTCTTGGGCGCGCACGGCCGGGACCGCCTCGCGCATGACCTTTTCGGAATTGACAAAACCTATCTTGAGATCCGCCGCCATCACGGGCGCGGCGCTCAGCAGGGCGATAGCGAGCAAAGAGGAAAAAACACGAGCTTTCACGCAAGTCTCCACAAATCGTTTTTGAACCGGCAAGGCGTTTCGTTCCGGTCAGAACGTCGCGCCCATCACAAAGTCGAAGGGTCTGGTCTTGTCGCCTTCCTTCTTGCGAATCGGATAGCCGAGGCTGAACTTGAGCGGGCCGATCGGCGCATTCCAGGTCAGAGCCAGGCCAGCGCTGTAACGCAGGTCGCGGCCGCTGATCTCCTGCTTCTCGAATACGCTTTTGCCTGCGTTCCAGGTTTCGCCCCAGACGTAGCCCGCGTCGGCGAAGAGCGACCAGCGAAATGAGCGGTCGCGCCCCGAACCCGGCATCGGGAGAAAGAGTTCGATGTTGCCGACGAACTTGCGATTGCCGCCAACGGCGTCGTCGTTTTCGTCCCTTGGTCCCAGCGAACTCGCCTCATAGCCGCGCACCGAGCCGATGCCGCCAATGTAGAAGTTCTTGTAGAACGGCAACGGCTTGGCATCATATCCCTTGGCCCAGCCAAATTCGGTGTTGAACATCAACGCGACCGTATCAGTAAACGGGATCCAGTGCTGGAATTGGTAGGTAATCTTACCGTAGCGCAACTCGCCGGGGCGCGTGGCGGCTTCACCGAAGATGCGCTGATATGTGCCTTGGGTCGGATAAAGGAAGCTGTTACGACTGTCGCGCCCCCAACCCGTGCTGAGCAACAAGCTGCTGACCTCGACTTCGCCGATGCCCTCTGCTTCATCCGTCGGGTTTTTGCCTTTGCAATCGAAATCCAGGCAGAATTTTTTGTATTGCCGGGTGCTTTCGCTGTAGGTCGTGACCCGGGTGCGATCGACAGCCAATCCGAAGCTGACGGTATCGTTTTCAGCGATCGGATAGCCCATGCGCAGCCCGGTGCCGACCGAAACCATTTTGTAGGGCGAAATCGACAAGGTCTTGGACGGATCGTAAGTCCGGTAATAAGCATCCCAGCCGAGGCTGATGCCATCGACCGTGAAATACGGGTCGGTCAGGGAGAGCGCGAAGGTGCGCCCCGCCCTGCTGGTGTCGATCGTGAAAGTGGCGTTTTTGCCGGAGCCGAAAAGGTTATTTTCCGAAATCGAGGCCGAGGCCACGACCTTTTCCGAACTCGAATAACCAAGGCCGAGCATCAAGCTGCCGGTGCGTCGTTCCTTGACCGTGAAATTGACGTCGATCTGATCGGTGACACCCGGCACCGGCGGCGTTTCGACCGAAACCTCGTCGAAGAAGCCAAGCCTGTCGATGCGCAGGCGCGAACGATTGATCGCGGCGGCATCGTACCAGGCGCTTTCCATCTGGCGCATTTCGCGGCGGATGATTTCATCGCGTGTCTTGGTGTTACCGGCCACATTGATGCGGCGCACATACACTTTGCGGCCCGGATCGACATAGATGGTAAAGGTGACTTCGCGCTTTTCCTTGTTGACTTCCGGCGAGGCGTTGACGTTGGCAAAGGCATAGCCTTCATTGCCCAGACGGTCGGAAATCGCCTTGGTGGTCTGGGTAAGTTTTTCACGCGAGAAGATTTCACCCGGATGGATGGTGGTCAGCTTCAGGTATTCCGCTTCGGGCACGATCAGATCGCCCGTGTAGCGCACGTCGGTGACGGTGTAGCGCTCACCCTCGGTGATGTCGATGGTGATGTAGATGTCTTTTTTGTCCGGCGTAATCGAGACTTGCGTCGATTCGATGTTGAAGTCGAGATAGCCGCGGTCGAGGTAATGCGAGCGCAGGCGTTCGAGGTCGGCGGCGAGTTTCTGGCGCGAATACTGGTCACTCTTGGTGTACCAACTGAACAGCCCCGTCGTGGAGAGATCGAAAATATCGAGCAGATCGTCCTCGTCGAACACCTTGCCGCCGATGACCCGGATCTGCTTGATGCGGGCGACATCGCCTTCGTCGATATTGAAAGTGATGCCGACGCGGTTGCGTTCCAGCGGCGTCACCGTGGTGGTGATGGTGGCGGCATATTTGCCGCGCGACAGATATTGGCGTTTGATTTCCTGCTCGGCGCGATCGAGCAGCGCGCGGTCGAAGGCGCGCGACTCCGCGAGGTCGATGTCGCGCAGCCCTTTCTTGATGGCATCGGCATCGAACTCCTTCAAGCCGACGAAATCTATCCTTGCGATGGCCGGGCGCTCATCGACCACGACCACCAGTACGTCGTGATCCGTTTCGATGCGCACGTCGCGGAAAAAACCAGTCTCGAACAGGGCGCGGATTGCTTCGCTCGCCTGGGATTCATCGAAAACGTCACCGACTTTGACCGGCAGGTAGTTGAATACGGTGCCTGCTTCGGTGCGCTGCAAGCCTTCGACGCGAATGTCCTTGACCACGAAAGGTTCGAAGGCAAGCGCCGGAAGGGAAATAAAGAGGGCGGCAGCCAGCCCGATAAGGCACTTACGATTCATGCGGCTCTCAGGAAATCAAACGATTGATGTCATTGTACAGGGCAAACGCCATCAGCATGAGCAGAAACGCCAGACCGATTTTTTGGCCCGTTTCCGCGACGCGCTCCGAAAGCGGCTTGCGCAGGACAAATTCGACCGCATAATACAGTAAATGCCCGCCGTCGAGCACCGGGATCGGCAGCAAATTGAGGATGCCGAGGCTGATGCTGATGAAGGCCAGAAAACCGATGAAGGCAGCCCATCCATGTTGGGCGGATTTTCCGGCGAGATCCGCAATGGTGAGTGGCCCGGACACGTTCTTGAGCGAAATGTTGCCGAGGATCAGTTGCCCGATGGATTTCAGGCTCAGGGCGCTCATCTCCCAGGTAAAGCGCCCTGCCCGCACCAGCGCCGCGCCTGGCGTGTAGCGCACGTTGGCGAACAGGGCCGAGGCGTCGAACCCGGCGCCGATGTAACCCACCACGGCGCCGTCCGCCTGCTTTTTTTCGTCCGGCGTGACGGCAATCTCCAGCCGATCTTCCCCTCTGCGCACCGTAAACATCCGGGTTTGCCCGGCGGAGGCGCGTACGATTTTCACCACTTCGGTGCTGCTGGCAAGCGCCTTGCCGTCGATGGCGAGGATGACATCGAGCTTGCGCAGGCCGGCGTGCGCTGCCGCGCCATCGCTCTCGACGGTATCGACGAGCGGGGCAATGGGCGGCAGCTTCACCTGCAAGCCCATGCGGGTGATCAAATCTTCCTGCTCCGGGCTATCGAGCGAGAAGCCGTTCAGATCGAGGATTCGTGTCGCCGTGTCGCCCTCCGCGGTGCGTACGGCGAGCGTTGCGGCATCGCGGTCGACGGCATGTTTCAGCAGCGCCCAGCGCAAATCCTGCCAGCTTCTCACGTCATTGCCATCGACGCCCAACACCAGGTCGCCGTCGCGCACGCCCGCGTCACGCGCGGGACTGGCCGCCGATTCGGTTGGCGCGATATAGGGTTGCAGCTCTTCCGTGCCCACCACGAACAACCCCCAGTACAACACGACCGCCAGCAGCAGGTTGAAGATTGGCCCCGCCGCGACGATAGCGAAACGTTTGCCGACCGGCTTGCGGCTGAATGCCTGGTGCGTTTCCTGCTCGGAGAGCTCGCCATCGTCGACTTCGCCCAGCATCTTGACATAGCCGCCGAGCGGAATGATCGACAGCACCCATTCGGTTCCGTCCGGCTTGGGCTGCCATCTCGCGAGCGGCCTGCCGAAACCGATGGAAAAACGCAGCACCTTGACGCCACACGCGCGCGCGACGAGGTAATGCCCCAGCTCGTGCACGAGGATCAGCAGCCCAAGGGCGATGATGAAGGGAATGATGTAATCGACGATGAGATTCATGGCACGCTTCGTTTCAGGATTTCTTCGCGGGCGATTTCCCGCGCGCGGGCATCCGCATGCAGGACGGCGGCGAGTACGTTGGCGTCGAGTTTCCCGCTACATTCCAACGTAGCGGTGATGATCTCGGCAATGTGGCAAAAGCCGATGCGGCGTTCGAGGAATGCACGCACCGCTTCTTCGTTGGCGGCATTGAGCACGGCGGGCGCCGCGCCGCCCGCTTCCAGCGCCTGATACGCCAGGCCGAGGCAGGGAAAACGCTCGAGGGCCGGGCGCTCGAAGCTCAAGGCGGCAAGGCTGAAGAACTCGGGCGCGCTCACACCCGATTCGATGCGCTCCGGCCACGCGAGGGCGTGGGCGATGGGCACGCGCATATCAGGGTTGCCGAGTTGTGCGACGACCGAGCCGTCGACGTAATCGACCATCGAATGCACGATGCTTTGCGGGTGGATGAGCACCTCGATGCGGTTGGCGGGCACGCCGAACAGCCAGTGGGCTTCGATGACTTCCAGCCCTTTATTCATCAGGGTGGCGGAATCGACCGAAATCTTGCGCCCCATGCTCCAGACCGGATGCGCGCAGGCTTCGTCCGGCGTCGCGGCCGCCAGCCGTTCGGATGAGGCGTTGCGAAACGGCCCGCCCGATCCGGTCAGCAGGATGCGGCGCACGCCCGCCGCGTCCGGGTCACGGCGGTAGCTGGCGGGCAAAGACTGGAAGATGGCGTTGTGTTCGCTGTCGATGGGCAGCAGGCAGGCGCCGGATGCCGCGACCGCGTCCATGAAGATGTGCCCCGACATCACGAGGGCTTCCTTGTTGGCGAGCAGCACTTTCTTGCCGGTGCGCACGGCAGCGAGCGTCGGAGCCAGCCCCGCCGCGCCGACGATGGCGGCCATCACCGCGTCGGCTTCGGAGGCGGCCGCCACTTCGCACAAGGCTCGCGTGCCGCCGAGCACTTCGGTCGGACACTGCGTGGCTTGCAATTTCTCCCGCAGCTGCTTCGCGGCGGCCTCGTCGGCCAGCACGGCATAGCGTGGTGCGTGGCGCAGGCACAGCTGCGCGAGGCGCTCGACGTTGCGATGCGCGGTGAGGGCGAACACGGCGTAACGATCCGGATGGCGGGCGATGACCTCCAGCGTGCTCGCGCCGATGGAGCCGGTTGCGCCGAGGATGACGATTTGCTGGCCGCGCGGGGCGATGTGGGAAGGGGGACTCATGAAGCGATGAGCAGGATCACGCCCAGGCAGATCACGGGCAGGGTCGAGGTCAGACTGTCGATGCGGTCGAGCACGCCACCGTGTCCGGGCAGAAGATTGCTGCTGTCCTTGATGCCCGTCTGCCGCTTGAGCAACGACTCGAACAGGTCGCCCACGATGGAGAGCGCCGTCAGGGCAACGAGAACGGGCAGGCACAGCAGGAGTTCTCGCGTCGATGCACCCTGCACAAGAATGATGCCGAGACCATAGAGCACGACTCCGACGATCGCGCCGATGGCGCCGGCCCAGGTTTTTCCGGGGCTGATCGAGGGGGCGAGTTTCTTGCCGCCGAACGCCCGGCCGGAGAAATAAGCCGTGATGTCCGCCACCCAGACGATGGCGGAAACGATGATCACCCAGAGCGGGTCCAGAAAATTTCGCAAGACGATGAACGCCAGCGTGGCAGGCACTAACACGACAACGCCGACCACGATGGCACTCCATGTGCGCAGCGGCCATTTGAAGCGCAGCCACAACGGCGCGATCAGCACCCAGAATGCGATGGCAATGGCGGTAAGCACGACGAGCGTCTCGCCCGATCGGGACAAGGCAATCCCCAGACACAAGACGCCAAGCGCCAATGCGTAGATGACGCGCGCGCGCGCACTCCACCCGGCGAGTCCGCCCCACTCCCAGGCCGCGACGGCGCACAGCATGGCGCAGAAACCGAACCAGCCCTCGACGGGCAGGAAAAACAAAGCCCCCAGCAGCACGGTCAGCATGACGAGCGCCGTGACGATACGCGTCCTAAGCATGACACTCCATATCGCTGTCACGGCTGGCGGCGACGGTTCTGGCAGGCGTCAATTGTTCGCTCGTGCGTCCGAAGCGGCGTTCGCGTTCGCGGTACGAGGCGATAGCCGTATCGAGCGTGCCACTGTCGAAATCCGGCCACAGCGTATCGGTGAAATAAAGCTCGGTGTAAGCCAGCTGCCAGAGCAGGAAATTGCTGATGCGCTGCTCGCCGCCGGTGCGGATGAACAAATCCGGCTCGGGCGCGAAACTCATCGACAACTCGGCGGCCAGCGCCTCCTCGTCGATTTCCCGCGCGCCGGGATTCTTCGCCAGTACGCGATTGGCTGCCGCGAGCACATCCCAACGCCCGCCATAGTTGGCGGCAACGGACAGGTGCAGGCGAGTGTTGCCGGCGGTGAGCGCCTCGGCAGCTTCGATGGCCTTCACCAGCGCGGGCTCAAAGCGCGAGCGATCGCCGATGACGCGGAAACGGATGCCGTTCTCGTGCAGGCGGCTCACTTCCTTTTGCAGCGACTTGATGAAAAGCTGCATCAGGAAAGAGACCTCTTCGGCGGGCCGCCGCCAGTTCTCGGAGCTGAAAGCGAACACGGTGAGATATTCGACGTCGCGTTCGATGGCGGCGCGAATCGTGCCGCGCAAGGCTTCGACGCCGCGCGTGTGCCCGGCCATCCTCGGCAGGAAACGCTTGCGCGCCCAGCGCCCGTTGCCGTCCATGATGATCGCGACGTGGCGCGGCCCCTGACTGATATCGGGTATGGACTGGGTGGAACTGGTAAAGCCTCGACCGGCCATCGGGTTCTCCACGTGCGTTTCTCGACGGGGACATCGCAACCAGCGCAGATCAAATCTGCATCAATTCCTGTTCTTTCTGGGCGAGCAACTTGTCGATCTCGGCAACATAGTAATCGGTGAGCTTTTGCATGTCGTCCTGCGCCCGGCGCTCATCGTCTTCCGAGATAGTCCTGTTCTTGATCGCATCTTTCAAGTGCGTAATGGCGTCACGGCGTATATTCCGCACGGCGACCTTTGCGTTTTCGCCCTCGTGCTTGACAATTTTGGTCAGTTCGCGGCGGCGCTCCTCGGTGAGCGGCGGCATTGGCACGCGGATGATTTCGCCGGTGTTGGCCGGATTCACACCGAGGTCGGAATCGCGAATCGCTTTTTCCACCTTGGCGAGCATCGGCTTTTCCCACGGCTGCACGCCGATGGTGCGCGCGTCGAGCAGCGTGACGTTGGCGAGCTGATTGACCGGCGTCGGATTACCGTAGTAGTCGACCGTGATGTGATCGAGCAGGCCCGTGTGCGCGCGGCCCGTGCGGATATGGGTGAGATCGGTCTTGATCGTCTCGACCGTCCGTTGCATCTTGTGTTCGATCGTTTTCTTGAGTTCGGGAATCATTGCTGTGCCCTCAGGAATGAACCAATGTGCCTTCGTCCTCGCCCATCACCACGCGGCGAAGCGCGCCCGGTTTGAAGATGGAAAAAACGTTGATCGGCAATTTCTGGTCTCGGCAAAGCGCGAACGCGGCGGCATCGAGCACGGCCAGATTGCGTCCGATGGCCTCATCGAAACTGATGTGGGCGAAGCGTTGCGCGGCGGGGTCTTTCTTGGGATCGGCGCTGTAGATGCCGTCGACCTTGGTCGCCTTCAACATGATCTGCGCCCCGATTTCCGCGCCGCGCAGGGCTGCTGCCGTATCGGTGGTGAAGAACGGATTGCCGGTGCCCGCAGCGAAGATCACCACCCTGCCCGCTGCGAGGTGATGGAAGGCGCGGCCGCGGATGTAAGGTTCGACCGCCTGGTCGATCCTGAGCGCCGACATCACTCGCGCCGCCTGTCCAGCGCGGCGCATGGCATCACCCAGCGCCATCGCGTTCATCACCGTCGCAAGCATGCCCATATAATCGGCGGTGGCGCGATCCATGCCGTCCGATGCGCCCGCCATGCCGCGAAAGATGTTGCCGCCACCGATGACCACGCCCACCTGTGCGCCGAGCATCGACACTTCGGCTATTTCCGCGACAATGCGCGAAAGCACTTCGTCGTCGATGCCGTAAGCCTTGGCGCCCATCAGGGCTTCGCCCGACAGTTTCAGAAGGATGCGGGAATATGCGGCGGCGGCCATATGCGGCTCCTCGTTATTGCTTGGCGGCGGCAGCCGCCGCGGCCTGCTGTGCCACTTCGGCGGCGAAGTCGTTGGAACGCTTCTCCAGTCCGTCGCCCACGATGTAGAGCGTGTAGCCCGCAACGGAGGCGCCCCTGGCCTTCAGAAGCTGATCGACGGTTTGCCTGCCGTCCTCGGCCTTGACGAAGATTTGCCCAAGCAACGTGACTTCTTGCAGGAACTTCTGCACCGCGCCTTCGGCAATCTTGTCCAGCATCGCTTCGGGCTTGTTCGCTTCGCGCGCCTTTTCGATGGCGATGCGCCGTTCGGTCTCGATCAGTTCGGCGTCCACGCCGGAGGCGTCCAGCGTCCTGGGCTTGGAGGCGGCGATGTGCATCGACAGATCCTTGCCCAGTTGTTCGTCGCCGCCCACGAGATCGAGCAGGACGCCGATCTTTGCACCGTTGTGGATATAGGAATAGAACGTACCCTTGGCTTCGAGGCGCAGGAAACGGCGCAGGGTCAGGTTTTCACCGATCTTGCCGACCAGCGTGGCGCGGGTGGATTCCAGCGTGCCCGTGCCCGACGGCAGCGCGGAGAGCGCCGCCACGTCGGCGGGATTCTTGTCTACGACCAGTTGGGCGGCGTTTTGCACCAGTGCCCTGAATTCGTCGTTCTTGGCAACGAAGTCGGTTTCGCAGTTGCCTTCGAGGATCGCGCCGAGCTTGCCGCCGTTGACGATGGCGATTGCCACCTGGCCCTCGGCGGTGATGCGGCTGGCGGCCTTGGTCGCCTTGTTGCCCAGCTTCACGCGCAGGATTTCCTCGGCCTTGGCCATGTTGCCCCCCGCTTCGGTGAGCGCCTTCTTGCATTCCATCATCGGTGCGTCGGTCTTCTCGCGCAACGCCTTGACCATGCTTGCGGTAATGTCCGCCATGCTGAAAACTCCTTGTTCGTTTACTGCAACGCGGCGGGCTCGAAGCCCGCCGCGAATGAGCCCAATTGGAAATCAGGCCTGCTCTTCGGCCGATTCTTCGACTTCGACGAATTCCTCGCTGCCCGCTTCGACGATTTCCGTCTGCGACTGGCTGCGGCCTTGCAGCACCGCATCGGCCACGCCGCGCGCATACAGGCGAATGGCACGCGACGAGTCGTCGTTGCCAGGGATGACGTAATCCACGCCATCGGGCGAGTGGTTGGTATCGACCACCGCCACCACGGGGATGCCGAGCTTTTGCGCTTCGGTGATGGCAATCTTGTGATAGCCCACGTCGATCACGAACAGCGCGTCCGGCAAAGCGACCATGTCCTTGATGCCGCCGATGGATTTGTGGAGCTTGTCGAGCTCGCGGCGCGTCGTCAGGGCGTCACGCTTGGAGAGCTTTTCGATGGAGCCGTCTTCGACGACGGCCTCCAGCTCTTTCAGGCGCTTGATCGACTGTTTGACGGTCTTGAAGTTGGTGAGCATGCCGCCGAGCCAGCGTTCGTCGACGAAGGGCATGCTGGCGCGCCTGGCTTCCTCGGCAAGGATTTCGCGCGCCTGGCGCTTGGTACTCACGAAGAGGATCGTGCCGCGGTTGGCCGCGAGTTTGCGCACGAAATCGATCGCTTCGTTATATTTGGCCAGCGTCTTTTCGAGATTGACGATGTGGATCTTGTTGCGGTGGCCGAAGATGTATTGCGCCATCTTCGGATTCCAGAAGCGGGTTTGGTGGCCAAAGTGGACGCCCGCTTCGAGCATCTGGCGCATCGTGACAGACATGGAGAACTCCAGTTTTCAGGGTTGACCTCCGCCGGATCGGGCATCGAACCAGAGGTTCTCGCCAGTACCGCAGCCTGTGTTCATGTGCAGGCCGCGGACCCCGACGATCCGGCGTGCGAATTTGTCTTTCCGGGACTCCCCGGGAAGACGAGCCGATCATTCTAGCACCTGTAGAGGCGCGCGCTCAACTAGGCGGCGATACCTGCAGGGCAATCGCACGAACCCAGCTTGCCGCTACACCTCCATGCCGAACAAGTGTGCGCGATAGAGATCGGAAGTTGCGGCGACGAGTCGTCGCACCTTGATGCCGCCTTTGCGCGGG
>JAIRXQ010000045.1 GCA_031268195.1 Azoarcus sp. | reverse complement strand
TCCCGCGCAAAGGCGGCATCAAGGTGCGACGACTCGTCGCCGCAACTTCCGATCTCTATCGCGCACACTTGTTCGGCATGGAGGTGTAGCGGCAAGCTGGGTTCGTGCGATTGCCCTGCCACCGCCGCCAGCACGGCGCAGCGCAAGCCGTCATGGGTTACTATTACCGCGATCCTTGTTCTGCTCCGTCCTTCGGAAGTCCTATGCTCATGTGCCGTTCTATCTCCATTCTGGCGATCCTGTTTGCATTTGTTTCGATGCCTGTGGCGCATGCCGAAGACAAATGGGATTACATCGAAAAACTCTGGCGCGCTGCCGGAGACGATTCGTCGAAAGTCGAACAAGCTTTGGAGATGGATTGCAAGAGGATTGAATCCTTCGCCGACAAAGGCGCGAAGCTCTATCGGCAGAAGCAATACACTGCGGCTCGCCACGAATTTCTGACGCAAGTCTTCTTGCTGGAATACTGCGACACAGGAGGCCGCAATTGGGATCATCGGCTCGCCGTTGCCTACAACAACGTGGCGCTCACCTACGTGCAGGAAGGTAAAGCCCTCCATGCCCGCGCGTGGATGTCGATAATCGCAGACGACCCCACCAGCCGGTTCAACCTCGAAAAAATCCGCTCTCAACTCGATGCCGTCCCTGAACGGATCGAGGGCGAATACGTGCAATACGCCGGTCAGGGGATTTGGACAAACATTCAGGTGAACAAGGAACGCGGCAAGTATGAAATCGGAGCCGAATTCCTGCGCGCAGGGCCGAGAGCGATCCTCGGTGGTCTGAACATGGGGAACATTGGTCTGGAGATGCCGTTGAACCTGCGCCACGCCCTCTATCGTGGTTCTGAGGAAGGCTCCGAGGCGGAAACCACCGGAGAGATCGGCTGTGAAATCGCCTTTGACTTCGGCAAGAACACCGCTCATGTCAAAACGCTCAAGGGCGCATGTGGATTCGGTGCGGGTGTATATGCCGATGGCGAGTTTTACCGGATGGAGGATTGAACAGCATGAAATGGTTCGTTCGACTGGCGATGCTCATCCTGTTGCCAATCGTCCCCGCACAAGCGGAAGTATGGGGTACTCATGTCGGAACCGTGACGGTGGACGGCATCGAGATCGCCTACCCGTTTGACGTGAGGCGCTTGCCGGAAGACTTTTGGCAAGGCGCCAAGCAGGAATACCGCCCGAACGTGCGCTCAAATTGCGAAAACGCGCGCGCCCTGTTTCTGTTTGGCAGGGGTTTGGTGGTAAACCTCGCCTTCGTTGCACAAGAGAACCCTGGTGTCGATTTGCAAAAGACGCTCACGAGCGGCAACTACGACCCCAAACAGACGCCACTGATGGTGCGGGTGGAACGCCTGCGCTGGGAGACCAACATCCGGGCCGTGGGGCATCGTGTGGAATTCGATGGCAAGCCGCTCGACCCGGACATGACCTACCAGAGCTTCAAGGCGCGCTTTCCGAAAGCCGAATGCGAAGGCAAGCCCAGCAACCGGATTTGCCGGGCCTTCTTCGATAACAAACCCGTCGACCTGCCCGTCGACGCCGATTATGCAGGCTACTTTCGCCTTGATTTCAGGGGCGAGGAGCCTGCCCACGTGTTCTGGCTCGAAGTGCTCAATGGCTGCCAGAACCAGGGAATCCCTGATTAAAGATTGCGTTGAAATATATTTCGTATAAATGTTTTCCCTGGCCTTGGCTGCCACCATGAAACAAATAAGCTTTGCCTCGTCGGCCTTTGCAAAGAAGAAACAAGCCTGCCAGGAGCGTTTTTCTGTCGGAGATGAAAAAAGTCGTGCCTTGGTTGGCGCTGCTGGTGGTGATGTTCCCTATGGTTTCAGACGCTTGATGAAATGAGTCGCTTCCATCCCGAAAGCCGGCACCATGCGCCGCATGGATTCCAGGGCGTAGACGAGGCTCACGTCGCCCGCGACGAGGACATAGGCTTCGGGAACCCCGCAGGCATCGGCAGTACAGGCGCGCTGGGGCGTGCCCGTGCGCTCCAGCACGAAGCTCGGGACTTTGTCGACGCCATAACGGTCGAAGGCGCGGGGATCAATCTGGATCGCCACCTTGCGCGTGCCGATGAGCGGCTGGATTTGCGCCACGGTCTCCTTCAGTGATCCGTTTGTAAATCCCCGGATGACGAGCCGCGCCCGGGCGCGCGCCGCCTGCTCGACCAAGCGCTCCAGCGTCGGTCGCGGCATGGCGAGGCTCACGAAGACGAAGAGCGCGGGGCCGTTGTCGAATGCCTGGATGCCCTGCGCATCGACGGGAAACCCGCGCGCCAAGGCGTCGAGATCGATGGGCGTCTTCGTCACCGGCTGCGGCAGGGCGTCGAGGATGGGAGACGAGATGGACGCAGCCTGCGTCTCGACGGGTGTCTGGTGCTTCGAGCGCGCCCGTTCGATGTCGGCCTCGGTGATCGTGGGCTGCTCCTGCCGGGCGCGTTCGATGTCCGCGTCGGTAACGATTGCTTCCGGCGGCGCGGCAGCGGCGGCGCCCGTGGCGAGGAACATGACGACGAGCGCGCGGGGCAATGAGGTATCAGTAGCCGACACAGCAATTCCTTTTCCTGAAAAGCAGAAACGCGAAATCCTCGCCCCGCGCCGGGTATTCCTTGCCCGCGCCCCAGAGGATCGTGCTGCGTCCCCAGGGCTGGCAGCACTTGCCGCCCACCTTGTCGGTATTGGGAGTCGGATGGATGAGTTGGGTCTTGTAAGAGCGTTTGTCGACGACCGGCGAGAAATACGCCCCGCACAGGCCCGCCTCGCCGTGCGCGCTCCAGGCGATCAGTTCGCGGTGCATCTTGGTGGTGAGCCGCTGCGCGATCAGCGCCGAGGTGCGCACGCCGCCCATGTGGAACGGCACGCGCCCGTTCATCGGATAAAGCCC
>JAIRXQ010000010.1 GCA_031268195.1 Azoarcus sp. | reverse complement strand
GCGGATCGCCTTGATCAGCATCTCAATGCTCTTTCTTGCGGCGGCATGGCTGACCGAGAGCCGTTGATGCTCGGCAACGCGCATGGCAACGAGTTGGCGGCGCCTGCTCACCAAGGCTTTCCGGAAAGCGGCCATCGACACCGCGGGGTCTTATTTCGGCCTGCCGTCGACGCAGATCAATCGCAGCTGGACGGGGATCGAGGCGATGGCCGAGGGGCGGCGGTAGTCAGGCGTGGGTGGTTTATCCATGCCAGCGTTCGATGCTCCCCAGCGTGTCCGCGAGCATCTCTCTCGCGCGCGCAGTGTCGTAATCGGATTGCAGCCCCATCCAAAATTCCGCGCTGGTGCCGAAATAAGCGGAAAGCCGAAGAGCCGTATCCGCAGTGATGCCGCGGCGCTCCCGCGCAATATCGTTGATGCGCGGTGCGGGAACGTGCAGCGCCAACGCCAGCGCATGCGCGGAGATGCCCATCGGCACAAGAAATTCTTCGCGCAACACTTCGCCGGGGTGAATCGGACGCATCCTGTTCTGCATCATGGCGATGCTTCTCCTTTAACGATGGTAATCCACGATTTCGACCTCGAAAGCCTCCCCGTCACGCCATACGAAGCACACGCGCCATTGGTCGTTGATGCGGATGCTCCACTGACCCTCCCTGTCGCCGGAGAGTTTTTCCAGCCGGTTGTTGGGTGGCACCCTGAGATCGTCGATCTGTACCGCCCGGTGCAGCATGCCGAGCTTTCTTTCGGCCCCGCGCCGTGGCATCCTGCCCCCTTGCCCGCCTCGCGCGGGCTTTTCACAATGAGGTCCGGCAGTAACGCCACGGTCCGGGGGCGGACGTGCGGCTCTCAGGAGGCCGTGGAATGTGATTTGATCCAGTCCTGGAGCGCGCTATCCATGCGCGTTTGCCAGCCCCGGCCGGTGGCCCTGAAAAACTGCGCCACTTCGGGGGAAAGGCGCAGCGTGACGCGCTCCTTGACGGGCGCTTTCTGCGCGCCGCGCCGTCTGCGCGCCGCCAGCTTCGTCTTCAGTTCCACGGGCGAATGGCTGACGATGGCGTTTTTCCAAAAAGCTTCCACGGCGGCGAGGTCGTTGGGATCATAGGGGCAGTCGGGGTCATCCACCCGTTCCGGCGCGGCGGCCAGCGCCGCCGCCATCGCGCCCTTGTCAAAAGGCGTTTTCGCTATAACGTCTGATTTCATGTCGTGTTCCTTCGCGGCAGGAGATGACGCGCACCGCGTCCTCTCGTTGCGTCCATACCAGATAAACCACCCGACCGTTCAACTAGGCGAGCGAACAATACCTTGCCTCGCCGTAGGCCATCCTGATCTCCAGCGAAGTCCGCAAGGCAGGCCCGTTCCTGGGCGATGGCTACAACACTTCGTTCCCGTTCGCATTCAAGGTGTTTCAGACATCCGATGTGCTCGTGGTAACGCGCACGGGCGATCTGCCCGAAGTCACGCTCACCACCGGCTACACGGTGGCTCCACGACGTTTCGCGTGATGGACATGCGTGACCGCTGGCCGATGTTTGCGCCAGCGGCGGAAAATATCGGGCAACTGATTGCGTCGCAGAATCTCGCGCACACTGCCGCCGCCCGCCCTGGTACAGCACCCCGCCGCTATAATCTCCCCGGGAAGTTCGCCAGGCAGTCGCTGCGCACGGGTTGCGCGGAGGAAAGTCCGGGCCCCATAGAGCAGGATGTCGGCTAACGGCCGGGCGTCGCGAGGCGACGGAAAGTGCAACAGAAAGCAAACCGCCGATGGCTCGGACGGCGCCGCCGTAAAGCGGCAAAGTCCACTTTGAAGGGCGAGCTCTTCAAGGTGTGAGATCAGGTAAGGGTGAAACGGCGGGGTAAAAGCCCACCGCGCCGCCGGTAACGGCGGTGGCACGGCAAACCCCATCCGGGGCAAGGCCAAATAGGGAAGCGATGGCGTGGCTCGCGCCGCTTCCGGGTAGGCCGCTGGAGCGGCGCGGTAACGCGCCGCCAAGATGAATGACTGCCCGGCGCATTTCGGTGCGCTCGACAGAACCCGGCTTATCGGCGAACTTCCCTTTTTCTTTTTCGCGTCCCTTCCCACGTCCCTGCCTTTTCGTGCTCTGCCGGGCGCGCCCGCGGCGTGTTTTCCCGCACTGTGCCTTGCTCTCGGGCCGTGTGCCACCCGTGGCGGGATGCCGGCCGACATTGATCCCACTTTTCACCACTTTTTCATGGCCTTGGCAAAAGTTAATGTCGACCATGAAGATCAATTGCTATCTATACTGATTTTTTGTGATTTATTGCGCGGCGATAGATTGTTATGCTAAAAAATAATTTCTTTTTTTTTAGGAATGAACGACAATCCGGGCTTCAATAGTGGGGATTGGTGGTGCACAGTGCACCGTAAAGCGAGCAGGGGGAGCGATGTTCCAGGGAGCGACGGCGCTCAATCTCGATGCCAAGGGACGCCTTGCGATTCCGGCGCGGCATCGTGAGGCGTTGGCCTCGGAAGATGGGCAGGTGGTCATCACCGCTCATCCGCACGGCTGCCTGCTCGTCTATCCCGTGCCTGCCTGGTCGCCCATTCGCGATCAGGTGCTGGCCGTCCCCAGCCTCGATTCCCATGCCGCGCTGCTGAAGCGTCTCTTGGTCGGCTATGCGCAGGACGAAGCGCTGGATGCCGCCGGGCGCGTGCTGCTCGCGCCGAGCCTGCGCCAGTTCGCGGCGCTGGAAAAGCAGGTGTGGCTCGTCGGGCAGGGATCTCACTTCGAGCTGTGGGCCGATGCGAAATGGCAGCGGCAACAGCAAGCAATGATGGCGCTGGCCGAAACGGGCCTGCCGCCCGGTTTCGATAGTCTGGCCTTGTGATGGGCGGGGCGAGCATGCATATCGCCGTGTTGCTTCACGAAGCCGTCGAAGCCCTGGCGATCCGGGGCGATGGCGTATACGTCGACGGCACCTTCGGGCGCGGCGGCCACAGCCGCGCGGTGCTTGCTCGTCTGGGCGAAGCGGGGCGCCTCATCGCGCTCGACCGCGACCCCCAGGCCATCGACGCTGGCGCCGCCATCCACGATCCCCGCTTCACGCTCGTGCATGCGCCGTTCAGCGAACTGGAGAGGGTGCTTGAGCGTCTCGGCGTGGATGAAATCGATGGCGTCTTGCTCGATCTGGGCGTTTCTTCACCGCAGCTCGACGTTGCCGCGCGCGGTATGAGCTTTCGCTTCGAAGCGCCGCTCGACATGCGCATGGATACCAGCCGCGGACGCACCGCGGCGCAATGGCTGGCGGAAGCCTCCGTCGCCGAAATCACCGAGGTACTCAGGGACTATGGAGAAGAGCGGTTTGCTCATGCGATTGCAAAGGCGATTGCAAATGCTCGGACAGGGAGCGCTGTTGCAACCACAGGACAACTTGCCAAGATCGTGGAACAGGCGGTCCGCACACGCGAGCCGGGGCAGCATCCGGCGACGCGCAGCTTCCAGGCTATACGGATTTTCGTTAATCAGGAGATCGGCGAGCTGACGAGCGTGCTGCCGCAGTGTGTGGAGCGGTTGCGCACGGGCGGGCGGCTGGTGGTCATCAGTTTTCATTCGCTCGAAGATCGGCTCGTCAAGCGGTTCATGCGTGACGAGTCGCGCCCGGCGCAACTGCCCGCGCGCCTGCCGGTCAAGGCGGCCGATCTGCCGCCGCCGCGTCTGGCGCTGGTGGGGCGGGCGCGCCGCGCCGGGCAAGAAGAAGTGGCGGCCAATCCGCGGGCGCGCAGCGCCACGATGCGGGTGGCCGAGCGACTCGGAAGGAGGGCGGCATGATCCGCTTCGAAGCCTTCTTCGGTGCGTTGCTCGTCGTGCTTGCCATTTTTAGTGCGATCGGGGTCATCAAGTCGCGCGACGTGGCGCGCAATCTGTACAGCGGCCTCGAAGCCGAGCAGAAAACCGAGCGCGAGCTGAATAAAAAATGGGGCGATCTGCAAATCGAGCAAAGTTCGCTGATCACGCATCGCAATGTTGAGAAAATTGCGCGCGAAAGGCTCGGGATGCTGCAACCGCAGGCAGGGCAAATCCTGGTGCTGGAGGATAAGCCGTGACTCGCGCGCGCAAGAAAGTCGTCACATTCAATCACAATCCGTTGCTGGAGCTGGGCGTTCCGCAGTGGCGCGCGCGGCTGGTGCTGCGCGGGTTGTTGGTGGCGATGACCGCGCTGGTGGGCGGCGTGCTCTATCTGCAATTTTTCCGTAGCGAATTTCTGCGCGCCGAGGGCGAATCGCGCTATGCCCGTGTGCTCGAAGTGCCTGCCACGCGCGGCCGCATCACCGACCGCAACGATAATTTGCTGGCGGGGAGTACGGAGGTCAATTCGATCTGGGCGATTCCGTCCGACGCTCGTCAGCTCACGCCGGAGCAGGTGGTGCAACTGGCGCAACTGCTCGATATGGGTGTGCGTGAGCTCAACGCCCGCTTTGCCGCCGGGCGCGATTTCGTTTTCCTCAAGCGGCAGGTGCCGCCAGAGCTGGCGCGCAAGGTCGCGGCGCTCGGTCTTCCCGGCATCCACCAGCAAAATGAATTCCGCCGCTTCTATCCGAGCGGTGAAGTCATGGCGCACATGCTGGGCTTCACCAGCGTCGAGGATCGCGGACAGGAAGGCATCGAACTTTCCTTCGAGCGCGTGCTGGCGGGGCAGGCGGGGCTGCGGCGCATCAAGAAAAACCTGCGTGGGCAGGTGGTAGACGATCCAGAGTCGATCCGTCCTCCGCGCAACGGTGAGGATTTGACGCTGGCGATGGATGCCAAGATCCAGTATCTCGCCTACAGCGCCTTGCGCGAGGCGGTGCAGCACAACCGCGCCAAGGCGGGGTCGGTGGTGGTGCTCGATGCCCAGACCGGAGAAGTGCTGGCGCTGGTCAATGCGCCGACTTTCAACCCCAACGACCGGACTCATCTCACCGGGGCGCAATTGCGTAACCGCGTTTTCACCGACACTTTCGAGCCGGGGTCGGTCATGAAGCCGTTCATTGCGGCAATGGCGCTGGAGAGCGGCAAATTTCGCTCCACGACGGCAATCGACACCGAATCGGGGCATTTCTCCCTCGGCGGGCGCATCATCCACGATACGCATTCGTATCGCACGCTCACCGTGGCCGAAGTCATCCAGAAGTCGTCGAACATCGGCGCGGCGAAGATGGCGCTGAGCTTCAAGCCCGAGCAGATGTGGGCGTATTACGATCGTCTCGGTTTTGGCGCGCCGCTCGATCTCGGTTTTCCGGGCGAGGCGCGCGGCAATCTGCGCCCCGCGAAAGAGTGGCGGCCCATCGAGCAGGCAACGATGTCCTACGGACACGGCCTCTCCGTGACCCTGATCCAGGTCGCGCGCGCGTATCTCGCTTTCGCGCGCGAAGGCGATCTGTTGCCGCTGTCGCTCACGCGCATCGACACGCCGCCGCAAGGTACGCAAGTGTTCTCGCCGCGCGTGGCGCGCGAGGTGCGGCGGATGATGGAAACCGTGGTCGACCGGGGCGGCACCGCGACGCGGGCGCAGGTCGCGGGTTATCGCGTCGCGGGCAAGACCGGCACCGCCAACAAGATCGAGGGCGGGCGCTACGTGAACAAATACGTGTCATCTTTCGTGGGCCTTGCCCCGGCCTCCAATCCGAGGCTGGTGGTGGCGGTGACGATCGATGAGCCTTCCGCCGATCAGCATTTCGGCGGCATGGTGGCCGCGCCGGTGTTCGCGCGGGTGGTGGAAGGCTCCCTGCGCGCGCTCGGCGTCGCGCCCGATGCGCCGCTTGTCTCGCCGCAACTGACCGCGATGGCGCCGGCGCCAGGAGGTTTGTGATGCGCGCCACCGACGTGCTCGCCCGCCTTGCCCAAGCCGGGGTCGACGCGAACGGCATTACCGCCGACTCGCGCCGCTGCGGCGCGGGCGAGGTGTTCGCGGCCTGGCCGGGCGCGGCGAGCGACGGGCGGCGCTTCATTGCCGATGCCTTCGCCAACGGCGCGGCGGCGGCGCTCTATGAGAGCGGCGACGGCTTCCAGCTGCCGGCGGCGAGTCAGCGGTTGCGCGCTTTCCCCGTTGCGGGGCTTCGCGCGCTCGGCGGCTATCTGGCGCATGAAATTTATGGGCGGCCCTCGGAAAAGTTGTGGTTCGCGGGGGTGACCGGCACCAACGGCAAGACGACCGTCAGCCAATGGCTGGCGCGCGCCATCGAAGCCTTGGGCGAGCGCTGCGGCGTCGTCGGCACGCTCGGCAACGGCTTCCCCGGCGTGCTCGATATGGCGCTCAACACTACCCCGGATGCCCTCGAACTGCACCGGCTGCTGGCCGGGTTCGTGAAGGATGGCGCGGGCGCGGCGGCGATGGAAGTCTCCTCGATCGGGCTGGATCAGGAACGTGTCAACGGCGCGGCGTTCGATGTGGCGATCTTCACCAACCTCACGCGCGATCACATCGACTATCACGGCACGATGGAAGCCTACGGCGCGGCCAAGGCAAAGCTGTTCGAGTTGCCCGGCATCGCGACGGCGGTCGTCAACCTCGACGATGCTTTCGGCTTCGATCTGGCGAAAAAACTTGCGGCGCGCGGCATGGACACGATCGGCTATAGCCTGAGCCCGGCTCGCGCTGCCGCCGTGCCGCATGTGCGCCCGCTGCTGGCATGCGATTTGCGTGCCAGCGCCGGTGGGCAGGCGTTCGGCGTGGCGTGGAACGGCACGCGCGTGGAAGTGGCGGTGCGGCTGGCCGGGGCGTTCAATGTCTCCAACCTGCTCGCGGTGCTCGGCGCGCTGCTCGCGCGCGGCGTCGCGCTCGATGCGGCGCTCGATGTGGCGCGCACGCTCACCCCGCCGCCGGGGCGCATGCAGCTGGTCGGTGGCCATGACGAGCCGCTCGTCATCGTCGATTACGCCCATACCCCGGATGCGCTGTCGAAGGTGCTCGAAGCTGCGCGTCCCGCCGCCGAATCGCGCGGCGGGCGGCTGCTGTGCGTGTTCGGCTGCGGGGGCGACCGCGATCATGGCAAGCGTCCGCAGATGGGCGCGGCGGCGAGCCGGCTCGCGGATCGCATCCTCGTCACCAGCGACAACCCGCGCTCCGAAGCGCCGGAGGCCATCATCGCCGACATTCTCGCCGGCACGGGTACGGGCGCGGGCGCGCTCATCGAGCGCGCCGAGGCGATCCGCAGCGCCGTGTTCGAAGCCGATGCGCGCGATGTGATCGTGCTGGCGGGCAAAGGGCATGAGCCTTATCAGGAAATTCGCGGCGTTCGCCATCCGTTTTCGGATGTGGCGCACGCTGAACAGGCGCTCGCCGCCAGAAGGGGGAAGGCATGCTGACGCTGGACGAGGCGCTTGCTTTACTTGCCGGCCACGGCGCGCGTGCTGCGGGTGCGGCCCGATTCAGCTGCGTGGGCACCGATAGCCGGGCCATCGTGCCCGGTCAGCTTTTCGTCGCCCTGCGCGGCGACCGTTTCGATGGCCACGATTTCATCGACGCGGCGCTCAAAGATGGCGCGGCGGCGGTCATGGTCGATGCGCGTTGGGAAGCCGAACACCCGGCGAGTACGGCGATACGCCTCACGGTCGATGACACGCGGCGCGCGCTCGGCACTCTCGCGGCGGGCTGGCGGGCGCGTTTCGCCATTCCGCTCGTTGGCATCACCGGCAGCAATGGCAAGACGACCGTCAAGGAGATGACCGCCGCGATCCTGCGCGCCTGGGCGGGGGACGATGATGCGGTGCTCGCCACCGGCGGCAACTTCAACAACGATATCGGCCTGCCGCTCACCTTGTTGCGCCTCACCGCGCAGCACAAGGCGGCGGTACTCGAAATGGGCATGAACCACCCCGGCGAGATCGCTTATCTCACGAACCTTGCGCGCCCGACGGTGGCGCTGGTCAACAATGCGCAGCGCGCCCACCTCGAAGGCATGGGAACGCTGGCCGAAGTCGCCAGAGAAAAGGGCTGCATCTACGACGGGCTGGGCGAAAAGGGCGTGGCGGTGGTCAACGCCGACGACCCGTACGCCGCCGTATGGCTGGCGGGCAACGCCGGGCGTGAAATCGTGACCTTCGGCATAAAGAACGCCGCCACGGTGCATGGCCGCGCCGCGGTGCATGGACTCGGCGCGCAGCTGATGCTCGACACTCGTTGGGGCGATGCCGAGTGCGAACTGAACGTGCCGGGCGAGCACAACGTGACGAACGCGCTGGCCGCCGCCGCCGCATGTCTGGCCGCCGGGGTGCCGCTTGCAGCGGTGACGAGGGGGCTGGCGAGCTACGGCGGCACGCACGGACGTTTGCAACGGCGGCAGGGGCCGCAAGGTGCACTGATCCTCGATGACACTTACAATGCCAACCCTGATTCGGTGCGCGCGGGCATCGACGTGCTGGCGCAGATGCCGGGGGCGACCTTCCTTGTGCTGGGCGACATGGGCGAAGTGGGTGAAACCAGCGCGCAGGCGCATGACGAAGTCGGTGGCTACGCCAAGAGCAAGGGCATTGGCGCGTTATATACGCTCGGCACGATGAGCGAAGTGGCCGGGCGCAACTTCGGCGAAGGGGGTTTGCATTTTGGTTCGGTGGAATCGCTGGTGGCAGCGCTCGTGCCCCGGCTGGAGGCCAACGCTACGGTGCTGGTGAAAGGGTCGCGCTTCATGCGCATGGAACGGGTGGCAGACGCGTTGGCCGCGCTCGCCACGAATCCGGGGAGGCTTGGCTGATGTTGCTCATATTTGCAAAATGGCTCAACAGCCTGCACGTCAGCGGTTTCGGGGTGTTCGGCTATATCACGTTCCGCACGGTGCTGGCGGCGATGACCGCGATGTTCCTGTCGCTCGCCTTCGGGCCGCGCATCATCCGCTGGCTCGCCGCCAAGAAGATCGGGCAGGCGGTGCGCACTGACGGGCCGCAAACGCATCTGGTCAAGTCCGGAACGCCGACGATGGGCGGCATCCTGATCCTGATTTCGGTGGCGATCACCACGCTGTTGTGGGGCGATCTCACCAACCGTTACGTGTGGACGGTGCTGGTGGTCACGCTTGGCTACGGCATCGTCGGCTGGTACGACGATTGGAAAAAAGTGGTTTACCGCGACCCGAACGGGTTGGCGGCGCGCTGGAAGTTTTTCTGGCAATCGGTGCTCGGCGTGGGGGCGGCGCTCTTCATCGCGTTTTCCACCGACAACCCGGCGCAGACCGAACTGATCGTGCCGTTTTTCAAGAACATCGCTTATCCGCTGGGCGCCTTCGGCTTCGTGGTACTCACCTATTGCGTCATCGTCGGTTCTTCCAACGCCATCAACCTCACCGACGGACTGGATGGGCTGGCGATCATGCCGACGGTGATGGTCGCCGGGGCGCTGGCAGCCTTCGCCTACGTCTCCGGGCACGCGGAACTCGCGCCCTATCTGGGCCTGCCGCGCATCCCCGGCGCGGGCGAACTGTGCATCGTGCTCGGCGCCATCTGCGGCGCGGGGCTTGGCTTTCTGTGGTTCAACGCTTACCCGGCGCAGGTGTTCATGGGCGACGTGGGGGCGCTGGCGCTCGGCGCGGCGCTCGGTTGTGTGGCGGTGATCGTGCGGCAGGAAATCGTTTTGTTCGTCATGGGCGGCGTGTTCGTGGTGGAGACGCTGTCGGTGATGACTCAGGTGGGCTGGTTCAAATACACCAAGAAAAAGTATGGCGTGGGGCGGCGCATTCTGCTCATGGCCCCACTGCACCACCACTTTGAACAAAGCGGCTGGAAGGAGACGCAGGTGGTGGTCCGTTTCTGGATCATCACCCTGATGCTGGTGTTTGTCGGTTTGTCCACGCTGAAGCTGAGATAACGGACATGGAGCTGGCGCGCAAACGTTTTCTGGTGGTGGGGCTCGGTGAGTCGGGACTGGCGATGGCCAAATGGCTGCATCGCCAAGGCGCGCGCGTGCGCGTTGCCGACAGCCGTATGGCGCCGCCCAACCGTGCGCTGCTCGCCGCTTTCGCGCCGGAAATCGACGTGCTCGCCGGGCCGTTTACGGCGGAGACGTTCGCGGGCGCGGATTATCTGGCGCTCTCGCCCGGAGTGCCGAGGGCGACGCCGGAGATCGTCGCCGCCGAAAGCGTCTCGCCCATCGTCTCCGAAGTGGATCTGTTCGCCGATGCCATTGCCAAGGTCGCGCCGGATTCCAAAGTGCTGGCGATCACCGGCAGCAATGGCAAGACGACCACAACGGCGCTCACCGCGCATCTGCTCAACGGAGCGGGCGTGCCCGCCATTGCCTGCGGCAACATCTCGCCTTCGCTGCTCGATGCGTTGGCGGCAGCGCTCGATGCGGGGCAACTGCCGCAAGCATGGGTGCTGGAGCTGTCCAGTTTTCAGCTGGAAATCACGCATCGGTTGGCGGCGCACGCCGCGACGGTGCTGAACGTGAGCGAGGATCACCTCGACCGTTACGATTCGCTGGCCGCCTACGCGCAGGCCAAGGCGCGCATTTTTCAGCATCCCGCCACCGAGCGGGTCCTGAACCGCGACGACGACGACAGCCTCGGGCTGGGCACCTGCGGCCTCGGCATGGTGACGTTCGGACTCGATCCCGCGCCGCGCGCCGGGCATTACGGGCTGGAAGACGGCGCGATTTGTTTCGGCAAGGAACGCCTGATTTCGCTCGACGAACTGCCGATCAAGGGACTGCACAACGCCGCCAACGCCATGGCAGCACTGGCGCTGTGTCGGGCCATCGGCGTCGAGGCCGCGCGCGTGTTGCCCGCGCTCAGGACGTTCAAGGGTTTGCCGCACCGCGTCGAAACGGTGGCCGAGTTCGGCGGCGTGCGCTATGTCGATGACTCCAAGGGCACCAACGTCGGCGCGACGCTGGCGGCTATCGAAGGCATGGGGTGCAAGCTCGCCATCGTGCTGGGCGGCGACGGCAAGGGGCAGGATTTCGCGCCGCTCGAAAGCGCGCTGGCGCAGCACGGTCGCGCCGTGGCCCTGATCGGGCGCGACGGCGGCGCGATCGGACAGGCCATTGCCGCTTGCGGCTTGCCGACCGCCTCTTTCGCCCGGCTGGAAGAGGCCGTGCGCTGGCTGGCGGGTCAGGCCCAGTCGGGCGATTGCGTGCTGCTGTCGCCCGCCTGCGCCAGTTGGGACATGTTCCGCAATTACGCGCATCGCGCCGAGGTGTTCATCGAAACGGTGCGGGCTTTGCAGGGAGAGGCGCGATGAGCCTGGCGACTTCCCTGCGCCGAGGTTTCCTTGCCACGTCCTCCGGACGCGACCGCATCGCCGCGCGCACGGTCGGACGGCTGGTGAAGCCGCAGACGGCGGTCAGCGAACTCGACCCAGCCCTGATCTGGTCGGCGCTGGCGCTGCTCGTGCTCGGGCTGGTGATGGTCTATTCGGCCTCCATCGCCACCGCCGAGGCCAGCGGGTTCACCGGCTACGACGCCAATTACTATCTGGTGCGGCAGGCATCGTTCCTTGGTGTGGGCGTGGTGTTCGGACTCATTGCGTTTCGCGTGCCGATGGTGCATTTGCAACGGCTCGCGCCGTGGCTGTTCCTGAGCGGTATCGTGCTGCTGGCGGTGACGCTGATTCCGGGCGTCGGCCACCGGGTCGGCGGCTCGCAGCGCTGGCTGCAACTGGGCCCGCTGAACCTGCAAGCCTCCGAGCTGATGAAGCTGTTCGTGGCGATCTATGCCGCCGACTACACGGTGCGCAAGCTCGATGTCATGCCAAGCTTCAAGCGCGGCTTCATGCCGATGATGGGCGTGATCCTGCTCGTGGGCTGCCTGCTGCTGTTCGAGCCGGATTTCGGCACCTTCGTGGTGATCACCGCCATCGCCTTCGGCACCCTGTTTCTCGGCGGACTCAATATCCGCGTCTTTTTGCTGTTGGGGCTGGCGGCGGTGGTCGGTTTCGTCGTGCTGATCTACATCGCCCCCTACCGCCTCGAACGGGTGCTGGATTTTCTGAATCCGTGGGCCGATCCCTTCGGCGGCGGCTACCAGTTGTCGCAATCGCAAATCGCGTTCGGGCGTGGTGAATGGTTCGGCGTGGGCTTGGGCGGCAGCATCCAGAAGCTCTTTTACCTGCCCGAAGCGCACACGGATTTCCTGCTCGCGGTGATCGCGGAGGAACTCGGTTTCGTCGGCGTGTTCGTGGTGATCGCACTGTTTGCGGTGCTCGTGCAGCGCGCCTTCGTCATCGGGCGCGAAGCGATCCTGCTCGAACGTTATTTTTCCGGGCTGGTGGCGCAAGCCATCGGCTTGTGGATCGGTTTGCAGGCGTTCATCAGCATGGGCGTGAACGTCGGCATGCTGCCGACCAAGGGCCTGACCCTGCCGCTGATGAGCTACGGCGGCTCCGGCCTGCTCGCCAACTGCCTCGCGCTGGGCATCCTGCTGCGTGTCGATTGGGAGGTGCGGGTGCTGAAACGGGGAGGCAACGCATGAAAACGGCGCTCATCATGGCGGGCGGCACCGGCGGCCACATCTTCCCCGGCATCGCCATTGCGGAATGCCTGCGCGGGCAGGGCTGGGATGTCGTCTGGCTCGGCAACCCGGACGGCATGGAAGCGCGGCTGGTGCCGCAACGCGGCTACCGCATGGAATGGCTGCGTTTCGGCGCGCTGCGCGGCAAGGGCGTCGTGCGCAAGCTGATGCTGCCGGTCAACCTCGCATCGGGATGCCGGCAAGCCTGGCAGGTGTTGCGCCGCGTGCAGCCGGATGTCGTCGTCGGCATGGGCGGCTATATCACGTTTCCTGCCGGGATGCTGGCCGCGTTGTCGGGGCGGGCGCTGGTGCTGCACGAGCAAAACTCCATCGCGGGGCTGGCCAATAAAGTGCTGGCGCGGCTGGCGCGCCGCGTGCTCACCGGCTTTCCCGACGTGCTGGCGCACGGGCAGTGGGTGGGCAACCCCGTGCGCGCGGAAATCGTCGCCGTCGCGCCGCCCGCTGAACGGTTCAAGGGGCGCGAGGGACGTTTGAAACTGCTGGTGGTCGGCGGCAGCCTGGGCGCGGCGGTGTTGAACGACACGGTGCCCAAGGCGCTGGCGCTGTTGCCGCCCGCTACCCGGCCGCTCGTCGTGCATCAGGCCGGGGAAAAGCAGATCGCGGCGTTACAGGCCGCGTATGCGGAAGCGGGTATCGAAGGCGATCTGCGCCCGTTCATCGACGACATGGCGCGCGCCTACGCCGAGGCCGATCTCGTGCTCTGCCGCGCCGGAGCGCTGACCATCGCCGAACTGACGGCGGCGGGTGCGGCGAGCATGCTGGTGCCGTTCCCGCTCGCGGTCGATGACCACCAAACGGGCAACGCGCGTTTCCTCTCCACGCGCGAAGCGGCGTGGCTGGTGCCGCAGCCGGAATTGAACCCCGAGCAACTGGCGGCCTTTCTGGGCAACATCGAGCGTGGCGAACTGCTGCGGCGGGCGGAGAACGCCCGCGCGCTGGCGCGGCCGCAAGCCGCCGTCGAGGTGGCGAAAGTGTGTGGCGAAGTGTGCGGCGAACTGACGGGCGAGGTGAGGCCATGAGACACAAGGCGAGGCCATGAGGCACAAGGTCAAAAATATCCACTTCATCGGCGTCGGCGGCTCGGGGATGAGCGGCATTGCCGAAGTGCTGGTCAACCTCGGTTACAACGTGTCGGGTTCCGACCTCGCGGCCTCCGTTGCCACCGAACGGCTGGCAGCGCAGGGGGTGCGTATCGCCATCGGCCATGCGCCGGAGAACATCGCCGGGGCGCACGTGGTGGTGGCCTCCACGGCGGTCAAATCCGACAACCCGGAAGTGGTTGCCGCCTATCTCGCGGGCATTCCGGTGGCGCCGCGCGCGCAGATGCTCGCGGAGCTGATGCGCCTGAAGCAGGGCATCGCCATCGCGGGCACGCACGGCAAGACCACGACCACCAGCCTTGTCGCCAGCATTCTCGCGGAGGCCGGGTTCGATCCGACTTTCGTCATCGGCGGACGCCTGAACGCGGCGGGCGCGAACGCGCGGCTCGGCAAGGGCGATTTCCTCGTCGCGGAAGCGGATGAGTCCGACGCTTCTTTCCTTTACCTCTCGCCGGTGATCTCGGTCGTCACCAACATCGACGCCGATCATATGGAAACCTACGGGCACGATTTCGGGCGCCTGAAGCAGACCTTCATCGATTTCCTCAACCGCCTGCCGTTCTACGGTGTCGCGGTGCTGTGCCAGGATGACCCGAACGTGTGGGAAATCCTGCCGGACGTTTCAAAGCAGGTCGTGCGCTACGGACTCGCGCCGGAAGCCGATGTGCGCGCCGAGAACATTCGCGCCGAGAACGGTCGCATGCGCTTCGATGTGGTGCGCGGCCACGGCGATGTACGGCGGCTGTCCGTCGAACTCAACGTGCCGGGCATGCACAACGTGCTGAATTCGCTCGCCGCCATCGCGGTGGCGACCGAAGTGCAGGCGCCGGATGCGGCCATCGTCAAGGCGCTGGCGGAATTCAAGGGCGTGGGGCGGCGCTTCCAGCGTTACGGCGAAATCCCCGCGAATGGGGGCGGCCATTTCACCCTCATCGACGACTACGGCCACCATCCGGTGGAGATGGCCGCGACGCTGGCGGCGGCGCGCGGCGCGTTTCCGGGGCGGCGGCTGGTGCTCGCCTTCCAGCCGCACCGTTACACGCGCACGCGCGACTGCTTCGAGGACTTCGTGAAAGTGCTCTCCAGCCTCAATACACTGCTGCTGGCCGATGTTTATGCGGCGGGAGAAGCGCCCATCGTTGCCGCCGACGGGCGTACGCTGGCGCGGGCGCTGCGGGTGGCGGGCAGGGTGGAGCCGATCTTCGTCGAAAATATCCTCGATATGCCCGCGCAAATTTTGGAAGTCGCCCGCGCCGGCGACGTGGTGCTGACGATGGGCGCGGGCTCCATCGGCGGTGTTCCCCAGAAAATCGTGCAAAAAGTGAGCGGACAATGAGTCAAGCGGATCAGGATTTCGGCAAGGTCGCGGTGCTGCTCGGCGGCGCATCCGGCGAGCGCGAAGTGTCGCTCAACAGCGGCGGCGCAGTATTGAAGGCGTTGCAGAGCCAGGGCATCGATGCGCATCCGTTCGATCCGGCCAGCGAACCGCTCGATGCCTTGAAGCAGTTCGACCGCGTGTTCATCGCGCTGCATGGCGGCTATGGCGAGAACGGCGCCATTCAGGGGGCGCTGGAAATCATGGGCATTCCCTACACCGGCCCCGGCGTGATGGCCTCGGCCATCGGCATGGACAAACTGCGCACCAAGCTGATCTGGCAGGCGGCGGGGTTGCCGGTGCCGGAATACGCGATGCTGGACGATGACGCCGATTTCGCGGCCGTTGAAAAGCGCCTCGGCCTGCCGCTGTTCGTGAAACCGGCGTGCGAAGGCTCCTCCATCGGCGTTTTCATGGTGACGAAGGCGGGCGAACTGCAAGGCGCATACAAAGCGGCGCTCGAACAGGGCGAATTCATCATGGCCGAGCAGGGCGTGATGGGCGGCGAATACACCGTGGGCATCCTCGGCGACGAAGTGTTGCCCATCGTCAAGATCGAACCGGCCACCGCGTTCTACGACTATGAAGCCAAGTACCTGCGCGACGACACGCGCTACATCTGCCCCGCCGAGCTGCCACCCGCGAAAACGGCGGAAATTCAGGCGGGCGCATTGAAGGCGTTCCGTGCGCTCGGCGGTTCGGGCTGGGGACGGGTCGATTTCCTCATGGATGCGGCGGGCCGCCATTACTACCTCGAAGTCAACACCGCGCCGGGCATGACCTCGCACTCGTTGGTGCCGATGTCGGCGCGCAAGGCGGGGTTGTCGTTCGAGGCGCTGTGCGTGAAAATTCTTGCCGGAGCGCATCTTGGCTGAACGCGCGCTTTCCCCCTCCGCTGCCAAGCCTGCCGGCCGTGCCAGTGCGGGGCGTGAGGCGCGCAAGAACGGTTTCTGGCATCGCCCGAATCTGCTCGATCTGACCGCCGATGTGCTGTTGCTGTTCGCCGCCGTCGGCCTCGGCTGGGCGGCGGTGACCTGGGCGCTGTCACGTCCGCTGTTTCCGCTGCGCGAACTGATGGTGAGCGCGCCGCCCGCGCAGGTGACGCAGGCGCAGCTCGAATACGTCGCGCGCACCGCGATTCACGGCAATTTTTTTACGGCCAGACTCGATGACGTGCGCACCGCTTTCGAGACACTGCCTTGGGTGCGCCGCGCCGAAGTGCGCCGCCTGTGGCCGGACGGACTCGCATTGAGTCTGGAAGAGTACAAAGCGGCGGCGTACTGGCGCGAGGCGGGCAATGCCGATGACGTGAGCCTTGTCGATACGCGCGGCGAAGTGTTTCTGGCTTCGAGCGATGCCACGATGCCGGAGCTCTCCGGCCCGTCGGGATCGGCGGTGAAGGTGCTGGCGCGCTACCGCGAATATTCGCGCCTGCTGGAACCCTTGCAGGCCAGGCTCGTCAAGCTGGATCTGTCGGCGCGCGGCTCGTGGGAAATGCGCCTGGACAACGGGCTGGTCATCGTACTGGGACGCGAGGAAGCACGCGTCCCGCTGGAGGTGCGGCTCAAGCAGTTTGTCGTGGCATGGCCACGCCTGCGTGACGAATTCGGCCTGAAGGTGGCGCGCGCCGACTTGCGCTATCCCGACGGCTTCGCACTGACTCCGAAGGACAACGAGGCGACGACGCCCCAACATGTGGCGGGAAACGACCGGAAATGAGCAAGGAATATAAGGATCTTATCGTCGGGCTCGACATCGGCACTTCGAAAGTCACCTGCATGGTGGCCGAAGTCAGGCCGGACGGGCGCCTCTCGGTCGTCGGACTCGGCACGCAGCCGACCAGCGGCCTGAAGCGCGGCGTCGTGGTCAACATCGAAGCCACGGTGGATGCGATCTCGAAGGTGGTACAGGAAGTCGAGCTGATGGCCGACTGCAAGATCCACGACCTCTACACCGGCATCGCGGGCAGCCACATCAAGAGCTTCAACTCCAACGGCATGGTGGCGATCAAAGACAAGGAAGTGACGCCGTTCGATGTCGAGCGCGTCATCGAAGTTGCGCGCGCCATGCCGATTCCCGCCGAGCAGCAAATCCTGCATATCCTCACGCAGGAATTCATCATCGACGGGCAGGGCGGGGTGCGCGAGCCGATCGGCATGAGCGGCGTGAAGCTCGAAGTGAAGGTGCACATCGTCACCGGCGCGGTGTCGGCGGCGCAGAATGTGGTCAAGTGCGTGCGCCGCTGCGGGCTGGAAGTGATGGACTTGATCCTGCAACCGCTGGCATCCTCCTACGCCGTGCTCACCGAGGACGAAAAGGAGCTCGGCGTCTGCATGGTCGACATCGGCGGCGGCACCGCTGACCTTGCGGTGTTTACGCAGGGCGCGATCCGGCACACGGCGGTCATTCCGGTGGCGGGCGATCTCGTCACCAGTGACATCGCCATGACCCTGCGTACCCCGACGGCGGAGGCCGAAGAGCTTAAGATTCGCCATGGCGTCGCCATGCACATGCTGGCTGCGCCCGAAGAAATGATCGAAGTGCCGGGCGTGGGCGATCGCCCACCGCGTATGCTGACGCGGCAAACGTTGGCCGGCGTGATCGAGCCGCGCGTTTCGGAAATTTTCGATCTGGTCATCGCGGAACTGCGTCGCAGCGGTTACGAGGAACTGCTCTCCTCCGGCATCGTGCTGACTGGCGGCGCGGCGCTGATGCCGGGCATGGCCGAGCTGGGCGAGGACATCTTTCATATGCCGGTGCGGGTGGGCGTGCCGCTCTACGAAGGGGCGCTGGCCGACGTGATCTGTCATCCGCAATACGCGGCGGCAATGGGGCTGGTGATCGAGGGGGCGGCGCAGAGGAGGCGTGGCTTGCAGGCCCGCGACACCGGTGGGATGAAACAGATTATCGGGCGTCTGAGAGACTGGTTCGGGCGCAATTTTTGAAGCCGCTTCGGCGGCTGGGCATGCGGTTTTCGGGCCGTGCATCATTTAGTAACAGGGGGATCAAAAATGCGGAAACACCCTATGGCGGTCGTGGTCTGAATCACGTCCAGGAATCCAGGTCGCCACGGCGGGATGGCGGCGACTTCAGTCTCGTTCTCTCTCTCTAGGAGCCAAGTAAATGTTTGAAATCGTTGAAAAGGAACAACGTCTGCCAAACGGCAGGACGGTCATCAAGGTTATTGGTGTTGGCGGCGCGGGCGGCAACGCCGTCGACCACATGGTGCGCGAAGGCGTACAGGGGGTCGAATTCATCGCCGCCAATACCGACGCACAGGCGTTGTCGCGCTGCAATGCGACCGTGCGCATCCAGTTGGGCAACTCGGGCCTCGGTGCCGGCTCCAAGCCGGAAGTGGGCCGGCAAGCCGCGCAGGAATCGCACGACAAGATCGCCGACGCGCTGTCCGATGCGCATATGGTGTTCATCACCGGCGGTATGGGCGGCGGCACCGGCACCGGGGCGGCGCCCGTGGTGGCCGAAATCGCCAGGGAGCTCGGCATTCTCTGCGTCGGCGTGGTGACCAAGCCGTTCGATTTCGAAAACCGTCTGAGCGTGGCCGAAAGCGGCATCGAAGAATTGAGCCGCTACGTCGACTCGCTGATCGTCGTCCTCAACGACAAGCTGCTCGAAGTCTATGGCGACGACGCCACCTTCGAGGAGTGCTTCCGCGCGTCCGACAACGTGCTGTGCAAGGCTGTGGGCGGCATCTCGGAGATCATCAACGCGCCGGGTCTGGTCAACGTCGACTTCCAGGACGTGCGCACCGCGATGGGTGAAATGGGCCGTGCCATGATGGGCTCGTCCGAAGCCGCTGGCGTCGACCGGGCCCGCATCGCCGCCGAGCAGGCCGTTGGCAGTCCGCTGCTCGAAGGCACCGAATTGTCGGGGGCGCGCTGCGTGCTCATCAACATTACCGCCGCCAAGGGTTCGTTGAAACTCGCCGAAGTGAAGGAAGCCGTGCGCACCGTGCAGGCGTTCGCCGCTTCGGAAGCCTTCGTCAAGTACGGCACCGTGTTCGACGACAGCATGGACGACCGCCTGCGCGTCACCGTCGTGGCGACCGGACTCGGTTCGCCGCGTGCTATGACGCAAATGCAAGAGCCGAAAAGGGCGACCGGATTCGGTTCGCCGCGTACTGCGACGCAAACACAAGAGCCGAGAAGAAACTTGGGCCTTATACGTGGCACGGGCACCAACGGCCTCACGTACCATAACGAGGACGACGAAGGCGACCCCCTTGCCGGGCCAGCGGTTCTTCGTTCTGGTCGTCGCGGTGGACGCCCCGAGCTGCCATACCGTACGCCCGTGGTGCCGGCTGGCAGCAGCGTCGGCGCGGCGGTGGCGGCGGCGACCGGCACCTACGACATTCCCGCCTTCCTGCGCCGTCAGGCGGACTAAAGCCGCCAGGCGGCGGGCTTCTGGAACGGCGCGGCCGTCGGCTGGCGGAGCAAGGCTCACGATTCCCCCTGAGCTTTGCTTCGTTTGCTGGCGTCTGTGCCACTGTGCCTGACCACACGGTGTCTATGTCGCACTGTGTTTATGCCACTGTGTCAATTTCGCGATACCGGGCATCACCCGAAGTGGTAGTCTGGCAAGACTTACCGGAATATAAAAATCGTGATCAGGCAGCGCACTCTCAGGCAGATCGTCAGTGCAACTGGCGTTGGGTTGCATGGTGGCCGTAAAGTCAATCTCGTCCTGCGTCCCGCCAGCGCAGGCACCGGTATCGTCTTTCACCGCGTCGACACGAATCCCCCGGTCGACCTGCCCGCCGACCCTTACTCCGTCTGCGACACCCGCATGTGTTCGGGACTGGAGAAAAACGGCATCAAAGTCGGCACCGTCGAACACCTGATGTCGGCGCTGGCGGGGCTTGGCATCGACAATCTGCACATCGACGTCGATGCGCCTGAAATTCCCATCTTCGACGGCAGCGCCAGCCCGTTCGTTTTCCTGCTCCAGTCGGCGGGCATCGAGGAGCAAGCCGCGGCGAAAAAATTCCTGCGCGTGAAAAAACCCGTCGAATACATCGAAGACGACAAATACGTCAAGCTCACGCCCTACGACGGCTTTCGCCTCCAGTTCTCCATCGCCTTCGATCATCCTGCCATCGGCGCCACCGCCAACGACGTGGTGATCGATTTCGCCACGCATTCCTACGTGCGCGACGTCTCGCGCGCCCGCACCTTCGGTTTCATGCAGGACGTGGAATTCATGCAGGCCAACGGACTTGCGCTCGGCGGTAGTCTTGAAAACGCCATCGTCATGGACGAATACCGTGTCCTCAATGCCGAAGGGCTGCGCTACACCGATGAATTCGTCAAACACAAAGTCCTGGACGCCATAGGCGACATTTATCTCTGCGGCCATCCGCTGCTTGCCACCTACACCGCCTACAAAGCGGGGCACGCCCTCAACAATCAGCTGCTGCGCGTGCTGCTCGAGGACGCCTCGGCATGGGAAATCGTCCAGTTCGACGACGCGCGCCCCGCGCCGGAAGCGGTCATTCATCAGCTTGCCGAGCCCGCACTGGTGATCTAAGGCATTCGTCCTCCCTCTTCCGGGCGGCTTTGCTGTTACAATCCCGCGTCGTGGCGGGTCTCCCCGCATTGCGGCGCGGTGAATCTGGTCAGGGCCGGAAGGCAGCAGCCACAGCCGTTCCCCGCGAGTGCCGGGGGTCAGGCTCGCCACCCCGAATTCCCGAAGGCGTCACACGACGCCTTTTTATTTTGTGCCCACTGTAGAATCGCTCTCCATGAGTTATCAGGTTCTGGCGCGCAAGTGGCGGCCCAAATCGTTCGAGACGCTGGTCGGGCAGGAGCATGTCGTGCGGGCGCTGACACACGCGCTCGCCACCGGACGGCTGCATCACGCATGGTTGTTTACCGGCACGCGCGGCGTGGGTAAAACCACGATTTCGCGCATCCTCGCCAAGGCGCTCAACTGTGAAAAAGGCGTCAACGCCACGCCCTGTAACGAATGCGAGGCGTGCCGCGCCATTGATGCCGACCGCTTCCCCGATTACCTAGAAATGGATGCCGCGTCCAACCGCGGCGTCGACGACATGGCGGCGCTGCTTGAGCGCGCCGTGTATGCGCCGGTGGCCGGGCGCTACAAAGTCTACATGATCGACGAAGTGCACATGCTCACCGGGCACGCCTTCAACGCCATGTTGAAGACGCTGGAGGAGCCGCCCGAGCACGTCAAATTCATCCTCGCCACCACCGATCCGCAGAAAATTCCGGTGACAGTGCTGTCGCGCTGCCTGCAATTTAACCTGAAGCAGATGCCGCCGGGCCGCATCGTCGAGCACCTTGCGCGCATCCTCGATGCCGAGCAGGTGCTGTTCGAGCCGGGCGCGCTGCGCCACCTCGCGCACGCGGCCAGCGGCTCGATGCGCGATGCGCTCTCCTTGCTCGATCAGGCCATCGCCCACGGCGCGGGCAAGGTGCTCGAAGAGCAGGTGACGAACATGCTCGGCACCGTGGGCGATGATCATCTCCATGCGATCCTCGATGCGCTTGCGGCGGGCGACGCCAAGGCGTTGCTGGCCGTGGCCGACGGCATGGAGATGCGCAGCCTGTCGTTCGAGGCCGCGTTGCAGGCGCTGGCGACGCTCATCGCAAAAGTGGCGCTCGTGCAGTACGCGCCGGACGCGGTCGATGATGAGCACGCGCGCGCCATCCTCGCCGCGCAAGCCGCGAAGTTCGATGCCGAATACCTGCAACTCGCCTACCAGATCGCCATTCGCGGCCGCGACGAACTGGCGCTCGCGCCTGACGAATACACCGGCTTCACCATGAGCCTGCTGCGGCTGCTGGCGTTTCGGCCCGAACAGCCGCCCGCCGCCAGCGGCCCGGAGACGGCTTCCGGCGCAAGTGGTAAAGCGCCGCCGGCCGGGCGCGGACGCGCGCCGGTGCCCGCCAGGCAAGACGATCCATCGGCAGCCATTGCCGCCGCCATCGACGCCGCCGACTGGCGCGAAGTCGTGCGCGCGCTCGGACTCTCCGGCGTGGTGCGCGAGGCGGCGCAGCACTGCGAATGGGTGGGGCGCGAGGGCGAAATCTTGAAATTGCGCCTCTCGGAAGCCTTTCGCCACCTGTTCGAGATGCACCGCGAAGCGTTCGCGCGCATCGAGGACGACTTGCGCCGCGCGCTTGGGCAGCCCTTGAAGCTCGCGGTCGAAATCGGCGCCATCGCCGGACAAACTCCCGCGCAAAAAGACGCGTGCGAGCGCCAGGAGCGCAAGGCGCAGGCGGAAGCGGCGCTAGAGGAAGATCCCTTCGTGCGTGGACTGCTCGAACAGTGTGACGCCAGCGTGGATCGGGATTCGGCCCGATTGTTGTGATCCTTGATTTTTTTACCCTTGACGGAGTCATCGCATGATGAAAGGCGGAATCGCCGGCCTGATGAAGCAGGCCCAGCAAATGCAGGAAAACATGAAGAAAGTGCAGGATCAGATCGCGGCGATGGAAATCGAAGGCGAATCCGGCGCGGGCATGGTCAAGGTGACGATGACCGGCAAATATGAAGTGCGCCGCGTGCATATCGACCCTTCGGTGATGGACGACCGCGAGATGCTCGAAGACCTCGTGGCGGCGGCGGTCAACTCCGCCGTGCGCAAGCTTGAGGACACCACGCAGAACAAAATGTCCGGCTTCACCGCCGGGTTGAATCTGCCGCCGGGAATGAAACTGCCGTTCTGATGGCCGCCTCCCCGATCCTCGACGAACTGATCGCTGCGTTGCGCTGCCTGCCCGGCGTGGGGCCGCGCTCGGCGCAGCGCATGGCCTGGCACCTGCTGCAACGCGACCGCAAGGGCGCATCCAGGCTCACGCAGGCATTGGAGCGTTCGCTCGCCCAGCTGCGCCATTGCGAGCGCTGCAACGGCTTCTCCGAGGAGGATGTTTGCGCGCTCTGCGCCAACCCGCGCCGCGACGCGAGCCGGCTGTGCGTGGTGGAGACGCCCGCCGATCTCGCGATGATCGAGCAAACGCAGACCTACGATGGGCTCTACTACGTGCTGATGGGGCGGCTGTCGCCGCTCGACGGCATCGGCCCGCGCGAACTGGGGCTGGATCGGCTGCTTGCGCGCGCCGGGGATGGCGAGGTGAAGGAAGTGATCCTCGCCACCAATTTCACCAACGAAGGCGAAGTGACCGCGCACACGCTGGCGGCGCTGCTGTCCGCGCGCGCGCTGGTGGTGAGCCGCCTGTCGCGCGGCGTGCCGGTGGGCGGCGAGCTGGAAAACACCGATATCGGCACCATTGCGCAGGCGTTGGCCGAACGGCGCGCGCTGTCGTGAGGCGCGCATGCGCATCCGGGAGATGTTCACCATGAAGGTTCATCAAAAACTAACTCCGGCTGGAAACCTCCCTCCTCAGGGGGATCATTGGGCACGGGAGGGGCATCACCCCTTCCGTGCCTTGTCGCCCGGTTACGGGCGTGGATTGAAACATTGCAAGGCGATCGCGCTGGCGGCGCTGGCCGCGAGTCTCGGCGGTTGTGTCACATGGGGCGGTTCCAGGGCGGAAGAAAGAGAAAACGACATTGGTATGGAATTCGTGCTCATCCCGGCGGGAACGTTCGAGATGGGCTGCGCCGGAGACGACAAAACGTGCCCGGCGTGGGAAAAACCGCGTCATCGCGTCACCATCGGGCAGCCCTTTTTTCTGGGCCGATACGAAGTCACCCAGCGCCAGTGGCGGGCGGTGATGGCCGAGAACCCGAGCGAGCGCCAGGACGAACGTGGCGAGCGCCCGGTCGAGAACGTATCGTGGGACGATGCGCGTGAGTTCGTCCGCCGCCTGAATGAAATGGAGCGTACCGGCAAATACCGCCTGCCGACCGAAGCCGAATGGGAATACGCCGCCCGCGCCGGCAGCGCCTCGCGTTATCCGTCCGGCGACGAAGAGGCCGGATTGGGGGAATACGCGTGGTACCGCGACAACGCGCACGAAGGCACGGCGGATGCGCGCCCGCAGCCGCATCCGGTCGGAAAAAAGAAGCCGAACGCTTTCGGCCTGTACGATATGTACGGCAATGTCTGGGAATGGGTGCAGGACAGATTCGCCGCCGATTACTACGCCCACAGCCCCGCCACGAACCCGAAAGGCGCGGAGGAGGGCGCACAGCGCGTGCTGCGCGGGGGCAGTTTCAACAGCTTTGCCGGCGATCTGCGCGCGTCGCACCGTTCTTCCACCTTGCCGACGGCTGGATTGGGCTATTTTGGCTTGCGACTCGCATTTACGCCGGACGAGCCGTGAAGCCTGTCTTGCCGCCCGCTTCTCCTGCCGTGCTGGTTTGGCTATAATTTCACGGATTTTCAAGGTTTGCGTCCCGGCCGGGACAAAGGGAAGGGATCATGAATGGTCAGATGGTAGACAACGAACGCCGCACGCTCATTCTGGCGACTTCCGCCGTCGGCGGTGCGGGCGTGGTCGCGATGGCGGTTCCGTTCGTCGGTAGCCTGGCTCCCTCGGAGAAGGCGAAAGCCGCCGGCGCGCCGGTCGAAGCGGATATCGGCAAGCTCAAAGAGGGCGAGAAGATGATCGTCAAGTGGCGCGGCAAGCCGGTATGGATTCTGCGCCGCACCAAGGAGATGCTCGCTTCGCTCGAAACGGTCAAGGATCTGCTGGCCGACCCTGAATCGGAGAAATCCGTCCAGCCTACCTACGCCAAGAACGCGGCGCGGGCGCAGAAGGACGAATACCTCGTCGTGGTCGGTATCTGCACGCACCTTGGCTGTTCGCCTTCGGACAGGCCCGCCGACGGCAACTGGAAGGGCGGTTTCCTCTGTCCCTGTCACGGTTCGCAGTTCGACTTTGCCGGGCGTGTGTTCAAGAGCCAGCCCGCACCGACGAATCTCGAGATCCCGCCGTACAAGTTTTTGAGCGACACCCGGATCCTCATCGGAGATGATTCCGGCGCTTCCAGGGAGGCATAAAGCATGGCCGCCAACATTTACCCGAAATACCAGTCGGATGGCAGCCGCCTTGGCAATCTGCTGGAATGGTTCGATGTCCGCTTCCCGCTGACGTCCCTGTGGCGGGCGCACCTGTCCGAGTACTACGCGCCGAAGAATTTCAACTTCTGGTACTTCTTCGGTTCCATCGCGCTGGTCGTGCTCGTCATTCAGATCGTGAGCGGGATTTTCCTCACCATGAACTACAAGCCCGACGGCACGCTCAACGCCGCGGGCATTCCGGTGGCCTTCGCCAGCGTCGAGTACATCACGCGCGAGGTGTTCGGCGGCTGGTTCATCCGCAATATGCACTCGACCGGGGCGTCGGCCTTTTTCATCGTCGTCTATCTGCATATGTTCCGCGGCATGCTCTACGGTTCCTACCGCAAGCCGCGCGAACTGATCTGGATCTTCGGCGTGATGATCTTCCTGTGCCTGATGGCCGCGGGGTTCATGGGCTATCTGCTGCCGTGGGGCCAAATGTCCTATTGGGGCGCGCAGGTGATCCTCAACCTGTTCTCCGCGATTCCGCTGGTGGGCGAAGATTTGTCGATCTTCGCTCGCGGTGACTTCGTGGTGTCGGATGCGACGCTGAACCGCTTCTTTGCCTTTCACGTCATCGCCGTGCCGCTGGTGCTCATCGGCCTTGTCGTCGCGCACGTGCTGGCGCTGCATGAAACCGGCTCCAACAACCCCGACGGCGTCGAAATCAAGAAATTCAAGGACGACAAGGGCGTTCCACTCGACGGCGTGCCCTTCCATCCGTACTACACGATCGGGCACGATCTTCCCGCCATCACCATCTTTTTGTTCTTCTTCTTCGTGGTCTTCTTCTGGCCCGAAGGCGGCGGCTATTTCCTCGAAGCCAACAACTTCCTGCCCGCCGATTCGATGAAAACGCCGAACCATATCGCGCCGGTGTGGTACTTCACACCGTTTTATTCGATGCTGCGCGCCATGGTGTGGAACTTCTTCTGGATTCCCGCCAAGTTGTGGGGCGTGGTCGCCATGGGCGGCGGGGTGGTCATTCTTGCCTTCCTGCCGTGGCTCGACCGCAGTCCCGCGAAGTCGATCCGCTACCGTGGCCCGATCTTCAAGACGCTGCTCGCCATCTTCGTGGTCGGCTTCCTGATCCTCGGCTTCCTGGGCGCACAGGTTCCCGAATACTGTTTCTTCGGCTTGAGCTGGCTGCCGGGTGCGGTCATCGCGCAAATCTTCACCGTCTACTACTTCCTGTTCTTCGTGACCATGCCGTACTGGTCGAAGATCGACAAATGCAAGCCGGTTCCGGAAAGGGTGACGTTCAAATGAAAACGCGTGTAATCAAGTTTCTCAAGCGTCTGTCCATCGTTGCCCTCGCCGTGCCTGCCCTGGCATTGGCATCCGAGGCGCACTTCGAGGCAGCTCCAGTCAGTACCGACCCGTCAAGCCTCCAGAACGGCGCCAAACTGTTCATCAACTACTGTTTGAACTGTCACGGTGCGTCGATGGTGCGCTACAACCAGTTGCAGAAGATCGGCCTCGACGAAAAGACGATTGCCGAGAACCTGCTTTTCACGGGCGAGAAAGTCGGTGACATGATGACGGTTTCCCTGAATCGCGAAGATGCCGAGGCGTGGTTCGGCACGGCGCCCCCCGACCTGTCGGTGATCGCGCGTGCCAAGGGGGCCGACTATCTGTACGCCTATCTGCGCGGCTTCTACAAGGTCAAAACGGAAGCGCGCGCGACCGGCTGGAACAACGTTGCTTTCCCCAGCGTCGGCATGCCGCACGTATTATGGGATTTGCAGGGCGTGCAAACGGCCACGGAAACCGAAGAACACGGTGTAAAGACGCTCAAACTCTCGGATGCCAAGGGAGGAGCCCTGTCGGTGGCCGATTACGACAAGGCAGTTGGCGATATCGTCTCCTTCATGGTGTGGATGGCCGAGCCGAACGCCGGAACCCGTAAGACGATTGGCATTTTCGTGCTGATCTTCCTTGCCGTTTTCTATGTATTCACGCATAAACTGGGCAAGAACTATTGGAAGGACATCCACTGACCCGAAAACCGCAGGGCCCCGGCCGCAATGCGCGGCACCGAGCCCGGCTCGCCTGACTCTCACGCACCGCGTGCAACACTGCGCGGTGCGCTTTCATTTTTTCGTACGTTCATAAACCGTTCATAAACATATCCCCGGAGCCGCCAAGCCATGATGAATCTGTATTCCGGCACAACTGATCCTTTCAGCCATCGTTGCCGGATCGTGCTCTACGAAAAGGGCATGGATTTCGAGGTGATCGACGTCGATCTGTTCAACGAACCCGAAGACATCGCGGTCATCAACCCCTACAACCGGGTGCCAGTGCTGGTCGACCGCGATCTCGTGCTCTACGAATCGAACATCATCAACGAGTACATCGATGAGCGTTTCCCGCATCCGCAACTGATGCCGCCCGACCCGATCATGCGCGCGCGCGCGCGCCAGCTGCTGCATACCTTCGAGCACGAACTGTTCGAATACATCCCGGCGCTCGAAGCCAACCAGAAAGGTGTCGACAAGGCTCGTGCCCATGTGCGCGACTATCTCGTGCAACTGGTCGCGCCCAGCTTCACCAAACAGAAATTCATGCTGGGCGACGAATTCTCGATGCTCGATGTCGCCATTGCGCCGCTGCTGTGGCGGCTCGAACGCTACAGCATCGAATTGCCGAAATCCGCATCAGCGCTGATGAAATACGGCGAGCGCATTTTCAGTCGCCAAGGTTTCATCGATGCGCTGACCCCGTCCGAAAAGGTTATGCGCCGCTGAAATTGCGAGGGGGGATTCGCTCATGGTGTCCACCAAACCCTACCTGATACGCGCCATTCACGAATGGTGTGTCGATCAGGGCTTTACTCCTTATCTCGCCGTGCGGGTCGACGAGCACACGCGTGTGCCCGCCGCCTACGTGCGCGACGGCCAGATCGTGCTCAACGTCGGCCTCGAAGCCACACACCAGCTGGTGATGGACAACGAGCAGGTCACCTTTCAGGCGCGTTTCAACGGCGTTGCGCATAACCTTTTGGTGCCGATGGAAAACATCGCCGCGATCTACGCCCGCGAAAATGGGCAGGGCATGGCCTTCGAGCCGCAAGCCGACGCCCCCACGGAGGCATCCGCCGGAACCGGCAAAGCAACCGGCGCGCCGCCATCGCCCGACGACGATCATCCGCCGCCCCCGCCGCCGCGCGGTTCTCACCTCAAAATCGTCAAATGACTGCCTCCCGCGTCATGGCGTGGGGTGACCGCTACGCACTCGGCATCGCTCGCATGGACGACATGCACCGCGAATTCGTCGATTTCTGCAACGAACTGCGTACCGTTGCGCCCGAACGCCTGCTCGAACGGCTCGATGCTTTCATCGCACACACGGCAGCGCATTTCGCGCAGGAAAATCGTTGGATGAACGCGGTGAATTTTCCCGCTTGTCACCGTGAGGAACACGCGCGCGTGCTGGACGTGATTCGTGATGTGCGCATCCGCGTGGAAAAAGGCGACGCTTTCCTCGGCAAGCGCCTGCTCGAAGAACTGCCGCCCTGGTTCGACAATCACATCGACACGATGGATGCGGCGCTGGCGTATTACCTCAAGGAAATCGGCTTCGACACCGAAACGGAGACGCTGCCGGAAGGAAAAGCTGCTTCTGCTGCGCCCGTTGAACCTTCTTGTGAGTGTGCGGGCTCGTTCGTGAGGGCTTCTGCCATTTAGCGCCGGAACGGAAAATTCACGTCAGGCGCTTCGCCTTTCATCAGCGCGGCGAGCGCCGAGGCCGAGCCGCAGGAAAGCGTCCACCCCAACGGCCCGTGGCCGGTGTTCAGCCACAGGTTCTCGTAACGTCCGCACGGGCCGATGAGCGGCACGCCGCCGGGGGTGGCGGGGCGCAGGCCCGCCCACGGTTCGGCGCGGTTGCGCGCGATGGCGCCGGGGAGCCGGGAATCGGCCCATTCCAGCATGGATTCGATGCGTGCGGGGTCGATGTCGAGATTGTAGTCGTGCACCTCGGCGGTGCCCGCGATGCGCAGACGCTCGCCCAGGCGGGAACAGACGATGCGGCGCGATTCGTCGGTGAGACTGACATGCGGCGCGCGAGCGGGATCAGCCAGCGGTGCGGTGATCGAATAGCCCTTGAGCGGGAAAATCGGCAGCGTCACGCCCAGCGGACGTAGCCACGGACGGCTGAAGCTGCCGAGGCAGACCACATAGGCGTCGGCATGCAGCGACTCGGGGCGGCCGTCGGCGTGGCGGACGTTGATGCTTTCGATGCGCCCGGCTTCGAACCCCGGCCGCTCGATGTCCACGCCGAAATGAAAACGCACGCCGTCGTTGGCGAGCACGTCCGCCAGTGCGCGGCAGAACAGCATGGCGTCGCCCGATTCATCGTGGGGCGCGTACAGCGCGCCCGCCAAGTGCGGCGCGACCGTCGCCAGCGCCGGTTCGATTTCGGCGCAGCGCGTGGCGGAACAGACCTCAAGCGTGATGCCTTGGCGCGCCAGCGCCGCCACGCGGGTTTGAGCGCGCGCAAATTCTTGCGCGCCGAAAAACAGATGCAGGATGCCGCGCGCGCGCGCGTCGTAAGCCTCGGCAATACCCGCCTCCATGCGTAACCGCTGTAATTCATTGAGGCTATGTACAGCCAATGATGCGATCGCGGCGGTGTTGCGCCGTGCGCGTGCCGGCAGGCACTCGAACAGGAAAGCGAGCAACCATTGCCATTGCGCGTGGTCGATGCGCGGCCGCAGGCGCAAAGGCGCCCCGGCGCGACCGATCCAGCGTAGCGCGATGAGCGGCGCGGCAGGATTGGCCCACGGTTCGGAGTGGCTGACCGAAATCTGGCCGCCGTTGGCGAAGCTGGTTTCTTGCCCCGCCGCCTCTTGCCGGTCGACGACACTGACTTCGAAACCGGCACGGCGCAGATACCAGGCGGTAGTGACGCCGGTGATGCCAGCGCCGAGAACGATTGCGTGCATGGGCCGATGATACGCTCCTGCCAACGTCGCTTCTTCCTCCGGCACGCCATCTGGCGTGTTCGGTGCTGCCAGGCAAGCCCGGCCGACGTGAGATCGCCGCGTTGATCGGGAGAGGCGGTTTTCGGATGTGCGCGCGGCGGTACCGCCGCGGTGGCGTCAGTTCAAGCTGTCCCAGTAGATCTGCCGCAGATACGATAGATCGGTTTCCGGCATTGCGCCGCGATGCCGTTCCAGTTGGTGCAGGTCATGCCGCGACGCGCTGAGGAAGCGCCAGCGGCGGCGGCTCTTTTCCAGGTCCAGCAGGGCGATTTCCGCCTCGGCATCGCGGTCGCCGCCCGCCCAGGCTCTGACGAAGATGTGCTTGGGGTAGCAGCAGCCATGTTGCCAGCCGGCCAGATGCATGCGTGCCAGGGTGATCGCCAGTTGACGCAGCACGGCTTTGCCGAGGCGCGGGTCGATGCTTTCGGTATACCACTGTTCCAGGCTGACGAAACCCTGCAAGGCTTCGGTGATCAACAGCGCCTGCCATTCGCCCCGCTGTTGGCGGGCCGCGCAGTAAACGATGCCCGGCGTCTTCAGACCGAGCTGGGCGAGGGCGCGGTAGGCTTGCAACTCACGCAGGATGGTTGGGCGGCCAAAGGGGTGGCGCAGCGTGCGATAGGTGTGTCCGAGTTGCCGCTTGCAATAGAGCGGCGGGCAGTTTCCCTGCTGTTGCAGCAGGCGCACGCCGCTCTCGCCGCTACGGCGCCGGTTGACCGGCTCGACCCATGATCCGGGACGGTGCCACCAGTGCTCGAACTCGTCGCTGTCGACCGGGGCGGCCGCCCTTGCGGCGGTGAATGCAAACGCGCTCATGTTTCAGGCCTCCTTGCGCAACACGTAAGTGCGCCACATGGCGTAGCCGGGCAGGAAATCCAGGTTCGCGATGATGCGAAAGCCGGCCTGCCTGAATTCCTCTTCGATGGTCACTCTGGACACGATGAAGCGGTTTTGGCTTTGCGCTGCCTTGCCTTCGGCGGTCCGGCACGCTTCCAGGCGCCGGCGTTTCCACGCTTTGTAGTTGCCATCGACCCAAAGTGAGAGAACGACCGTGTCGCGGCTGACGCGATGAAATTCGCGCAGGATGCACAGGCGGTGTTCGGCGGATGCGACGTGATGCAGCAGGCGGATGCAGAAGATGCAGTCCACTGCGCCGTCGTCCAGGCCGATGGCGAAGGCCGAGGTCTGGAAAGCGTTGACCCGTGCCACCGTCTCCAGCGGCTGAGCGTCGCGGGCGACGGCGAGCATATCGGCGGAGTTGTCGGCGGCGAGGATCACCCGGGCGGGCTGTTCGCACAGCATCGGCCAGAAGCGTCCTGCACCGCAGGGCAGGTCCAACACCAGATTAGGGTCGCCCGCCAGTTTCAGGGCGCGGCGCGCCAGGCGCATTTCGCGCCAGTGCGACAGTCGCCGGGTCAGGCCGTCCCGGTGCTTGTGCAAGTAGCGCCGGGCATGTTCCTGATCATACTTGCGGGAAAATTCGAGTTCGATGGGGCCGGCGGAGTTGGGCATGGCGGAGCATCTGCGCAAAGAGACGTCGCCACACTAAAGAGCCGGGTGTCAAAGGCTCGTCAAATAAAAGTGAAAATTCCGTCAAACGGCGTTTTTTAGCGATACCTTGAAACAGGTTCCACTGCCGACCTCGCTGGTGAGGGAAATGCGCCAGCCTTGCTTGGCGCAAATGCGTTCGACCAGCGACAGGCCCAGGCCCAAGCCTTCTCCCCGAGCTCGCGAGCCGCGTGCGAAGGGCTGGAAAATCTGCGCATGCTGCCCGGCGGGAATGCCGATGCCGCTGTCTTCGACGCGAAAGCCGTCGGCTTCCAGCACCAGGCGGACGAACCCTCGTTCGGTGTAATGCAGCGCATTGCGCAGCAGGTTGGTCATGATGCTGCGGAGTAGAACGGGGTTGTAGAAACCATCGTCCCCGCTTTTCTCGACACACTGGAAATCCAGACCCTTTTCGGCGAACAGCGGCGCCCAGTGCTGCGCCTGCTCGGCGGCGACATGCGCCAGGCGGCGGCTGGCGCAGGCGGCGCTTTCGTTGGTTTTGTCCCGCGCGAGTTGCAGGAAGGTTTGCACCAGATCGCGCATCTCCTCGCTGGCGCGGACGATGCGGGCAAGCTGCCCACGCTCGCGCTCGCCGAGAGGCGCTTCGGCCAAAAGTTCGCAGGAGGTGGCGATGACCATCAACGGGGTGCGCAGTTCGTGGCTGACATCGCTGGTAAACAGACGCTCGCGTTCCAGCGACCGGCGGATCTGGCCCAGGGTGCTGTCGAAGGCGGCGGCCAATTGGCCGATCTCGTCGTCCGGGTAATCCGGCGCGAGTGGCGGCGCCAGCGGATGCAATTGGTCGCGGTGGCGAACCTGCTGCGCCAGACGGCTGACCGGCGCCATGACCTTGTGCGCCATCACCAGGCCCAGGCCCCAGGCGCCGAGCACGGTGAGCAGAAAACCGGCCAGGATCGCGTTGAACAATGCCTGTTCATGGGCCTCAAACTCGCGCTGTTCATGCAACAGAAGGTAGGTATGTCCGTCGATTTCCTGGCGATAGGCGTGAAAGGCTTCGTCACCATTGACGATCTCGCTGAACCCTTTTTCCAGCCCGGAGAATTGCTTCGGGATTGCGTACTCCGCGAGGCTGGAGGCAAAAAAGCGCGTCGAAGAGTCCAGCCGTGGCGGCCGGCCTTGCGGGATGTCTTCCCGCAGAATCTCATCCAGCTTTCGGCTCATTTCCTCGGAAACCAGGCGCTCCTCGATAAAGTGCACAATGACCACGACGCTCACGGAGAAGACGCCGCTGACCAGGGCGGTCATCAGCACGAAAGCAATCAGGATGCGCCGCGCGAAGGGCTGTTTAGACAGCATCCTGGACACTCGCCAGACGGTAGCCGATTCCATGGACGGTGTGCAGCAGCGGTGTTTCGAAAGGTTTGTCGAGTGCTTGGCGCAACTGGTGGATATGGCTGCGGAGGCTGTCGCTGTCCGGACAGTCTTCGCCCCACAATGCTTCTTCCAGGGTTTCGCGGCGCACGACGGCCGGGCTTTTCTGCATCAGCACAGCCAGCAGTTTGAGCGCCAGCGGATTGAGCCGGAGTGCCAGACTGGCGCGACTGACGTGCAGGGTGTCGAGGTCGTAGAGCAGGTCCGCCACCTGCAATTGGCGTTTGCGGTTGCCCTGGCTGCGCCGCAAGATGGCTTCGATGCGCGCCACCAGTTCGGACAGGGCGAAAGGCTTGATCAGGTAATCGTCGGCGCCGGCGCGCAGGCCCTGCAAGCGATCGTCCAGGGCGTCGCGGGCGGTGAGCATGAGAATCGGCACTTCACTGCGGCCATCTTCGCGCAGGCGCCTGCAAATCTGGTAGCCGTCGATGCCGGGCAGCATGATGTCCAGTACGATCAAATCATAATGCCCGGTGCTGGCCAAGTGCAGTCCGCTCAGGCCGTCCTGTGCGCAGTCGACGCTGAACCCCTTGAGTTGCAGGTAATCGAGCACGTTGGCGAGGATGTCGCGGCTGTCTTCAATAACCAGAATGCGCATGCATTTCCTCGGGTTCGGCGATTTTTCATATGGCCTCGCCAGACGTCGCGTTCCGTTTCGCGCCGGAAACGGAATGCGAAATACGGGCTGTCCAGCACAATTGGCATCAGGCCGAAACCAAAATACCACTTGATAAAACGGACGTCGACGCTACTGGCGCCAAGCCGGGTGTACGGGCGCGAATCTGGATGGGATGGAATAAACCTGGCGTGTTCGGCGCTGCCGGGCAAGCCCGGCCGATGTGAGATCGCCGCCTTGATCGGGAGAGGTGGTTTTCGGATGCGCGCGCGCCCCGGACGCGGGATAATGCGCCGTTTCCCCCGCCGCATTCAGGAGCTTCCATGTCGCAACGTGTCAGCCTCACCCAGTTTCTCATCAGCGAACAGCGCGCGGGCCGTGTCTCGGCGGATTTGCGCTTGTTGCTCGAAGTCGTCGCCCGCGCGGTCAAGGCGATCAGCGTCACCATCTCGAAAGGGGCGCTCGCCGGGGTGCTGGGCGAAGCGGGCACCGAGAACGTGCAGGGCGAAGCGCAGAAAAAACTCGACGTGATCGCCAACGAAATCCTGTTGCAAGCCAACGAATGGGGTGGTCATCTGGCGGCAATGGCTTCCGAGGAAGTCGAAAATGTGTGCCAGATTCCGTTCGACTATCCGAAAGGCGGCTATCTGCTGCTGTTCGATCCGCTCGACGGCTCCTCGAACATCGACGTCAACGTCACCGTCGGCACCATCTTCTCGGTGCTGAAAAACCCGGCGGCGAAGGAAACCGATCCGACGGAAGCCGATTTCCTCCAGCCCGGCCGCGAGCAGGTGGCGGCGGGCTACGCCGCTTATGGCCCGTCGACGCAACTGGTGTTGACCGTGGGCAATGGCGTGCATGCCTTCACCCTCGACCGCGAGATGGGCTTTTTCGTGCTCACCCACCCGTTCATGAGCGTACCCGAGCAGACGCGCGAATACGCGATCAACGCCTCCAATGAACGCTTTTGGGACGCGCCGGTGCAGCGGTACATCGCCGAATTGCGCCAGGGCAGGGAAGGGCCGCGCGGCGTCGATTTCAACATGCGCTGGATCGCTTCGATGGTGGCGGATGTGCATCGCGTGCTCACGCGCGGCGGCATCTTCATGTATCCGCTCGACAAGAAAACCCGCGACCAGGGCGGCAAGCTGCGCCTGATGTACGAAGCCAATCCGATGGCGATGCTGATCGAACAGGCGGGCGGCGCGGCCACCACCGGGCGCGAGCGCATCCTCGATGTCCAGCCGCAGCGCCTGCACCAGCGCGTGCCGGTGATCCTCGGCTCGCGCGCTGAAGTCGAGCGGGTGATGTCCTACCACGTTGTCTGAGACGGGTGAGGCGGTCATGCGTTTTCCGATCCAGCATTGGCGTGTCTGGCTGCTGGCGGTCGTTTTGCCGCTGGCAAGTGCCGTTGCGTGGGCGCAGGAGGGCACCGCCATCGATCTCGACGCGCCGAAGGAAGTCGCGCCGCTGCTCAAGCAGTACGTTCACCTGCTGAATATGGAGGCCACCGCGATTCCCGCCGACGGCCCGGATCGTGCCGCGCTCGTGCGCCGCACGCGGGGTGAGGTGGCCGATCTGCTCGCCACCGAAGGCTATTTTTCGCCCCAAATTCGCATTGACCGCAACGACGAAGCGCATTGGCACCTGATGGTCGAACCCGGCACGCGCGCCACGGTGGAAGCAGTCGACATCGAATTTCAGGGTGAAATCGCCAGCGACGCCGACGAAGCGCAAGCGGCCTGGCGCGACGAGCTGCGGCGGCAATGGACGCTGCCGGTCGATGCCCCGTTCCGGCAGGCGGACTGGAACGCCGCCAAGGATGCGCTGCGCGAAGCCTTGCGCATCGAACGCTACGCGGCGGCAAAACTCGTCACCACCCGCGCCGACGTCGATCCCGACACTGCCCGTGTCCGCCTCACCGTGGTGGCGGACAGCGGCCCCACCTTTCGCCTCGGCAAGCTCGAAGTGAGCGGCCTTGCCACGCTGCCGCCCGATTTCGTCGCGCGTTTCGATACCCTCAAGGAAGGCGGCGTCTACAAACGCCGTGATCTACTGGCCTTTCAGGAAATCCTGCAAACCGCGGCGCAATTTTCCGTCGTCGTGGTGAGCATCGACCCCGATCCGGCCCGCGCCGACGCCGTGCCGGTACAAGTGACGGTGCGGGAAGCGCAGCCGCAGCGCCTCGGCTTCGGCTTGGGCGCATCGAGCAACACCGGCTACCGGGTGGAGAGCACCTACCGCCACGTCAATCTTCTCCAGCGCGGCTGGGAACTTTCCAGCGGCCTGCGGCTGGAGCAACGCCGGCAGGCGCTTTTTACCGACCTGTTCCTGCCGCCGCGCGACGATCCTTACGTCCGCGACAGCGTGGGTGTCGGCCTCGAGCGCAGCGACCTCGAAGGGCTCAAGATCTACACCGAAGCCGTGGGCGTGGCCCGCAACATCCGGCGCGAGCACACCGAAACCCAATTCACCGTCCGCGTCCAACACGAAGAAACCCGTCCGGACGATGCCGAAACGAGCCGCTACAGCACGCTCACCCTGAACTGGGGCCGGGTGTGGCGTGCGGTAGACAACGTGCTCAACCCGCGCCGTGGCCATGTCTTCGAAATCCAGTTGGGCGGCGGCGTCGGACTCTCGTCGCAAGCACACGATTTCGGCCGCCTCTATGGCCGTTACCAGCACTACTTCACGTTGGGCAAAGACAACGTCCTGGCCCTGCGTGGTGAAGCGGGCGCGACGCTGGCCGAAACACGGGACGGCGTTCCGCAGGATTTCCTGTTCCGCGCCGGCGGCACGCAATCGGTGCGCGGCTACGCCTATCGCAGTCTGGGCGCGCCCGAAGGCACGGCCACCGTCGGCGCGCGCTACCTCGCCACCGCGAGCGCGGAATACGTGCGCTGGATCAAGCCTACCGCAGGGCTGGCGCTGTTCGTCGACACGGGTGACGCCGCCGATGCGCGGGAGGCATTCAAGCTGCACACTGGCTACGGCCTGGGCGGCCGCTGGCTCAGCCCCGCCGGGCCGCTGGCGATCGATCTGGCTTGGGCGCCGCACGAAAAACGGCCTCGGCTGCACTTTGGGATAGCGGTGGCGTTCTAGGGGAAAGCGACCGGGCGGGAAGAAGATACGCAATATCCTTCTCAATCAAGCGAAGTCGTCCTTTCGGGAATGATTCCATGAAAACGAGGCTGTTGACGGACGTAAAAAAATAACGTTATGTAATATTCAGGCAGGGTGCAGCGCGGAAAACTGGCAGGCGATGTTGCGGAGGGCGTCGTCGGCAAGCGGTGCGATCCTCGCCTACAATACCGCCGATGAACGTCACGAAGCCCTCCGAGGCCCACGATTCCCCGCTCGGTAAGCGTGTTGCTTACCGCGACGACTACGCGTCCGAACTGCTTTTTCCCATCGCCCGGCAAGGCAAACGCGACGAGCTTGGCATCCGCGGTGAGGCGTTGCCGTTCGTGGGCGAGGATCTCTGGAACGCCTACGAACTCTCGTGGTTGAACGCGCGTGGCAAGCCGGTGGTGGCGCTTGGGCGATTTCGTTTTCCAGCGAATAGTCCCAATCTGGTCGAATCGAAGTCGCTCAAGCTCTATCTCAATTCCTTCAACCAGAGCCGGATGGGATCTGTAGACACGGTGCGCACCGTCATCGCTCGCGACCTCGCCGCCGCGGCCGGGGCGAACGTGGCGGTGGAGGTGATACCGCTCTCGGCGCGACCCGTGCGGCAGTCCGATACGCCCGTGGGCATTTGTCTGGATGAGCTGGATATCGACATCGACACCTATGACTTGCGCCCCGATTTCCTGCGCGCCGAAGTTGGGACGGTGTGCGAGACGCTGTTCACGCATCTGCTGAAATCCAATTGTCCCGTCACTGGCCAGCCCGATTGGGCGATGCTGGCAGTGTGCTATAGCGGCCCGGCCATCGACCGCGCCGGGCTGTTGCGCTACGTGGTGTCGTTGCGCCGGCACGACGAGTTTCACGAGCAATGCGTCGAACGCATCTTCTGCGACATCCTCGCGCACTGCCGCCCGACGGCGCTCGCGGTGTGGGCGCGCTACACGCGGCGCGGCGGGCTGGACATCAATCCGTTTCGAGCCATGCCTGGCGCGGAGGACGGCGGTTGGTGCGATTTCGGCAGCGAAATCCGGCAGTGAGCGCAAGGCCCGCTCGCGGAGCGCGCCGCGCATCTGGGCGATCTGATTCGCAGGGCCTCTTTGATCCGTGGTGGGCGAAATGCGGCGATAGTGCATAATTCCACTTCGGGTAGCGCAGCGCAGGAGCCGATGATGGATCTCGCCCCCCCCCTGCGAAAAGGATGCAACCGCTGCTCGTCACCGCGCATCAGCCCATGATCTGAACGTTGCGTGTGAACTCAACCCTGAAAGGAGACACCATGAGCGTGACCTACTATCAACTCGCCATCCTCGGCAATGTCCGCGCGCTGGAGAACCTCGCGCATCTGCTCGACAAAGGTGGGGAATACGCGCGTGCCAACAAGATCGAGGAAGCCGCTTTGCTCGACGCGCGCCTGTTCCCGGATATGTTTCCGTTTGCGCGCCAGGTGCGCATGGTTTGCGACATGAGCCGTCTGGCGGTCGCATGGCTCACCGGCAAGGAGGCGCCGAAGTACGCCGACGACGAAAAAAGTTTTGCCGAACTGAAAACGCGCATCGCCAATTCCATCGCGTGGCTGAAAACCTTCGCCGAAGCCGATTTTGCCGACAGCGCCACGCGCGAAGTGCGCTTGCCGTGGAACCCGGACAAGGCGTACCGCGGCGAAGTTTTCCTGTTGCAGCACGCGGTGCCGAACATCTACTTCCATCTGAGTACGGCCTACAATCTCCTGCGTCATAACGGCGTGCTGATCGGCAAGGCGGATTATCTCGGCAAGGTCGGCTGAAAAACGAAGGGGCGATTCGCCGGGGTGGCTGCGGAGATGGCGCTCGGCAACCGCGCCGGTCCCCCTCGCAGGTCCCCCTCGTCGGTGATGGGCGGTCAGTGATGTTTGGGCGAGGTGTTCGTGCCGGCGGACATCGACACGTCAAACGACGCAGCGAAAGAGGCAACAAAAAAACGCACTTTCAAGTGCGTTTTTTCAGGGCGAACCGGGCCGCTTTACGCCAGCGCTGGATTCAGCGTGTAAGTGCCAGTGATGTTTGCTGTGGCAAGGATGTGGGTTTGCATGGCCGCGCGGGCTTCCTGGGCGGTGAAGCGGCCTTCGACGGGCAGGCGTTCGATGTCCAGCGCGTAGAGCGTAAAGACGTAGCGGTGCACCAGCTCGTCGTTCCACGGCGGGCAGGGACCATCGTAGCCGTAGTAGTCGCCGCGCATGTCGTTGTCGTCGGCGAACCAATTCGTGTAATTATTGATTCCGCGCCGCGCGCCGTGGGGTGTGCCACCACCCGGTTTACCGCGCGGGGTGACTTCGTGGGAAAACTCGCTGGAGGCGATCTCGCGCAGATCGGCGGGCAAATCCACCAGCACCCAATGGAAGAAGGCTACACGGGGCAGGTTGGCGGGGACGGTATGGCCCTCTCGGTTGACGTCATCACCCACCGAAGGCGCATCCGGGTCATGGCAGATCACGGCGAAACTTTTGACGCCATCGGGAACGTTGTCCCAAGCCAGATGAGGGTTGAGGTTTTTGCCCAGACCGACATGGTTGGCAATGTCCAGGATACCGAACGCGAACTCGCCGGGGATGCGTTGTCCGTCGGCAAAACTGTTGCTGGTGAGTCTCATGTGGGTTCTCCGCTCGTCGGAGACGCCCGCCTTCGGGCGTGTTCCGATACGGAGATTATTTTACAGCGCGCGCGAGCGTTTCAGGTGGCCGTTGCCCGTGTCAGCATGACTTCTTCCTCGTGCGTGTCCCGCGCGGCGGCAGCGGAGACTTGTGCGACCAGCTGCGAAGCGAGCACGGCCAGCGCCTTCAGCGCTTCGGGATCGGACTGCGCGAGCATCGCCAGACGAGCGATTCTGGAGAGCAATTCCGGCGCAACGGCGGGCGCTACCGGTTCGGGCGGTGGCGCGATGGAAACCACGCGCGCGGAAAGCAGCGGCGTGGGCGACTCTTGGGCGGGTTCGGGCCGGGGCGGCGGCGGGGTGGGTGTCTCTATCGCGACGCGCAGCGGTTGAGCGGGCGCGGCAGCGACGGGTTCCCGTTGTGGCGCAACCGGAGCTTCCCGCGCGGCGGGCGGCACATTGACGGGCGCCGCTTGTGGCATCGCGGGGATTGCCTTGATCTCGTTTGCCTGTTCGGGCGCAACCGGCTGCACGGCCTGTTCTTCCCTGACGACGCCGCCGGGTTGCGCAGGCCGCCGGGGGGCGCGCTCTTCGTCGAGCAGGCGGGCAATCCGACCGAACACCTCGAAGCGGGAGAACGGCTTCCTCATGAAATCGTCCGCGCCGATGTGCGCGCCAAAGAACAGCGCCTTGGCCTGTTCGTTGCCGCTCATCATGATGATGGGAGTGTCGCGGGTGCGAGCGTTTTTGCGCAGGGCGCGCAAAGCGGCGAACCCGTTGATGCCGGGCATGACGATATCCAGGAAGATCAGTTCCGGCTTCTGGGTGAGCGCGACCTCCATGCCCATTTTCGCATCGAGCGCGCCCAGGAAAACGCAATGCGCGGATTCAAGGAAGCGTTTCATTGCGGCAAGGATCGTCGCGGAATCGTCGATCACGAGAATGCGCGTGCCTTCCCTGGGATTGATGCGGGGTTGCAGGCGCCGCTCGTCGACTTGGTCTTCGACGGAGTCGGGTTTTTTGCGGAAGAGCGAGAAGAACTGGTCAAAAAAGCTCACGGCGATTACCCCCGGCAGAATGGCGGGAGGCGCTTGGCCCCCACTGCCAGTGATGTCCAGCAATTAGCAAAGTGCAACAGTAACATAGACTTGTGCAACCTGGCCAAAAATGCGTATATAATAATATTATTATATCATTGACCCGGCTGCTTTTACAATCATCGTACAATTTTGCGCCAATTCAACCGTAGATTCTACGGACTCGGTGCGCGCATCCGTAGTGTTCCGACGAACGGATCGGTCGGCTCCTGACTTTCGGTGTCTTCGCGCATGCTGGTTCGTCTGTTGCAGTTTGTCAGCCCCGCTCTGCCGGCCGGGGCACTTTTCCGGAGTGTTTTCCCATTCGCAGGATGTTTTCCCATTCGCAGGATTTGGCGTAGCGGATCGATGTTGGCCAAATATGTTCGCATGCCTGGGCGCGCCGGATACCGCAAGCGTGCGGCGCTGGCATGAAAAATCCCGCACCCGGGCTTGTCATCCGGGTAGGCAAGCGCGCGTGATTAGCGTAGTATCGGCGCGCCCTAAACACCATCATCATGAGGTCGCAAATGAAAAAAGTGCTTGTCGCCGTTGTCGCTGCCGCGGGCGTTCTCTGCTCGTCCCAGGTGTTTGCCGATGAAGCCATGGCCAAGGCCAAGGGCTGTACGGCCTGCCACAAGATCGATGCCAAGCTGATCGGCCCTGCCTACAAGGAGGTCGCTAAAAAATACGCTGGCCAAGCCGGTGCCGTCGACACGCTTACCCAGAAAGTGCTGGATGGCGGCAAGGGCGTTTGGGGACCGGTGGCGATGACGCCGAACAAGGGCAAGGTTTCGCCTGCGGAGGCCAAGACGCTGGTGCAGTGGTTGCTGTCGCTGAAATAGTCGGCGCGCTGTTCCCGGAAAGCGAAAAACCGGCGGTCCGCAAGGGGCGCCGGTTTTGTTTTGGCCGCTCACTCCGCGTAGCCGAAGAACTCCCGTTGTCCGCGCATTTGCTCCAGGCGTTCGATGAGCAGCTTGAAATCGGCGTCGTTATCGACGGGGTTGAGCACAGCGGCGTCGACCACGAAAAGCGGGGCGGCTTCGTATTTGAAGAAAAAATCGGCGTAGTGCCGCGCCACGCGTTCGAGGTAGGACTCGGTGATGCGGCGCTCGGATTCGATGCTGCGTTTGCGGATGCGCTCGATCAGCGCCGAAGTGGGCGCTTGCAGGTAGATGACGAGATCGGGCACGGGTGGTGAGGCCGGGGTCGTCGCGGCGTGGATTTTCTCGTAGAGGGCGAATTCTTCCGGCGAAAGGTTGAGGCGGGCGAAGATCGGGTCGCGCTCAAGCAGGAAGTCGGCCACGATGAGCTTGTTCTCGCCCTCGCCGCTGAGCGCGGCGATCTGATCGAGCCGTTGAAACAGGAAAGATAGCTGTGCGGGCAGCGCCCAGCGGTCGGTGTTTTGGTAGAAGCGGGTCAGGAAGGGATTTTCCTGCGGACGCTCGAACATCGGGGTCGCGTCGGGCAGGAAATCGGCCAGCCTGCGCGCGAGCGAGGTCTTGCCTGCGCCGACCGGGCCTTCGACGACGATATAACGTGCCTTGTCGAGCATCGTGTTGGTCTGTTGTGTCAGTACTTGGGAGGGTGTGCCCGGCATCCTAGCAAAAAATGCGATCCGACAAAAAACCGGCGAACGCGTGTTCGTCCTGCGCGGCGCCGATGAACGGCCCCTGTTGCAGTTCGCAGCCGAGCGCGAGCAGGAAATCGCGCTGCTCCTGTGTGCGCACGCCGCGCGCGAGCACCCTGACGTCCATCGAGGCCGCCATTTGCGCGATGGCTTCGACCAGTGCGGTGTCGCCGTCATGCACGCCGATGCGCGGTGCAAAACCAGCGTCGAGCTTGAGTACGCCGAGCCGGTAGCGTATCAGTTGCGCGAGCGGCACCGGGTCGCGCCCGAAGTGATCGAGGGCCAGTCGCACGCCCATGTCCGCCAGCGCGAGCAGGGTGGGGGCGATCTCGGTTTCGGGCAGCGCCAGTGTGCGCGCGTCAATGGAGAGTTCCAGCGCGCCTGCATCGAGGCTGCTGGCCGCCAGTGCGGTGGCGACCCGTCCGGGCAAGGTGGCGGCGCGCACCTGCTCGGCGGCGATGTTGATGCTCACCACCGGCGCGTGGTCTTGTGCATGCGGCCAGGAGGCGGCGATGCGGCAAATATGGGCGAGTGTCGCGGCATCGACGCCAGATGCGGCGACGAGGGCTTCGACGGCGTGCAGCGCACCGTCGCGGACCTGGATTTGCGGCTGAAACTGGAGCAGCTGCGGCCAGCCGCGCGGCTGCGCGCCGGGTGCGGCGTCGCTGTTCAGACGTTCGTAGCCGAGAACGATGGCATGGATGCCAGGGCGCAGCCGGGGTGCGGCGACGTAGGGGAAGTCGTGTACACGACCGTCGGGGAGCACGAGGGGGAGGGTGCCGCGCGCTTCGCCCCGGATGAACAGGCGTTCGCGCGCATCGAGAAAACTATGACCGTCCGCGAACAACTCGGCCAGCGCTTGCCCGGCGAGTTGGCGGTAGCTGCGCCCGAGCAGGCGACAGGCGGCGCTGTTGGCGTCGACGATGTATTCGTCGCCGGTGATGATCAGCCCTTCGTCGATGAGTTCGAGCAGCGCGAGATAAACGCCGATTTCCGCCCCTTCCGAGAGGTCGGGAACGAAGGGTTCGTCGCCGGGATTCTCCCGGGAGTCGGGGGCGGTTTTCATTGAGGGCTGCATGTCCGGGAACCTGTGCGTTACATCGGCGCGTGCGCCGAAACCATGAGGGGAAACGCTGTTCGTGGGCTGGCAGATTACACGCGGCGGCGCGCGAGGGATCGCGGGAATAAACGGGACAAGTGGGCGGTTTTCCCCGCCCGCAAGGAGACGGATGCGGAATTTGCAGCAGTGGGTAGGGTTTTCGGCAATTTTCAGCTTCTGGCGTTCAATTAACATCGAGAAGTTCTTATGGCAGTGCACAACCGATCCGCATGAGGTACTGAGAAAATGGCCAGAACAACCAGAACGATGGACGGAAACGCCGCCGCAGCCTATGTGTCCTACGCGTTCACGGACGTGGCGGCGATCTACCCCATCACCCCGTCGTCGAACATGGCGGAAGAAACCGACAAGATGGCCGCCAACGGGATCAAGAACCTGTTCGGTCAGCCAGTGATCGTCAAGGAAATGCAGTCCGAAGCGGGCGCGGCGGGCGCGGTGCACGGCGCGCTGGCGGCCGGGGCGCTCACGACCACCTACACGGCGTCGCAGGGTCTGCTGCTGATGATCCCGAACATGTACAAGATGGCGGGCGAACTGCTGCCCGCCGTCATCCATGTTTCTTCGCGCGCGGTCGCGGCGCATGCGCTGTCGATTTTCGGGGATCACTCCGATGTCTACGCCTGTCGTCAGACCGGCTTCGCCATGCTCTGTTCGACCAACCCGCAGGAAGCGATGGACTTGGGCGCGGCAGCGCACCTGTCCGCCATCGAGGGCAGTCTGCCGTTCCTGCATTTCTTCGACGGTTTCCGCACTTCGCACGAATTGCAGAAAATCGAAATCTGGGATTACGAAGATCTCGACGAGATGCTCGACCGCGACGCGCTGAACGCCTGGCGGCGGCGCGCGCTCAATCCCGAACATCCGGTGCAACGCGGCTCCGCGCAGAATTCGGACATCTTTTTTCAGGCGCGCGAGGCATCCAACCGTTTTCACACCAACATCGTCGGCGTCTGCGAACGCTGCCTGGACCGGATCAACGCCAAGATCGGCTCGGATTACAAGCTGTTCAATTATTACGGCGCGTCTGATGCGGACAAGGTCATCGTGGCGATGGGCTCGGTCTGCGACACCATCGAAGAGACGCTCGATTACCTGAACGGCGCGGGTGAGAAGGTCGGCCTGATCAAGGTGCGCCTGTATCGGCCGTTCTCGGTCGAACATCTGCTCGCTGCGATTCCGGCGAGCGTCAAGAAGATCACTGTGCTCGACCGCACGAAAGAACCGGGCAGCCTCGGCGAGCCGTTGTACCTCGACGTGGTCGCGGCGCTGCGCGACGGTGCATTCGAGCATGTGCCCGTGTTCGGTGGGCGCTACGGTCTTGCCTCGAAGGATACGACCCCGGCGCAGATCGTCGCCGTGGTGCGCAACATGGAGGCGGCCAGTCCGAAAAAACGCTTCACCATCGGCATTCACGACGATGTGACCTATTTGTCGCTCGATGTGACGGAAAACCCCGACACCACGCCCGAAGGCACCCGTTCTTGCAAATTCTGGGGACTCGGCGCGGACGGTACGGTGGGCGCGAACAAGAACGCCATCAAGATCATCGGCGACAACACCGATCTGTGCGCGCAGGGCTACTTCTCCTACGACTCCAAGAAATCCGGCGGCGTCACGGTGTCGCACCTGCGTTTCGGCAAGCATCGCATCAAATCCACCTATCTCATCAGTCAGGCGGATTTCGTTGCCTGTCACAACCCGTCCTACGTGCATAAGTACGACATCGTCGAGGACATCAAGCCCGGCGGCGTGTTCCTGCTCAACTGTTCGTGGCGTGACGATGAGCTCTCCGCGCGCCTGCCCGCCAGGATGAAGCGGCTCCTCGCCCGCAACGGCACCAGGATGTACACCATCGATGCTACTGGCATTGCGGCGGAAATCGGGATGGGTCGCCACGTAAACACCATCCTGCAAGCCGCGTTCTTCCAGCTCACCGACATCATTCCGATCGAGGTCGCGGTTGCGTGCATGAAGGATGCGGTGCGCGATACCTATGGGCGCAAGGGTGACAAGGTCGTGGCGCTCAACTGCCTCGCCATCGACCGCGGGCTGACGGGGGCGCATCCCTTCGTCATTCCCGCCGATTGGGCCGACGCCTCCGGTGATGATGTCGCGCCGATTACCACGGGCCGCAATCCGGAGCTCGTGCGCTTCGTCGACGAAATCCTGCGGCCCGTCAATGCGCAACGCGGCGATTCCCTGCCGGTGTCCGCCTTCGTCGGGCGGGAGAGTGGCACCTATCCGCTCGGCTCCGCCGCCTATGAGAAGCGTGGCATCGCGATCGATGTGCCGCAATGGATTCCCGAAAACTGCATCCAGTGCAACTTCTGCGCCTACATTTGCCCGCACGCGGCCATCCGGCCGGTGGCGCTCTGTGACGAGGATCTGGAAAACGCGCCGAAACAGATGCCCTCCAAGCCGCTGTCAGGCATGGCAGGGCATCACTACACGCTCACGGTTTCGCCGCTCGACTGTACCGGCTGCGCTTCGTGCGTCAACATCTGTCCGGGGTTGAAAGGCAACAGCGCCCTGCGCCTCGAACCGCTCGAATCGCAGCTTTCGGCGCAGGAAGTCTTCGATTACGCGAACGCTTTGCCCGACAAACCTGAAGTGCTGGAACGCTTCAAGATCAGCACGGTCAAGGGCACCCAGTATCGCAGGCCGCTGCTCGAATTCTCCGGCGCATGCGCGGGCTGCGGCGAGACGCCCTACGCGAAGCTGGTTACGCAGCTTTGGGGCGAGCGCATGTACATCGCCAACGCCACCGGCTGCTCTTCCATCTGGGGCTGTTCCGCGCCGTCCATGCCTTACGCCGCCAGCCAGTCCGGGCGTGGCCCGGCCTGGCAGAACTCGCTGTTCGAGGACAACGCCGAATTCGGCTACGGCCTGCTGGTCGCCAACAAAGCCATGCGCGCGCAACTGGCCGATGCGGTCGAAAAGCTGATCGGACTCACCGCGAACGGCATCCTGAAAGCTGCCGCGCGCCGCTGGCTCGAAACCTTCGGCAACGGCAATGAAAACGCCGCCGCTGCCGAGGAATTCAAAGCCGTGCTTGCGTTCTCCGGCAGCGAGGGCGAAGAAAAGCGCCTGGCCGAGCGCATCCTCGCCGACGCTGATTACCTGGCGAAAAAATCCTTCTGGCTTTTCGGCGGCGACGGTTGGGCCTACGACATCGGTTTCGGCGGACTCGACCATGTGCTCGCCTCCGGCGAGGACGTCAATGTGCTCGTGCTCGACACCGAGGTGTATTCCAACACTGGTGGGCAGGCGTCCAAGGCCACGCCGACCGGGGCGATTGCGCAATTCGCCGCCGCCGGGAAGAAAGGCTACAAGAAGGATCTTTCCTTGATCGCGATGAGCTACGGCAACGTTTACGTCGCGCAGGTTGCGCAGGGCGCGGATTACAACCAGTGCCTCAAGGCATTTCTGGAAGCTGAGAGCCATCCCGGTCCGTCGATCATCATTGCCTATGCTCCATGCATCACCCACGGCATCCGGGGCGGCATGGGGCAGAGCCCGATCGCGCAGAAAAATGCGGTGCTCTCCGGCTATTGGAACCTGTTCCGCTACGACCCGCGCAAAAAGGACGCGGGCGCGAATCCGTTCGTGCTCGATTCCAAGGCGCCGACCCTGAATTACCGCGACTTTCTCATGAACGAGGTCCGCTTCAGTTCACTGCTGCTCGCCCATCCCGACCGCGCCGAATCGTTGTTCGCGGAGGCCGAACTGTTCGCGAAGGAGAAATACGAAACTTTCCGCCGCATGGCGGCGGCGCATCCAGGCAATACGGTGACGACGCTGCCGAGCGCGCTGGCGGAGAAGGCGTTGGGGACGTGAGGAGTTTGTGGGGGCGGATGTGGTTGAGGCGCCCCCACAGATTTGAAGGGCAAATCGGACTGGCGAAACCGGCCGACCGGGTGGAGTTTGTCGTTCGTGGCATGTGTCGATGTCATCGGGCCTGATGCTGGCACACGCCGCTGACATACGCGAAAACGTTCCGTAGACTACTTCCTTCCCAACCCCCCCAACAACACCGCCAGCGGGCGGCGATGTTTCGTGGGTGGATGGGGCGTGGCGACGAGGGCCGGGGATGCGTCGGGCTCCGTGGTCGCGGCAACGGGTTCGGGGGCGGTGTTGGCGGGTTCGTAGGGCTTGGAGAAATCGAGGCCGTCGGCGGCGATCATCGGGGCGGGCGCAGGGCGGGTGTGTTCGCGTCGCGGGTGTTTTTCCTCACGATGGCCTGTGCTGCGTTTGAGGCGCTCGGGATGGGCGGGGTCGGCGGTCTCGACGTGTGGGTCGAACCCCGGCACATGTTCTTGCGGGATCTCGAACTTGATGAGTTTTTGGATCTCCACCAACCAGTGCTTTTCTTCAGGGCTGACCAGCGAGAGCGCATTGCCTGCGCGTCCGGCGCGGCCCGTGCGGCCGATGCGGTGCACGTAGTCTTCGGCGGTGTGCGGCAATTCGTAGTTGATGACGTAGGGCAGATCGTCGATGTCCAGGCCGCGTGCGGCGACGTCGGTCGCCACCAGCACGCGCGGTTTGCCGCTCTTGAAGGCGTCCAGCGTTTCGGTGCGCTGCTGTTGGGTTTTGTCGCCGTGGATGGCGTCCGCCGCAATGCCGCTGCGCTCGAGGAAGTGTGCCAGGCGCCCGCAGACGAGCTTGGTGTCGACGAAAACCAGCGCCTGCATGTCCGGCTTGTGGCGCAGCAGATGTACGAGCAAGTTGCGCTTCATGCCCGCCGCCACCGGATGTACGACGTGGGTGATGGTTTCCGACACCGTGTTGCGCCGCGCCACTTCGATCAACTGCGGATTTTTCAGCATATGATCGGCCAGGCGGCGGATTTCTTCCGAGAACGTGGCCGAAAACAGCAGGCTTTGCCGGTTGGTGGGCAACAGCGCAAGAATACGGCGGATGTCGGGGATAAAGCCCATGTCCAGCATACGGTCGGCTTCGTCCAGCACCAGTACTTCGACCTGCGAGAAATTGATCGTTTTCTGCTGCACGTGATCGAGCAGCCGCCCTGGCGTAGCGATGACGATCTCCACGCCCCGGCGCAATTCCTGAATCTGCGCGTTCATGTCGACGCCGCCATAGATGCAGGTGGCTCGCAGCGCCAGATGGCGAGCGTACCCGACCACGGAGTCATGAACCTGTACTGCCAGTTCGCGTGTGGGGGCGAGGATCAGCGCCCGCACCGGATGGCGCGCGGGCGAGGTGCTGGTGTTGGCGTGGCGGGAAAGGCGTTGCAACAAAGGCAGCGTGAAACCGGCGGTTTTGCCGGTCCCTGTTTGTGCACCGCCCATGACGTCGCGCCCTGCGAGCACGACGGGGATGGCCTGTTGCTGGATGGGGGTGGGTTCGGTGTAGCCCGCGCCGGTGACGGCTTGGAGCAGCTCCGGGATGAGGCCGAGGTCGGCAAAATGCATGGAAGGAGTCAGTTTTTCTGTGAAAGGCGTAAAACTCCAATTATACACGCACGCCGAAACACGTCCGGCCATCCGCGAAGCGGCCAGCGGGCCAGGGCCGTCGCACGAATTTGGAGCGCTCCGGCGCTGGATCAGCAGTGTGCTGCCTGTTCGGGAGCCGCAACCCGTGGCTGTGATCGACGGCAAAAGTAGCCGGCGCTCGGGCAAGCTCGATGTCATGGCCCCGCATTTGCCAAGGGGCGCCGACTCATCGCCGCGACTTCCGATAGAGGTGGGGATAAAAAACGGCCCCGCGCTTTGCGGAGCCGCTTTTCACGAAAAGTTGATGGCTGCGTCAGAACTTGTAGCCGACGCCGACGAAGTATACCCACGGGTCAAAGTCCTGATTGCCTTTTCTCGACTCACGACTCGTGCCGTTGGAGTATGATGATTTGATATACGGATTGATTTCGAGCCTGGAGACCGACGCATTCAGGAACAGGTGGTCGCTCAACCCAAAATCCGCACCGACCTGCATCGCCAGGCCAAAGGCATTATCGATCTTGACGTCATAGCGGGATTTTGCCCACCCGGCAAGCTTCGCGTCGAAGAACGTGTAGTTCAGGCCGAGACCGACATAAGGTTGGAGCTTGGACTTCGGATCCAGAAAGAAATACTGCGCGCTCACCGTGACCGGCGTGGCAGTGACTTTGGCGAACTTGCCACTCCCGAGACTGCCGTCGTAATCGTACTTGTGGGTGGACTGCACCCAGGTCGACAATTCGATGCCAATATGTGATGCAACCATCCATGTGGCGCCGATGGCGACTTGTTTGTCACTGTTGAAATCCGATGCTGGAGAAACCTGGGCGACACCGGCTCGGAGGAGCACTGTGCCGGCGTCGTGAGCAAAAGCGGCACCGGATGCGGCAAGTGTGGCAATGGATGCTACAAGAGCGTATCTGTACATGATGACGTTCCTTTTGATGTGGTTAATTACATAGACATAAAAGCGAGTGAAAAGTGTAACAGATAGTGTGACAAATGGCACACAAAAAACCGGCGAGGATAGGGCAATCGCATGAAGCATTGACACCGAGATTGCTGATGACACTCGTCGGAGAGGCAATTTTTTACTCGCTGGAAGCAGACTGCGTCTGGAGTCCCTCCTCAGACAAGCCAAATACGGTTGCGTTCAGCCAGTGCTGAATGGGGAAATATCAGGACGAACGGCCGTCGTGCGATGCTCCCGCATGGTGGGCGGGCGGGAAGAATCAGTGCGTCGTGGCCAGCGGCAAGGTTTGCGGCTGTTGTGGCGGCAGCGCGGCGCCCGGTGTGGGCGCGATGGGGCGGGTGACGTAACCCGGTGGCAGTTGCGAGGGCACTTCCTTGAGGTTGTGCTCCATCATGTAATCGTTCATGGTTTTCCAGCCCGCGAAGATGGCAGCCTTGCGTGCATCGGGGTTGAGCGCATAGCAGTCTTCGAGCGAGCGCCCTCCTTGGCGGCAGGCGCTGCCGATGGCTTGGCCGTCGGCTTGGGTTTGCGCGGCTTCCCTTGCCGGATCGGGAATGTCGAGCAATTCACCGAGACGGTCGCAGCCGCACAGAAGCGGTAACGCGGCGGCGAGGACGAGGCAGGCGGTCTTGCGCATCATGATCTGGGCCGGGTGGTGGAAACACTTATGGAGCTTAACGACAACAGCAAAGCAAAACTTAACCCCTTCTGTGCCCATCGGCGTGAACGAGACTGGACGTGGGTACATAAAAAAGTGTGTAATCCATATGGGTGCTCGCGCAGTGCGGCGGCATTTCTCGTTCCGGTTCTGTCCCTCACGTATTCGAGGATTCTTTTCTATGAACAATTTCATGCGAAACATCGGGTACCGCGGCGTTCTCTGCGCCACGGCGGTTGTACTGGCGGCGGCTTTGTCCATGACCGCCGAAGCCGCGCCGAAGAAAGCCAGGGCTGCCAAGCCCGCCGCCAAGGTCGAACAGCCTGCCAACCTGGAGATCGAGATTTACCAGCGCCTGCCCGCGTCGCAGGCCAAGGCATTGCAGGAGCTCGTCGACCGTTTCAATGCCCAGAATCCGGGGCCGCGGCTGACGTTCGTCGACCGGGATTGGCGCTCGGGCAACATGCCGGATTTGCTGATTCTCGGGGGCGATGAGGAAGATGCGTTTCTCGCGAGCAAGAAACCGCGTTATCAGCCCTTGTTCGCGCTCATGCAGAAAGCGGGCGTTGCGCTGCAAACTGTGAAGCCGCAGGCGATGGTGACGCGCGACCCGGTCAATGCCAAAGGCCAATTGCTGGCGCTGCCCGTGGGCCTGAGTACGCCGGTGCTGTACGTCAATCGCGCCGCTTTCAAGCGCGCCCGCCTTGAACCGAACGCGCGCCTGACGACGTGGGCCGATGTGCAGGCCGTGCTCGTTCGTCTGCAACAGGGCGGCTCGCGTTGTCCGCTCACGGTGGCCGAACCCGCGCGAGTGTTCATCGAGAACCAGTCCGCATGGAACAACGTCCCCGCGCTGCGTGGCAAACAGGCGGCGTTCAACGGCCTGTTCCACGTCAAATATCTTGCGCTGATGGCAAGCTGGTATCGCGCCAATCTGCTGCACGTGTTCGACGATCTCGCCGCGAGCGAGCAGCGTTTCGCCACGGGTGAATGTGCGCTGTTCGTGGGGCCGTCCAATAGTTGGGCCGATTTCCGCGCCCAGAACGTCGAAGTGGATGTTACCCGCCTGCCGTATCAGGATGACACGCCGGGTGCGCCGCAGAACACCCTTGCCGATGGCGCTTCGCTGTGGGCGGCGGCAGGCAAGAAAGCCGCCGCATACAAGATCGTGGCGAACTTCGTCGGCTTCTGGCTGCAACCCGACAATCAGGTCGCATGGCAGCGCGCCACCGGCTTTTTGCCGCTGAACAGGGCGGGCATTCTGGCTTCCGACAGCAATTTGTTGGGCGATGAGCTCGAAAACATCAAGGTCGCCATCAGCCAGTTGGCCAACCGGCCGACGACACCCAACTCAGTGTCGCAAGCCGCGCTCGAACGTGCCCGTGCGCGCCAGGTCATCGACGAAGAACTGGCCGAGGTGTGGGCCGACCGCAAGGCGACCAAGGCCGCGCTCGACAGCGCCGCCTTGCGCGTCTCGACGGGCAAGTGAAACCGGCGGGCGGGGAATCTGCCCGTCTGTGCACAAAACGAGGAAAGGCAGCGGGGCGACTCGCTCCCTTTCCTCGTGCCGGGAGCGGCTCTCGCGGCTTGACCCATGCCATACGCCCGCCTAACATCGTCCCTTTTCCCGAGCTGCCGCCTTGCCTGTACTGCAACGATTCGCTCTGATCGCCGACGACATGGAAGCGGTCGATGTTCTCATCCGCGAGCGGCTTCATTCCGATGTGGCACTGATCCGCCAAGTGGCGGAGTACATCATCCACAGCGGCGGCAAGCGCCTGCGCCCTGCGCTGGTACTGTTCGCCGCCAATGCGCTCGGCTATGCGGGCAGGCAGCATCACGAACTGGCGGCGGTGGTGGAATTCATCCACACCTCCACGCTCTTGCACGACGATGTGGTCGATGAATCCGAACTGCGGCGCGGCAACAAGACCGCCAATGCGCTTTTCGGCAACGCCGCCTCGGTGTTGGTGGGCGATTTCCTCTATTCGCGCGCCTTTCAGATGATGGTGAGCGTCGACGACATGCGCGTGATGCAGGTATTGGCCGAAGCCACTAACGTCATTGCGGAAGGCGAAGTCTTGCAATTGCTCAACTGCCACGACGCCGACGTCACCGTCGCGGACTACCTGCAAGTCATCCGCTGCAAGACCGCCAAACTGTTCGAGGCCGCTGCCCGCCTCGGCGCCATCCTCGCCAAAGCCGAGCCCGCAGTGGAGCAGGCGTTGGCCGACTACGGCATGCACCTCGGCACGGCCTTTCAGATCGTCGACGATGTGCTCGATTACTCCGCTGACGAGGCCGAAACCGGCAAGCACCTTGGCGACGACCTTGCCGAAGGCAAGCCCACATTGCCGCTCATCCACGCCATGCAGCATGGCACGCCCGAACTGGCCGCCAGTGTGCGCCGCGCCATCGAAACCGGCGGCCGCGACGATTTCGCCGCTGTGCTGGAAGCGATCCTTACCACGGGTGCGCTCGAGGCCGCCCGGCGCCACGCCCGTGCCGAAGCCGACCTTGCCCTGAGCGCCCTGAAGCCGCTGCCGCCTTCCTTTTTCAAGGATGCCTTGCTAGAATTGGCAGACTTTGCAGTAGCAAGAGGCTTTTGACCGAAGCACTCGGTCAAAAGCCTTAATTGTTACCGCACTCGGGGAATAGCTCAGCCTGGTAGAGCACTGCGTTCGGGACGCAGGGGCCGGAGGTTCGAATCCTCTTTCCCCGACCAACTCCGAAAGCCCAACCGCTCCTGGTTGGGCTTTTTCATGTCCGGATTTCCCAAGCCGTGTGCGGCTTTGGGGCATTTTGTGGATACTGCGGGCACTTTGTTTTCCCGCGTTGCCCCGTGCGATCGACGAGGCCGTCTCGCCGCTCTGACGGCCCTCGGGCTGTGCGTGGGGCGCAGATTGCGATGTTGTTGTCTGGGCGCGCTACACCCTGAACCTTGAGACCGATTCCTGCAGGCGCGCCGCCAGTTCTTCCATTTCTTTCGCGGCATCGACCGTATGTTCGATGGCCGTGTCGTTTTCGCGCGCCATGCCTGCGATGGCATCGATGCTGCTGGTGACCGCGGTGCTGGCGGCGCGTTGTTCGTCGGTGGTGGTGACGATGGCCTCCAGTCCACCGCCAACTTCGACGACCAATTCGTTGGCGGCGTTCAGGACCTCCGAGACGTGATCCGCGGCGGCGTGGCTGCTCTTGAGGTGGTCGAGCCCTTGCGCGATGGCCTCGCGAACGGATTCCGAATGTTGGCCGATGCCGCGGGTGATTTCGTCGATCTGATTGGCGGAATGGGCCGATTTTTCGGACAATTTGCGCACTTCGTCGGCCACGACCGCGAAGCCTCGGCCATGTTCGCCGGCGCGTGCCGCTTCAATGGCGGCGTTGAGCGCGAGCAGGTTGGTCTGTTCGGCAATTTCGCGCACTTCGTGGGTCATGGTGTTGATGGATTGCGTCGATTTGACGAAATCGTCCATCGAATCGGCCATGTGCTTGACCGCTGTCTGCACCGCTTCGACTTCTCCGATCAATTGGCCGAGGCTGGCTTGTCCGGCCTGCGAGCGATCCAGGCTCTCGCGCGAACGGGCACGCACCGCGCCGGTGTTGTCGGCAATCGATGAAATCTTGCCGTTGAGATCTTCTACCGCCTGCGCGGCGTGCTCCGAGCTGTCGGTCTGGCGATGGGTACTTTTGGCGATCTTCGCCGCGCCTTGCGCCAAGTCGCGCGCCTGCTCCGTCACTGCGCTGGCCGAGTGCCCGACTTGGCGCACGAGTCCGGCGATGGTGCCGAGCATGCGGTTGAAGGTGTCGGCGGCGCAGCCGATTTCGTCCCGGTTGTGTGCGTCGAGCCGCCGGGTGAGGTCGCCGCCGCCCTGCGCAATCTCGCGCAGGCCGTCGGTCAGGTTCGCGAGCGGGCGGGTGACGAAATGGCGGATGAAGAAATAGACGAAGCCGATCAGCGGCAGGGAAACGAAGGCGGCGAACAGCAGGCTTTCGTTGCGAAAGCGCGTGACTGCGTCATTGACCTGCCGCAGGGAGATACGCATGCTCACCGCGCCCAGCGGCACGCCTTCCTCCACCAGGTGGCAGGCGGTGCAGTCCTTGCCGAGATACGTTTTCGATGCCAACGTCGGCATCACCACGCGCAGGTATTCGCCCTGCGCGCCCTGTTCCACGCGCATGTACGGGGTGCGATTGGCCAGCGCTTCTTGTTCGACCTCGTCGGGCACCACGGGGGTGGCATTGCCGGGACCGTAGACTTTGCTGACTTCTTCGCCGCGAATCAGCCGCAGATCATTGACCAGCGACAGCTCTTTGATCTGGTCGAGAAACACATCACGCTGATCGACGGTGCCGGTAATCATCATGCCAGTCAGCCCGGCCATGGTCATCTCGTTGACTGTGCGCGCGAAACCCTGCGCCTGCTCGGTGACAATGCCGCGATTGACTTGGGTTTCCCACGCGATCATGCCGCCCCATGCCAGTGCCAGCATGAGCCAGATTGCACTGGTCAAGCGCACCCAGATCGGTATATCCGCCAGACGACGCATCGCTTTCTCCCGTCTCTGGATATGCTATCCGCTATGGCGCAAGGCTATGCATGAAGAAAATCACTATTGCAGCCACGCAAAGTGTTGTGGTTTTACCGTAGGTGCTTACGCGCACGCTGCGACGATCTTCAGGATTTCTTCACCGTACGCTTGCAGCTTGCGATCGCCAATGCCGGTGATCTGGCGCAGGGCGTCAATGGCGGCGGGGCGGGCGATGGCGATTTCGCGCAAGGTGGCGTCATGGAAGATAACGTAGGCCGGAACGTTACGTGCTTGCGCGGTCGCGGCTCGCCATGCGCGCAGGCGGTCGAACAAAGTGGTGGGAATGCCGCCGGGCAGGTCGGCGGTGGTCGTCTTGTGGCGGGCGCGTGATTTGCGGGCTTTTTCGGGCGGCAGGCGCACCATGAATTCGATTTCGCCGCGCAACAGCGGGCGCGCGGCTTCGGTGAGCGCCAGCGCGTTGTAGCGTTCGTGGTCGATTTTCACGTATTCGTGCGCGACGAGGGCGCGAAAGAGCATGCGCCAGTGTTTGTCGTCGAGTTGCGCGCCGATGCCGAAGGTGGTGAGCTTGTCGTGTTCGCGGTTGCGTACCTTGTCGGTGCGTTCGCCGCGTAGCACATCGATCAGATGCCCCGCGCCGTAACGCTGGCCGGTGCGGTAGACGCAGGAGAGCGCCTTGCGCGCGGCGTCGGTGGCGTCCCACGTCTGCGGCGGTTCGAGACAGTTGTCGCAATTGCCGCAGGGCGCGGCGTCCTCGCCAAAGTAGGCGAGCAGATGCTGGCGGCGGCAGGCGGTGGTTTCCGCGAGTCCGACGAGGGCGTCGAGCCGGTTGCGGGCGAGGCGGCGGTGGGTTTCGTAATCGCGGTCCTCGCGGCCGTCCTCGCCGTCGATCATGCGGCGCTGCGTGACGACATCCTGCGCGCTCCACGCCATCCACGCCCGCGCGGGCAGACCGTCGCGCCCGGCACGCCCGGTTTCCTGATAGTAGCCTTCGATGGAACGCGGCAAGTCGAGATGCGCGACGAAGCGCACGTCGGGCTTGTCGATGCCCATTCCGAAAGCGATGGTTGCCACCATGACAAGGCCGTCCTCGCGCAGGAAGCGGTTCTGATGCTCGGCGCGCATCCCGATGGGCAGTCCGGCGTGATAGGGCAGAGCGGCGATGCCTTGTTCCGTGAGCCAGGCGGCGGTTTCCTCCACCTTGCGGCGCGAGAGGCAATAGACGATGCCCGCCGCGCGCGAGAATTGGGGATGGATTTCTTCGCGGATGAAGTGAAGCAACTGGCGGCGCGGGTCGTTCTTCTCGACGATGGTGTAGCGGATGTTGGGGCGATCGAAGCTGGAGACGAAGCGGCTCGCGTGGGACAGATTCAGGTTGCGGGCGATTTCTTCGCGTGTTTGCTGATCGGCGGTGGCGGTGAGTGCGATGCGCGGAATCGCCGGATAACGTTCGGGCAGGATCGATAGTTGCAGGTACTCGGGGCGAAAGTCGTGCCCCCACTGCGAGACGCAGTGCGCCTCGTCGATGGCGAACAGCGCCAGCCGCCCAGTGTCGCGCAGATGATCGAGCCGATCGAGAAAGCGCGGTGTCAGCAGCCGTTCCGGGGCGACGTAGAGCAAGTCGAATTTGCCTTCGTACAGGGCGTTCTCGGTGGCGTGCGCGGTGTCGAAATCGAGGCTGGAATTGAGGCAGCCCGCCGCCACGCCCGCTTCCTTCAGGGCGCTTACCTGATCGTGCATGAGTGCGATGAGCGGCGAAACGACGATGGCCGTGCCGGGCCGCATCAGTGCGGGAATCTGGTAGCACAGCGATTTGCCGCCGCCAGTGGGCATCAGCACCAGCGCATCCCCCCCGGCGGCGACGTGTTCGACGATCGCCTGTTGCTCGCCGCGAAAAGCGTCGTAGCCGAAGACGTGGGCGAGTATTTCGGAGGCGCGCCGGCTCATTGGTGGCGGGCGTCCGTTTCGCGGATGCGCGCGATGAGTGCGGTGGTGGAGCGCTCGAACTCGAAGGGAATCGAATGCACGATGCCGCCCGCTGATCGCACTTCCGTTGCGCCGACGATGGCCTCCACCGCCCAGTCGCCGCCCTTGACGAGCACATCGGGACGGACTTCCAGAATGCGGGCGAGTGGCGTGTCCTCATCGAACCACGTCACCAGATCGACGCTTGCCAGCGCTGCGAGCACCGCCATGCGGTCTTCGAGTGGATTGAGCGGCCGATCCGCGCCCTTGCCGAGCCGCCGCACCGAACCGTCGGTGTTGAGCGCTACGATCAGCGCTGCGCCGAGCGCACGCGCCTGTGCGAGATAGGTGACGTGCCCGCGGTGCAGGAGGTCGAAACAACCGTTGGTAAACACCAACGGCCGCGGCAGCGCGGCGGCGCGCGCAGGTAGCTCCGGGGGCGGGCAGAATTTGGCGGTGAAGGCGGGAAGAGGGCAGGCCATGGCGGCGAATTGTAAGCGAGCGGCGGGACGCGCGCGGCGAATATGGGCAAAATTGCCTCCGTGGCGTAAAACGCCCGTCATGGCAAATTGTTGGAGAACCCGATGAAAGGCTGGCTGCGCAGTGCAAGACGCATCGACTCGCCCAATTGCGACGAACGTCCGGCAGGCGGACGCGTGAGCCTCATCGTGATTCACAACATCAGCCTGCCACCGGACGAATTCGGCGGGACGGGGGTATTCGAGCTATTCACCAACCGGCTCGATCCTGCCGAACACCCGTACTACGCGGGAATTCACCAACTGCGTGTGTCGTCGCACTTTTTCATTCGCCGCAATGGAGAGTTGCTCCAGTTCGTGTCGACCGAAAAACGAGCCTGGCACGCAGGCGCATCGAACTGGAAGGGGCGCGAGCGCTGCAACGATTTCTCCATCGGAATCGAACTCGAAGGTTGCGACACGCTGCCTTTCGACAACCACCAATATGCGGCACTCTCTGCGCTCTTGCGGCGGCTTGGGCGGCGCTATCCGGGCTGCGACATCGCCGGGCATTCCGATATCGCGCCGGGGCGCAAGACCGATCCGGGGCCGTGTTTCGACTGGTCGCGTTTGCGGGTGAGTCCGCGGCGGCTGCCGCGCCGCTGATTCCTTGCAGTTGACCGTCGCGCTCCGCTGCGGTGCTCCGGGCGGTTTGTGGTTTCTGCGGTCGCCCGCGAACTTTTCCATTTGATCCAAGTCAACAAACAGATTAAAATGCATTTGTGCGGCGCACAATTTTGCTGAAAGCGGCGTGTGCATCGCTTGTCTGTCCCGCCCCTCATCAGGAGGAATATGAACGACAAGACATTATTTTCCGGCCGGATCGGCTGCGCGGCGCGGCCTCTTTACCGCGTGACCCATGCTGGCCTGCTGGTCGCGGGCATGGTGGCGTTGGCCTATTTTCTGAGCGGCAGCGCCGAATGGCCGTCGTTGTCCGCACCATGGGATGCGGCGCAGGCCACTGCGGCAGACGAAGCTCCCGCCGCCCACAAAAAACACCTCTCGCACGAAATGGCGCGGGCGCAGAGCTGGCTGTCGCGCCGCTACAAGGTGTCGACGCTCGCCATCGAGCCGGCGTTGCGCGCGGCGGAGGATTCCGGCCGTCGTTTCGGCGTCGATCCCATGCTGCTGGTGGCGATGATCGCGGTGGAATCGAGCTTCAACCCCCTTGCCGAAAGCAACATGGGCGCGCAGGGCTTGATGCAGGTGATCCCGCGCTATCACATGGACAAGATCGGCCAGGGCAAGGGCGCGCGCGCGCTGTTCGACCCCGAACTCAACGTGCGCGTAGGCGCGCAGGTGCTGAAAGAGGGGCTGCGCCGGTACGGCAGCCTCGAATCCGCCCTGCAATATTACGGCGGCGCGTTAAATGATCCCGACGCGGCTTACGCCAACAAGGTGTTGACGATGAAGCAGCGCATTGCCGCTGCCGCGCGCGCCAGGGGCAATGCGGCCTGAGCCGTCGCGTTTGCCTGGTTTTATGGAACAGCTTTCCTCGTTGGCCCGCCGTGTCCTTATCGACAGGCGGGCTTTTTCTTGCGTGCTCGCTGGTCACTTCCGAGCCGTAAAATAAACGCTTTTCGACACTGCTCGACAGGCATGGCAAGAGGTTTTCATGGACGAACTGATACGCAGCGCGGCGCTCGACTATCACCGCTATCCGCATCCGGGCAAGATTGCCGTGATGCCGACCAAGGCGCTCACCAACCAGCGCGACCTGTCGCTCGCCTATTCGCCCGGCGTGGGCGCGGCATGCGATGCCATCGTGGCCGATCCGGGCGAGGTCGCCGCGCTGACGGCCCGCGCCAACCTGATCGGCGTCATCACCAACGGCACCGCCGTGCTTGGCCTTGGCAACATTGGCGCGCTCGCCGCCAAGCCGGTGATGGAAGGCAAGGGTGTGCTGTTCAAGAAATTCGCGGGCATCGATGTGTTCGACCTCGAAATCTCCGAGTCCGACCCCGACCGCCTGATCGACATTGTTGCCTCGCTGGAGCCGACTTTCGGCGGCATCAATCTCGAAGACATCAAAGCGCCCGAGTGCTTCTACATCGAAAAGAAGCTGCGCGAGCGCATGAAAATCCCGGTCTTTCACGACGACCAGCACGGTACGGCCATCGTGGTGGGCGCGGCGGTGCTGAACGCTTTGCATATGCAGGGCAAAAAGCTGCACGAGGTCAAACTCGTCACCTCCGGCGCGGGCGCGGCGGCGCTGGCCTGTCTCGATTTGTTGGTGATGCTCGGCATTCCGGTGGAAAACATCTGGGTGACGGACATCGAGGGGGTGGTGTTCGAGGGGCGCACCGTGCTGATGGACCCGATCAAGGCGCGTTACGCCAAGAAAACGCAGGCGCGCACGCTCGCCGAGGCGATCGAGGGGGCGGACATCTTCCTTGGCCTGTCTGCGGGTGGCGTGCTCAAGGGCGAGATGGTCGTGAAAATGGCGGCCAAACCGCTGGTGCTGGCGCTCGCCAACCCGACGCCGGAAATCATGCCCTTCGACGTGACGGCGGTGCGCGATGACGCCATCGTCGCCACCGGGCGCTCGGATTTCCCGAATCAGGTCAATAACGTTCTCTGCTTTCCGTTCATTTTCCGGGGTGCGCTCGATGTGGGCGCGACCACCATCACCGATGAAATGAAGCTCGCGGCGGTGCAAGCCATCGCGGATCTGGCGCGCGCCGAGCAAAGCGACATCGTTGCCTCCGCCTACGGCGAAAAAGTGAGCGATTTCGGCGCCGACTACATCATTCCGCGTCCGTTCGATCCGCGCCTGATCGTCAAGATCGCCCCGGCAGTGGCCAAAGCTGCGATGGCTTCAGGCGTGGCGACGCGCCCGATCCAGGATTGGGACGCCTATCGCGCGCAGTTGAACAACTTCGTGTGGCACTCCGGCATGTTGATGAAGCCGGTGTTCACCGCCGCGCGCAGTGCTCCGCAACGCATCGTTTTCGCAGAAGGCGAGTCCGAGCGCGTGCTGCGCGCCGTGCGCACGGTGATCGACGAAGGCATGGCATGGCCGATGCTGGTCGGGCGCACGGAAGAAATCGCCCGCACCATCGACCGGCTCGGTTTGCGCATGACGCCGGGCCAGAACTACGAAATCATCGACCCCGGCCACAACCCGTATTTCGGCAAAATGGCGGCGCTCTACCATGAGCGCATGGAGCGGCGGGGCATCACGCCGCACGAGGCGGAAAAGCGCGTGCGCCGCAATTCGACCCTGATCGGGGCGCTGATGATCGCGCTGGGTCATGGTGACGGGCTCATCTGCGGCACCGATGGCGTGCATCGCAAACATCTGAATAACATCGAAGCCGTGATTGGCCGGCGGCGCGGCGTGGAGAATTTCTACACCCTCAACGTACTCAATCTGCCCGGTCGCACGCTGTTCTTGGCCGACACCAATGTCAATTACGACCCGAAGGCCGAACAGGTGGTGGAGATGACCGAGCTTGCGGCGGAAGTGCTGCAACGCTTCGGGCTGGAGCCGAAAGTGGCGCTGCTGTCGCATTCGTCCTTCGGCTCGGCGGACACGCCATCGGCGCTGAAGATGCGCGCCGCGCTGCGTTTGTTGCACGAACGCCACCCCGATTTGCAGGTCGAGGGCGAGATGCAGGGCGACGCCGCCCTCGATACACAGTTGCGGTCGAGCTTTTTCCCGAACACCCGTTTGTGCGACGAAGCCAACTTGTTGATTTTTCCGACGCTGGACGCCGCCAACATTGCTTTCAATCTGCTCAAGACCGCTTCCGGCGGCGGGGTGACGGTGGGGCCGATTTTGCTCGGCGCGGCTAAGGCTGTTCACGTATTGACACCGTCAGCCACGGTGCGCAGGATTATCAACATGACTGCGCTGACCGTGGTCGAAGCAGGCACCGGCATCCGATGAATCGCCGTGGCCGTCCGCCAAGCGTGTCGTTTTGCCACTGAAACGGTGGTTTCAGTGCAACAAAGTGACGGTGGATGTGGCTTATGTGGCTTGTACGATTTGTCCACGGAGAGAAAGGGGTGGTAAAGTATGCGCGTGTATTTTTTCGTTTTCCCTATGAGGCTACTTTGTAAGTCGTTGTTTTTGGATAAAATTAACTTATTCAGTCTCCGATCGGAGAGGTGACCATGAAATTTCGTACCCTGCTCGCTGTCATGTTTTCCTTGGCTGTCGCCATCACCGGCGCGGATGCCGTTTATGCCGCACCCGCCAAGGCGAAATGTGCCGGGACGGCGAAAGCCAAGGCGAAGGCGTGCAAGCCTGCCCCGACCGCGCTGGCCAGCAAGAAAGCGCCGCGCGGCAAGGCAGTCGCGCGTTCCGGCGCCGGCAAAGTCGCCAAGGTCGCGCGCGCCGGGCGTACTGCCGCCAAGCTCACGGCGCGCGGCAAGCGTGCCCTCGCTCGCCAACTGGCGGCGGCCAGAAGGCAGGTTGCCCTGGAACGGGCGATGAGCGAGCCGGTTTCCGTGCAACTGGATGCCCACGGCCAGCCGAGACTGGGTTCGTCGGCTTTCTATATCGCCAATCAGAACACGGGCGAGGTGCTGCTCCAGAGAAACGCTCGCCTGGTGATGCCGATCGCCTCGATCACCAAGCTCATGACGGCGATGGTGGTGCTCGAATCGGGCAGCAGCCTGCAAGAAGTGCTCACGATCGACGAGGACGACATCGACTACCTGAAAGGCACGAACTCCCGTCTGACGATGGGGACCCGCCTGACCCGCGAAAAAATGCTACAACTGGCGCTGATGTCGTCGGAGAACCGTGCTGCTTCAGCGTTGGCGCGTAATTTCCCCGGCGGGCGTGCGGCCTTCATCGAACAAATGAACGCCCGGGCGCGTTTGCTCGGCATGAACGACACCCACTTCTACGACAGCACTGGCCTGACGCCGCGCAACGTCTCCAGCCCGCGCGACCTTTCCCGCATGGTAGCGGCGGCGGCGCGTTATCCGCTGATCCACGAGTTTTCGACCGCGGCCGAGCGCCATGTCGACATCAACGGCGTGACGAAGCGCTTCCGCAACACCAATAGCCTCGTCAAGAGTCCGGACTGGAACATCGGCGTCTCCAAGACCGGCTACATCAGCGAAGCGGGTCGTTGCCTGGTCATGCAAGCCTGGATGCACGGGCAACCGGTGGTGATCGTGCTGATGGATTCCAGCGGTCGCTACACCCGCACCACCGATGCGCAACGTGTGCGTTTGTGGCTGGACGAGCGCCCCGAGTTGCTGGCGTCCGGACGCGGTTTGCCGCCCGGCTGACCGCGCCGGGGCATCCGGCAGGGAACGGAAACGCGGGAGAAACCCTTCCGCGTTTTTCTTTTGGCGTCGGCTTTGTTGCGCGCGAGTCTCAGATTGCCCGGAACGCGAGGATCGCCATCAACGTCGGCAACGCCGCAGCCGCGAGCAGACCGAGCGGGTTGACCTTGCCGCCCTTGAAATAGCCTTGCAGGATCGCCATGCCTGCCGGATTCGGCGCATTGGCGATCACCGTGAGGCCGCCGCCCGTGACTGCGCCGGTGACGAGCGCGTACTTGAATTCGTCCGACAGCCCTTCCACCAGCGATCCCAGATAAGTGAGGGCGGCGTTGTCCGTGACCGCCGTCAGCGCCGTCGCGCCGTAATACACGGTGGAAGCATCCATCGTAGTCAGCAGGGGTTTCAACCACCATTCCTGCTGTCCACCGAGCGTTACCAGTCCGCCCAAAAAGCAGCACACCATCAGGGCTTCGCGCAGGATCAGGCGTTCCTGAAAGCGCGGATAGGCGTGTGCGAAGGCCAGAAACAGCAGCAAAACGGCGAGAAACGCGTGTGGGGAGTGGGCAAAAAGTACGATCAGGAAAAGCAGCAGCAGATGCAGCACGACGACTGCGAGCGGCACATCGCGACTCTCGTCATGGCCGGTCAGCTCGAACCGTTGCAATTCCTTGCGGAAAATCAGGCTGACCGCCAGCGCGTTGACGGCCAGCGTCAGCGCACTGCGCCAGCCGATGTGCGTCAGCATGAACATGCTGTCCCATTGCCATTTCGTCGCCACCATCAGCACCGGCGGCGCGGCGAAGCTGGTCAGCGTGCCGCCGATGGACACGTTCACGAACAGCACGCCGAGCGTGCCGTACATCAGGCGCGACGACATATTTTTGCGAAAATAAGCATCTTTCAGGATCAGCGCGGCCAGCGTCATCGCCGCCGGTTCGGTGATGAACGAGGACAGGAGCGGCACCATGGAGAGCACGGAAAAATAGAACGCCACCGGCCGCGAGGCGGGCAGGACGCGCGATATCGTGCGCACGATGAATGAAGCGAACAGCAGTACTGGCTTGCTCGCGGCCACGATCATGATCGCCAGCACGAAAAGCGGCTCGGTGTATTTTTGCGCTTCCAGGTACCCTGTGACCGCGTGAAAAGAGCTCGTTGGCGTCCCGGCTGCCGTCGCCGCGATGAAAAGCAGCAGGACGCCTGCCCAAAAGCTGAAAACGAATTCCACTTCCGCGAACAACTCCCACAAGCCCGCGTGCGCTGGGTGCTTCTCCGCCAGATTCGTAAAGAAGCCGACCGAAAACGTGTGCAGGATCGCCACAGCAAACAAAATGGCGCCGATGATTTGAATGAGCGTTGGGTTCATGATTTTGATTGTCTGTGTCTGATGTTGTGAAAGCGCGAACTTGGAAAACTGGCCTGGAATCGTGGTCAGCGTGAGGGCTGATGAAAGTGACGGTTGATGAAAATTACTTTGTCGTTCGTGTAACAGGTGGCGCGCCCAAGGGCGCGGCGATTGGGCTGTATCGTTCGCAACCTGCTAAAATCCTGCCCCTTTCGCAAACCGCAGGAGTCAAGCCATGGCTGTCCAACGCACCCTTTCCATCATCAAGCCCGATGCCGTTGCCAAGAACGTTATCGGCAAAATCTACCAGCGTTTTGAGGGCGCCGGACTTAAAATTGTCGCTGCTCGTTTAGCGCATCTGTCCGCGCGTGAAGCGGGCGAATTCTATGCTGTGCACCGCGAACGCCCGTTCTTCAAAGATTTGGTCGAATTCATGACCTCCGGCCCGGTGATGGTGCAAGTGCTCGAAGGCGAAAGCGCCATCGCCAAAAACCGCGAGCTGATGGGTGCCACCGACCCCAAGAAGGCCGCTCCCGGCACCCTCCGCGCTGATTTCGCCGCATCCATCGACGCCAATGCCGTGCATGGGTCGGATGCGCCCGAAACGGCCGCCGTCGAAATCGCCTTCTTCTTCCCCGGCATCGACATCCACAGCCGCTAAAGCGGCGTCGCCCGTGCCCAATCTGCTCGATTTCGATCTCGACGGACTCACCGACTGGTTCGCCACGCTCGGTGAAAAGCCGTTCCGGGCGCGTCAGGTGATGCGTTGGATTCACCGTGAAGGCTGCGACGATTTCGCGGCGATGACCGATGTTGCCAAGGTGTTGCGGGCAAAACTCGCGGAGCGGGCCGAAATTCGCCCGCCCGCGCTGCTGCGGGATTCGGTGTCGCGGGACGGCACGCGCAAGTGGCTGTTCGATGTTGGCGGCGGCAATGCCGTCGAATCCGTTTTCATCCCCGAAGCCGGGCGGGGCACGCTTTGCGTGTCCTCGCAGGCCGGTTGTGCGCTCGACTGTGCTTTTTGCGCTACTGGCAAGCAGGGTTTCAACCGTAACCTGAGCGTGGGCGAAATCGTCGGCCAGCTCTGGCTGGCGAACAAACTGCTTGGGGCCGCCGGGGGGCATGCCGGCGACGAGGTAGACAAAGACAACGGGCGCGTCATCAGTAATGTCGTGATGATGGGGATGGGGGAGCCACTTGCCAATTTCGACAATGTCGTCACCGCTTTGCGCGTGATGCTCGACGACCATGCCTATGGCCTGTCGCGGCGGCGGGTGACGGTGTCGACCGCCGGCATCGTGCCGGGCATCGACCGCCTGCGCGAGGAATGTCCCGTGGCGCTGGCGGTGTCGCTGCATGCGCCCGACGACGCTTTGCGCGACCGGCTGGTGCCGCTCAACCGCAAATATCCGCTGCGCGACCTGATGGCCGCCTGCCGCCGCTATCTCGACCGCGCCCCGCGCGATTTCGTTACCTTCGAGTATGTGATGCTCGACGGCGTCAACGATGCGATCGCCCACGCGCGCGCCCTCGTTGCGCTCACGCGTGATGTGCCGTGCAAGTTCAACCTGATTCCGTTCAACCCCTTTCCGCATTCGGCGCTCGGCCGCTCGCCCGCCGAGCGCATCCGGCGCTTCGCCGAAATCCTGCTCGAAGCGGGCATCGTCACCACCACGCGCAAGACGCGCGGGGAAGACGTGGCTGCCGCCTGCGGACAGCTTGCCGGACAGGTGAAGGACAAGACCCGGCGCACACAGGCGCGCCCCCGACAAACGATGGAGGAGACACGGACATGACTCGCGTAACCGCATCCCTGTACTGGATTCTTCCTGTTTTTGTGCTTGGCGCTTGTGTGAGCGTGCCGGAGGAATCCACTCCGACGGGTTCGACGGCACCTTCCGCCCATGTGAGGCCGAGCTATAACGGCGCCTATGCCCGTCCGCTCTCTGATGCACCCCCGGCGAACGATCTGGAAAAGAAGGCGCGCATCCATACCGAGCTCGGGATGGAGTACCTCGGCTTCGGGCGCAGCGACATTGCGCTCGATGAAGCGAAGATGGCGCTGAAAATCCAACCCGGCTACACGCCCGCGCATCATCTGATCGGGATGGTCTATGTTGAGCTAAAACAACACGGGCAAGCCGAGGCCGCTTTCCGCGAAGCCCTGTCTTCGGCGCCGGGCGACCCCGATTTCAACAACAGTTTCGGCTGGTTCCTGTGCCAGCGGGGACGCGTCTCCGAGGCACTGTCGCATTTCGCGACGGCGGCGGCGAATCCCTATTACAATCACAAGACCCGGCCCCATACCAACGCGGGCAACTGCCTGTTGGGTGCCAATGACGTTGCCGGGGCTGAAATCCAGTTTCGCAGCGCGCTGCAAGCCGATCCGGGCAACAGCGAGGCTTTGTTCCGGCTGGCGGATGTCGCTTATCGTCGCGGGAACTACCGGGGGGCACACGATCTTCTCGTCCAGTACCATCAACGGTTCGAACCGAGTGCGCGCTCGGCATGGCTTGGGCTGTGCGCGGCTCGCCGTTTGGGCGAACGCCACTCCGAAGCGAGCTATATGGGACAATTGCGCACGCGTTTCCCGGCTTCTCCCGAGTATGCGCTGATGATGCAAGGAAAATACCAGTGAATACTAATGTTGTAAAAAATGAATTCAGTGCGGACAACGATCCCGAAATCGGTGTTGTGTCCGAAGCCGCCGTCGATGTGCCCGCGCTCGATGTCGAGCCGCCTGCGGTCGTTGCAGCGCTGCCCGCCGTCGACTCGCCGGGGACGATGCTCAGGAAAGCGCGTGAAGCGCGCGGAGAATCCGTGAGCGATGTCGTGCAGGTACTCAAATTGTCGGCACAGCAGGTCGAGGCGCTGGAGCGCGACCGTCTCGACACGTTGCCGGGGCTGGCTTTTGCGCGCGGGTTCATGCGTAATTATGCCCGCCATCTGGGACTCGATCCCGATCCGCTGATTGCCGGAATCGCCATGCCGGCGCCGAGGGCGGTCGATCTCGTGCCGATGTTCAGTACGGGCAACAACCGGGGAGTGTCGATTTCGTCGCCGCCGCCGCGCATCCAGCGCAGCGTCTTCCTGGTTTTACTGGGCGTGCTGTCGGTCATATTGCTGAGCGGTGCGATTTTCGCCTTGTACAAGGGCTGGTTTGCCTCCCCGCGCGACGATGGCGATGGCAATGCCGCGCCGGCCGTCGCCGTCACCCTGGCTGCGCCGGAGCCCGATGCGCCGCCGGCGGCGAGCGCGGCGGCGGACGACATCAAGACGGAGGTGAGCAGTATCCTGCTCGAACCGCCCAAGCCCGTGAGCATCGGGTCCGATGTCGTCGCGGTGAGCGCCGATCCGGCCGCGGGCGAAGCCATTCCCGTTCCCATGCCCACGGCGGAATCGGCGTTGGAACCGGAGTGGGAAGGGCCGCCGTTGCGGATCATCTTCACGGGCGATGCGTGGATTCGGGTGCGCGATGCGGGCGGAAAACTTTCCTCGCGCCCCGGCAGGCAAGGGCAGTCCTTCAATGTGCTGGACAAGCCGCCGTTTTCGCTGGAAATCAGACAAGCGGACAAGGTCAAGCTGGAGTTCAACGGCAAGCCGGTCGACATGCCACATGCCGGCAGGGATGGAATCGTCCGCCTGAAGTTGCAATGAGGTCGCCGCATCCCGTGGCCGCGTCGCTGCTGCCGCGCCGCCGGACCCCTCTCGTGCGTGTCGGCGGCGTGGCGATCGGCGCCGCTGCGCCAGTCGTGGTGCAGTCGATGACCAACACCGATACCGCCGACATCGAAGCGACCGTGGCACAGGTGGCGGAACTGGCGCACGCCGGTTCCGAATTGGTGCGCGTCACTGTCAACAACGAAGCGGCCGCGCGCGCCGTGCCCAGTATCCGCGAGCGTCTGGCCGCGCAAGGCATCGAGGTGCCGCTGGTGGGCGATTTCCACTACAACGGCCACGCGCTGCTCGCCAAATACCCGGCCTGCGCCGAGGCGCTCGCCAAGCTGCGCATCAATCCGGGCAACGTCGGCGCGGGGGCGCGCCGCGACACACAATTCGCCGATATCGTCGAGCTTGCCTGCGAGACCGGCAAGCCGGTGCGCATCGGCGTCAACTGGGGGAGTCTCGATCAAACGGTGCTCGCACGCCTGATGGATGAAAACGCCACGCGCGCGACGCCTTTGCTGGCAGGTGAAGTGATGCGCGAAGCCTTGGTGGTTTCGGCGCTGGAATCCGCCGGGCAGGCCGAAAGGCTCGGCCTGCCGGCCGATCGCATCGTGCTCTCCGCCAAAGTGTCGACCGTGCAGGATTTGATCGCCGTCTATCGTGAACTCGCGCGCCGCTGCGAATACCCACTGCATCTGGGGCTGACCGAGGCGGGCATGGGCAGCAAGGGCATCGTCGCCTCCACCGCCGCGCTTGCGGTGCTGTTGCAGGAAGGCATTGGCGATACCCTCCGTGTTTCACTCACGCCCGAACCCGGCGGCAGCCGCGCGCGGGAAGTCGTGGTGGCGCAGGAAATCCTGCAAACGCTGGGCTTGCGCGCCTTCGCGCCGATGGTCACGGCCTGTCCGGGTTGTGGGCGCACCACCAGCACTTTCTTTCAGGAGCTGGCCGCCCGCGTGCAGCGCCATGTGCGTGAGCAAATGCCGCGCTGGAGGGAGCACTGCGACGGCGTGGAGAACATGACGCTCGCGGTGATGGGCTGCATCGTCAATGGTCCCGGCGAGAGCCGCCATGCGAACATCGGCATCTCGCTGCCCGGCGCGGGCGAGTCTCCCGCCACCCCGGTATTTATCGACGGCCATAAAACCGTTACCCTGCGCGGTGGCGACATTGCCAGCGAATTTATTGCTTTGGTCGACGATTACGTGGCGAAACGTTACGCTCGCAAGTCTGCCTGAACCCCCCTTACGATAAAAAGCGTCCATCAATGATTCAGACTCTACAGGCCGTGCGCGGGATGAACGACATCCTGCCCGACGATGCCGAAACATGGGAAAACTTCGAGGACATCGTCCGTGACTGGCTGAAAGGTTATGGCTACCGTCCCGTCCGGATGCCCATCGTCGAGCCGACGCCGCTGTTTTGCCGCGCCATCGGCGAAGTCACCGATATCGTCGAGAAGGAGATGTACTCCTTCGAAGATGCCCTGAACGGCGAAAAGCTCACCCTGCGCCCGGAAGGCACGGCGGGTTGCGCGCGCGCCGCCATCCAGCACAATCTGATGGCGGCGGGCGGCCCGCAGCGCCTGTACTACCAAGGGCCGATGTTTCGCCACGAGCGCCCGCAAAAAGGGCGTTACCGCCAGTTCCACCAGATCGGTGCGGAGGCGCTCGGCTTCGCCGGGCCGGACATCGACGCCGAACTCATCCTCATGGGCGCGCGCCTGTGGGGACAACTGGGGCTGACCGACATCCGGCTCGAACTGAATTCGCTTGGTTCCGCTCCGGAGCGCGCTGCGCATCGCGAGGCGCTCATCACCTACCTCGAACGACACCGGGACGAGCTCGACGAGGACGCGCAACGCCGCCTGCATGCCAACCCGCTGCGCATCCTCGACACCAAAAACCCGGCGATGCAGGAACTGGCCGACGCTGCGCCGAAGCTGGCCGACTATCTTGGTGACGAATCGCGCGCTCACTTCGATGCGCTACGGGCGCTGCTGGACGATGCGGGCCTCACTTATCGCATCAATCACCGCCTCGTGCGCGGGCTGGACTATTACAATTGCACCGTTTTCGAATGGATGACGGATCGCCTCGGCGGGCAGGGCACGGTTTGCGCGGGTGGGCGCTACGATGGGCTGCTCGAGCAGCTTGGCGGCAAGCCGACGCCCGCCGCCGGGTTTGCGATGGGCATGGAGCGCCTGCTCGCGCTGTGGCGCGAGGGGGGCGAAGCCGAATACCTCGCGGAGCGGCCCGTGCCCGATGTGTACGTGGTCAATCAGGGTGAAAATGCGCAACGCCTCGCTTTTCGTGCTGCCGAGGCGCTGCGTGAGATCGGGTTGGATGTGCTGCTGCATTGCGGCGGCGGCAGTTTCAAGTCGCAACTGAAAAAGGCCGACGCGAGCGGTACGCCTTACGCGTTGATCATCGGTGACGACGAGGCTGCCTCGAACGAAATCGGCATCAAGCCGCTGCGCGGCGATGGCGCGCAGCGGCGCGTGCCGTTTGCCGCGTTGGCGGAGACGGTGGCGGATATGTTGTACGGTGGCGAACACGAGGACGTGGGGGCTGGACAAGGAGCGCAAGATGGCAGTGTATGACTTGGAAGAACAGGAACAGATCGCGCAGTTCAAGGCATGGTGGGGGAGTTACGGCAACCTGATCGTGGGGATCGTGCTGGCGGTGGTGATCGGCTTCGTGGGCTGGAGGCTATGGGATCACTATCAGACCGGGCAGGCCGACAAAGCCGGGGCGGTGTATTTCACCCTGCAAGAGGCTGTGGCGCGCAACGAGGCGCAGCAAACGTTCGAACTCGCGGGGGAGCTCATCAGCCGGTACAGCGGCACGCTTCAGGCACAGTTGGGCGCGTTGCTTTCGGCGGGTGTGCAGTTCCGGGAACACGATTTCGATCACGCGCGCACCCAGCTCGAATGGGCGGCCAAGGACGGCAAAGATCCTTTCCTGCGCCAGCTCGCGCGCTTGAGGCTGGCGGCAGTGCTGCTGCAACAGGGCGCGACCGATGAAGCGCTCGCCCGCCTGCAACCGGCGCCGGAAGGGGCGCTGCGCGTCCGTTTCGAGGATTTGCGCGGCGATGTGCTTGCCGCCCAGGGCAAGGCCAGCGAAGCGCGCGCCGCCTGGAGCGCCGCGCTCGATGCGCTCTCCGATGTGGGCGAGAGCGCCGCTCCTCTGCGCGGCTTGATCCGCGACAAACTTGAATCGCTGGAAGGTTGATAAACGATGAGATTGAATCTGTCGCATCTGGTGTTCCCGCTTGTTGCCACCGCCTTGCTCTGCGCGTGTTCTTCCACGCCGGGGCCGGCCGATCTGGTCGATTTCACCTCGTCCGCCAAGTTGCAGGAAGTCTGGAGTGTGTCGGTCGGCGGCGCGGACGACTATGTATTCCAGCCCGCCGTGGTCGGGGAGAGCGTCTATGCCGCGTCCGCCGATGGCGATGTCGTGCGTATCGAAGGCGGCAAAAAGAAATGGCGCACCGATACCCGCGCCGATCTTTCCGTCGGTGTCGGCAGTGACGGCGATCTGGTGGTAGTGGTGAGCGTCGCGGGCGAAGCGATCGCCCTGGATGCCGAAACCGGCGCGGAGCGCTGGCGCGCGAACGTGCGTGCCGAAGTGCTGGCACCCCCGGCTGTTGGCGGCGGCGTCGTGGTACTGCGCGCTTCCGACCATCGCCTGATCGCGCTCGAAGCCAAGAACGGCCAGCAACGCTGGCTTTACCAGCGCAACATGCCGCCGCTTGCACTACGCAGTCACGCGGGCGTGCTCATCGTCGAACAGGTGGCCCTCGTCGGCTTTCCAGGCGGCAAGGTGGTGGCGGTGAGCCTGGAGAACGGCGGCAATATCTGGGAGCTCGACATTGCGCGTCCGCGCGGCGCGACCGAACTCGAACGCGTGGCCGATGTGGCGGGAACGCCGGTGGTCGGGCGTAGCGAGGTGTGCGCCGTGACCTATCAGGGCCGCGCCGCCTGCTTCGATGTCACCAATGGCAACGCTTTGTGGGCGCGCGACTTTTCCTCGCATGTCGGCATGGATCGGGATGCCCGTTTTGCGGTGCTCGTCGATGAACGTGACTCGATGCAGGCGCTCGATGTCTATAGCGGCGTCACCGTCTGGCGGCAGGATGCGATGCCCCGGCGCAAACTGTCGCGTCCGTTGATCGTCGGTGACTACGTGGTGGCGGGCGACATCAAGGGCTACGTGCACGCGCTCAACCGCGAGGACGGCACCTTCGCCGCGCGCGCGCGCGCCGACAACAGCGCCATCGTTGCCGACCCGCAGGCATGGGGCACCGGCTTCGTGGTGCAAAGCCTCGACGGGGATGTCGTGGCCTACGAAGTGCGCAAATAGGGCGCGGCGCGCGAAGCCTTGCCGTGAAGCCCACGATCGTTCTGGTTGGCCGTCCCAACGTCGGCAAATCGACCCTGTTCAACCGCCTGACCCGCACGCGCGATGCGCTGGTGGCCGATCAGCCGGGGCTGACGCGCGACCGTCATTATGGTGTGGGCCGCCTGGGTGAGCGCGACTACATCGTGGTCGATACGGCGGGGTTCGACCCCGTGGCCAAGGACGGCATCATGCACGAGATGGCGCGGCAGGCCGAGCAAGCCATTGCCGAGGCCGACGTGCTGCTGTTTCTCGTCGACGGCCGCGCGGGGCTGACCCCGCACGACGAGCAGATCGCCGTCTTTCTGCGCCGCGCCGGACGCCCCGCGCATGTCGTGGTCAACAAGACCGAGGGCAAAGATCGCGCTCTGGCCGCCGCCGAATTCCATGCCCTCGGACTGGGCGATCCGCTGCCGGTATCGGCGGCGCATGACGAGGGTGTGCGCCAACTCGTCGACATCGTGCTTGCGCCCTTTCCCGTGGATGAAACAGGCGATGCCGCCGCCGAACAAGGCCCGCGCGTTGCCATCGTCGGGCGCCCCAACGTCGGCAAATCGACGCTGGTCAATGCCTTGCTGGGCGAAGAACGCGTCATCGCCTTCGATCTGCCCGGCACCACACGTGATGCCATTGCCATTCCCTTCGAGCGCGGCGGCCGCCAGTACACGCTCATCGACACGGCGGGCTTGCGGCGGCGCGGCAAGGTGTTCGAGGCGGTGGAAAAGTTTTCCGTGGTGAAAACACTACAAGCCATCGAAGAGGCCAACGTTGCCGTGCTCGTGCTCGATGCGGCGCAGGAAATCTCCGATCAGGACGCGCGCATCGCCGGGTTCGTGCTGGAGACGGGCCGGGCGATGGTGCTGGCGATCAACAAATGGGACGCCATCGACACCTACCGCCGCGAGCGTTTGAAGGAGGATGTGACGCGCAAGCTCGGCTTTTTGTCGTTCGCGCGCCTGCATCACATCTCCGCGCTCAAATCGAGCGGCGTCGGCGCGCTGCTGAAATCGGTCGACGCGGCACACGCCGCCGCCATGTCCAGACTTGCCACGCCGCGCCTGACGCGCGTGCTGCAAACCGCCGTCGCCCGGCAAGCGCCGCCGCGCTCGGGCACCGTGCGTCCCAAGCTGCGCTACGCTCATCAGGGCGGCATGAATCCGCCGATGATCGTCATCCACGGCACTTCGCTCGCGAGCGTGCCCGAGACTTACGTGCGCTATCTGGAGCGCGTCTTCATGGACGCTTTCAAACTGCAAGGCACGCCCTTGCGCATCCAGTTCCGCACGGCGCATAACCCGTATGCGAACAAAGCATGATTTTTGACCTTAATCAGTGTACCGGCGAGGCAATTTCATCGCATACTCGCAGACGGCGCAGAACTGGACGCGTCCCTATTTCCATAACCACAAAAGAATCGAGGTTCTACGATGAGCAACAACAAGGGCCAGCTTTTACAAGACCCGTTCCTGAATACGCTGCGGCGCGAGCATATTCCGGTTTCCATCTATTTGGTCAATGGCATCAAGCTGCAAGGTCAGATCGAGTCGTTCGACCAGTACGTGGTGTTGCTGAAAAATACCGTGACCCAAATGGTCTACAAGCACGCGATCTCCACGGTCGTGCCGGGGCGTGCGGTCACGATCCAGCAACAAGAAGGCGGCGAGGGGGGCGGCGATTGAACGGTTGCCGCGTCTTGAAGCGTGTTTGAGCGCCCGGCCAGCGGCGAGTGCGCTGTCGTGGTGCAACTCGACCTTGGGCAGGGCGCGTTTGACGAACGCCTGTCCGAATTCAGGTTGCTCGTCTCCAGTGCCGGCGCTTCGGTGGAGGCGGTGGTGCGGGGGCGTCGCGTCGCGCCCGATCCGGCGCTGTTCGTCGGGCGCGGCAAGGTCGACGAAATCGCTGAAACGATGCGCGCCCACGGTGCGGATCTGGCGATCTTCAATCACGCCTTGTCGCCCGCGCAGCAACGCAACCTCGAAAAGCTGCTGGAACGCCGCGTCGTCGACCGCAGCGCGCTGATTCTCGACATCTTTGCCCTGCGCGCCCGCAGCCACGAAGGCAAGCTCCAGGTGGAGCTGGCGCAATTGAGCCATCTTGCCACGCGGCTCGTGCGCGGCTGGACACACCTCGAGCGGCAAAAAGGCGGCATCGGCCTGCGCGGCCCCGGCGAAAAGCAGTTGGAAACCGACCGTCGGCTGCTCGGCCGGCGCGTGCGCATGCTCAAGGAGCGTCTTGCGCAGCTCGAACGCCAGCGCCGCACGCGGCGACGGCAGCGCAACCGGCGCGATGTATTCTCCGTCTCGCTCGTCGGCTACACCAACACGGGCAAATCGACGCTGTTCAACACGCTCACCAAGGCGGACGCGTATGCCGCCGATCAGCTTTTCGCCACGCTGGACACTACATCGAGGCGGATCTTCGTGGCCGGCGGCAATGTGGTACTCTCCGACACCGTCGGTTTCATCCGCGACCTGCCGCATGCGCTGGTGGCCGCTTTTCACGCCACGCTGGAAGAAACAGCCGGGGCCGACCTGCTGCTGCACGTCGTCGATTCGGCCTCCGATGACCGCGAGGCACAGATCGCCGCCGTCGATGCCGTACTCGACGAAATCGGTGCGGCGGATGTCCCGCGCATTCAGGTGTGGAACAAGATCGACCTCACCCGCGCCGCGCCAGCGGTCGCGTGGGACGATTGTGGTAGAGTCGAGCGCGTTTTTTTGAGCGCTCGCACGGGCGAAGGGCTTGATCTGCTGCGCACCGCGCTTGCAGAAGCCGCCGAATCTTTCGATCCCGACCCCGAACCTCGTTGTCCGCACCCCGACCCGCGGCGCCAGTGTGTGGAAGACGCTTTTCAAGATCAATGACCAAAGGCATTCAAATGTCACTTAACGACCCCGGCCGGCGCGGAGACAACCAAGGGCCGCCCGATCTCGAAGTCATCTGGCAGGACCTCAACAAGCGCCTGTCCGGGTTGTTCAGCCGCCGGCGCGGCCTGAGGCCCGTCAACTCCGGCGATGGCGGCGGCGGGAAGGGGCCGGGCGGCGGATTTTCACCCGGACAGTTCGGCGGCATTCTGGGCGTCGTGCTCGTGCTGACGCTGGCGCTTTGGCTGGTGAGCGGCTTTTACATCGTCGATGCGACCGAGCGCGGCGTCGTGCTGCGCCTGGGCCGCTACACCACCACCACCGATCCCGGCCTGCACTGGCGTTTGCCCTGGCCGGTGGAGTCGCACGAGATCGTCGATTACACGAGCGTGCGCACGGTGCCGATCGGCCGCAGCAGCGACGACAAGAACGATGGCGCGCTCATGCTCACCGACGATTTGAACATCGTGAGCGTCAAGTTCGAGGTGCAATACGACGTCAGCAGTGCCGAGAAATTCGTCTTCCAGAACCGCCTGCCCGACGAGGAATTCGTGCGCCAGATCGCGGAGACGGCGATGCGCGAGATCGTGGGCAAGAGCAAGATGGACTTCGTGCTCTACGAGGGGCGGGCGCAGATCGCCGCGCAGGCGCAGGCGCTGGTCCAGGAAATTCTGGATCGTTACGATTCCGGTATTCATGTGAAACTCGTCAACATGAACAACGTGCAGCCGCCCACGCAGGTGCAGGCCGCGTTCGACGATGCCACTCGGGCGTCACAGGACTGGGAGCGCATGAAAAACGAAGGCGAGGCTTACGCCAACGACAAAATTCCGAAAGCGCAGGGCGAGGCATCCCGCCTGCGCCTCGACGCCGAAGCTTACCGCGCCCGTGTGGTGGCCGCCGCCGAGGGCGAGAGCGCGCGCTTCACGCAGGTGCTCGCGGAGTTCAAGCGTGCGCCGCAGGTGACGCGCGAGCGCATGTACCTCGATACCGTGCAGCAGATATTCTCCAAGGCCAGCAAGGTGATGATCGACAACAAGGGCGGCAGCAACATGGTCTATCTGCCGCTGGACAAAATCGTCCGCCAGTATTCGGGCGATGCGCCCGCCGTGGCGCCTGCCGTGCAAGCGGCGCCCACGGTTTTGCCGCTGCTGGAGCAGGCCAATCAGCGCGACCGCGATCTGTTGCGCGACCGTGACCGGGGAGAACGCTGATGCGCGACAAACTCACTTTATTGTTCGGCGCGCTCATCTTGGTGCTGCTGGTCGCCTCGATGTCGATTTTCGTGGTCGATCAACGCTATTTCGCCATCGTTTTCCAGTTCGGCGAGGTCAAGGAAATCGTCCTGGAGCCGGGGCTGAAGTTCAAATGGCCGCTGATCCAGAACGTGCGCTATTTCGACAATCGCCGCCTGACCATGAACAAGTCCGCGTCGGAATCCTTCCTGACTTCGGAAAAGCAAAACGTCATCGTCGATTATTTCGTCAAATGGCGGATCAAGAATCCGGTGGCCTATTATCAGACGGTGGAAGGCAACGAGGCGAAGGCCAACGACCGGCTCGGCACCGCGATCAACGCCGGGCTGCGCGAGGAGTTCGGCAAGCGCACCGTGCATGACGTGATTTCCGGCGAACGCGACGCCATCATGCGGCAGATGAACGAACGCGCCAACAAGGACGCGGCCTCCTTCGGCGTCGAGATCGTCGATGTGCGGCTGAAACGGGTCGAATATCCGAACGAAGTGTCCGACAACGTCTACAGACGCATGATGGCCGAGCGGACGCGCGTCGCCAACGAACGCCGCGCCAAAGGGACCGCCGACGCCGAGAAAATCAGAGCCGACGCCGACCGCCAGCGCGAAGTGATCGTCGCGGACGCCAAAGCCGAGGCGTTCACGACCATGGGCGAGGGCGACGCCAAAGCCGCCGCGATCTACGCCGGGGCTTACGGGCAAGACCCGGAGTTCTATTCCTTCTATCGCAGCCTGGAGGCGTATCGCGCCAGTTTCGCCAGCAAGGACGATGTGATCGTCGTCGCGCCCGACGCGGATTTTTTCAAATATCTGAAAGCGCCCACTGGCAGGCGTTGAGGTTCGAGCCGAGGTGGGCGATACCTTGCTGACCGCCATTGCCTTGATGCTGATCATCGAAGGTATCCTGCCGCTCGCCGCGCCTGAGCGGTGGCGTGAGGTTTTTCGTCGCCTCACGGCTTTGAAAAATGGGCAGGTGCGTTATGTCGGCCTGCTCTCGGTGGGCGTGGGGGTCGTTTTGTTCTTGCTCGTTACTGTCTGGAAACGCTAAGCGATGCGCTGGGTTCTGCCCGATTACATACAGGATGTACTGCCGGACGAAGCCGCCCGGCTCGAAGACTTGCGCCGCCGCCTGCTCGATGCCTTTCGCGTGCGCGGCTACCAGCTCGTGATGCCGCCGCTTATCGAATATCTCGACGCGCTCACCACTGGCGCGGGGCGCGATCTCGGTCTGCGCACCTTCCAGCTCGTCGATCAGCTCTCAGGCCGCACGATGGGCGTACGCGCCGACATGACGCCGCAGGTGACACGCATCGATGCGCATCTGCTCAATCGCGCCGGGGTCACGCGCCTGTGCTATTGCGGCAGCGTGCTGCACACGCGCCCGTCCTCCTACACCGCCACGCGCGAACCCCTGCAACTTGGGGCCGAGCTCTACGGACACGCAGGCATCGAGGCCGATGTCGAAGTACTGTGCGTGCTCGCGGGGGCGATGCATCTGGCGGGCGTGCCCGCGACACGCATCGACGTCGGCCATGTGGGCCTGTTTCATGCGTTGGCCGACCGCGCCGGGCTGGACGAGGCCGCGCGTGAAGACACCTTTCATCTCACGCAAAACAAAGATGTGCCCGGCCTGCGCGACGTGCTCGCGGCAAGCGGGGCCGATGCAGCGGCCCGCGCCGCGCTGCTTGCCTTGCCCGGACTCTACGGCGGACTTGAGACGCTCGATGCCGCTGAAAACCTGCTGCCGCGCATTCCCGAAGTCAGCGCCGCGCTTGCCGATTTGCGCCGACTCGCCGCCGATCTCGCGGATTTGCCGCTGGGCTTCGATCTGGCCGACCTGCGCGGCTTTCATTATCACAGTGGGCTGGTGTTCGCCGCGTATGGCGGTGATGCGCCTGAAGCGCTGGCCCTGGGCGGACGCTACGACCGCGCCGCCGAAGCCTTCGGACGCGGCCGCGCCGCCACCGGCTTTTCGCTCGACCTGCGCAAGCTCGCGCAATGCGCCCCCGCTGCCGCGCAGCCCGGCGCGATCCTCGCTCCGGCGGACGGCACGGGCGATCCGGCTTTGCGCGCCGAGCTCGCGCGCTTGCGAGAAGCGGGCGAGGCGATCGTCGTCGCCTTGCCCGGACACGATGGAACATGGAAGGAAGCCGGTTGCGACCGGCGACTGGTTCAACGCGATGGCCGCTGGGCGGTGGTCGCGCTCGATGGAGCGTAAAAATGGCGAAGAACGTAGTGGTGGTCGGCACGCAATGGGGCGACGAAGGCAAAGGCAAGATCGTCGACTGGCTCACCGGCCACGCGCAGGGCGTAGTGCGTTTTCAGGGCGGACACAATGCCGGGCACACGCTGGTGGTCGGCGACAAGGAATACAAGCTCAACCTCGTGCCTTCGGGCATCGTGCACGAGGGGGTGGCCTGCTTCATCGGCAATGGCGTGGTGCTGGACATCCATCACCTGCTGAAAGAAATCCGGGAGATCGAAGCTGGCGGCATCGAAGTGCGCGACCGCATCAAGGTCAGCCCCGGCTGCCCGTTGATCCTCGCCTATCACGCCGCGCTCGATGTGGCGCGCGAAGCGGCGAAATCCGCCGAAGACAAGATCGGCACCACCGGCAAGGGCATCGGCCCCACCTACGAAGACAAGGTTGCCCGCCGTGCCCTGCGCGTCTACGACTTGTTCCATGCCGAGCGTTTTGCCGAAAAGTTGCGTGCCAACCTCGACTATCACAACTTCGTGCTCACGCACTACCTGAAAGCGCCCGCCGTCGACTTCCAGCCGGTGTTCGATCAGGCGATGGCTGACGGAGCGGAAATCCGCCCGCTGGTGACCGACGTTTCCGCTGAGCTGCACCGCATCAACAAGCTGGGCGGCTCACTGCTGTTCGAGGGCGCACAAGGCACGCTGCTCGACATCGACCACGGCACCTATCCGTTCGTGACCTCCAGCAACAGCGCGGCGGGACAGGCGGCGGTCGGCTCCGGCATCGGGCCGGGAAGCCTGCATTACGTGCTCGGCATCACCAAGGCGTACTGCACCCGCGTCGGCGGCGGCCCATTCCCCACCGAGCTCGACATCGAAACGGCGGGTACGCCCGGCGAGCAGATGTCCTCCAGGGGACGCGAATTCGGCACCGTCACCAAGAGAAAGCGCCGCTGCGGCTGGCTCGATCTTGCGGCGCTCAAACGCTCGATCATCATCAACGGCGTCACGGGCCTGTGCATCACCAAACTCGATGTGCTCGACGGCATCCCGGAACTCAAACTGTGCACCGGCTACACGTTCGAGGGCCACCGTATCGACCTCCTGCCGCTGGGCGCGGAAGAAGTCGCCCGCTGTAAGCCCGTCTATGAGACGCTCCCCGGCTGGCAGGCGTCGACCTTCGGCGCGAAAAGTTGGGACGCGCTGCCGCGCGAGGCGCGCGCCTACCTGCACCGTATCGAGGAAATCTGCGAGATGCCGCTCGATGTCGTTTCCACCGGCCCCGAACGCGAAGAAACCATTCTGCGTCGCCACCCGTTCGGGGTTTGAACGGCTGAACGCCACAAAAACTAGCTCTGTTTGGAAACCTCCCTTTCAGGGGGATCATCGGGCCCGGGAGGGGCGTAACCCCTTCCGGGCCTTGTCGCCCGTCGCCCGGTTACGGGCGTGGATTGATGAAACATTTCTTGTGTGGAAATTTTCCGAAAAGCACTCCAAAAGGCTATTGCCTCCGGGCATTTTCGGGCGCTTTTCGGGTAACTGGCAGGTCATTTTCGATTCGTTTTCGGGCCAGTGAGATGTGCCCAATGCGGCCGATTTATCGTGAAGGGCATTCTGTAGAATATAGACATCAAAAGGTGTAGTGAATAACCCGTCGTGAATGAGTCTAAGACTGGGCATTCTGCCAGCTATGAGTAACATACCGGCTTCCCCCTCCCCGCCGCATGTGCCTGCGCCGATTTCCGTCGCGCTTGGAAAACGTGTCAAGCAGTGCCGTCATACGGTGGGCAAGTCGCAGGAGACGCTGGCGTTCGACGCGCACATCGACCGGACGTACATCTCGGCCATCGAACGGGGCGTGGCCAACCCGTCCGTCGAGACACTGGCGAATATTTGCTACGCGCTGGATGTGACGCTCGCTCAGCTGTTCGAGCCGCTCGAAAGCGTGCCGCTCGCGCCGACGGGCGTGCGGCGGGCCAATGCCGCCAAGCCGCAGGAGATCACGCGCAAGCGCTTGCGCTAGTGCGAAACGGAAAACTTACTGCGCCGCGCGCCGCCGGAAATCGCTCAGGCGCAGGCCGGTGGCGAACAACACGCCGAAGTAGCTCACCGCTCCGGCAAGCACGACGCCCGCAAGCCACACGACACGCATCAAGCCGCTGCGGGCGATCCACGCCTCGGCCTCGCCCGCGCCGAACCACAGCACCGTGCCCATGACCGCCAGCGCCGCGCAGATCTGGAGCGCGAAACGCCTCCATCCGGGCAGCGGATCGTAGACCTTGCGGCGGCGCAGGCCAATGTAGAGCAAGGCGGCGTTGAGGCAGGCGGCCAGCCCGATGGACAGCGCCAATCCTGCATGAGCGAACGAGCCGAAAAAAACGGCCCCCATCCCGTCGCGCGCGGACTCCGGAAGCCGTTCCGTCAAGGCCGCCACCGCGGGGTGCGCGCTACCGACGAAAAACAGATTCATCAATTGCGTGGCGATCAACGCGAAGATGGCGATCTTGACGGGCGTGCGCACGTCCTGCCGCGCATAGAAACTCGGCGCCAGCACCTTGATGAGAATCATCGCGGTCAGGCCGACGCTGTAGCCGATCAGGGCGTTGCGGGTCGGCGCCACATCTTCGGGTCGGAACGCGCCGTATTGAAACAACGTGGCGATGAGCGGCACGGCCATCATGATGAGTCCCAACGCGGCGGGCAGTGCCAGCAGCAGCGTCAGGCGCAGCCCCCAGTCGAGTTGCGCGGAAAATTCATCGTGGCGCGCGCTGGCATGGAGCTTGGACAAACCCGGCAACAGAATCGTCCCCAGCGCCGCGCCGAGGATGCCGGCGGGCACTTCCAGCAGACGGTCGGCGTAAGTCAGCCAGGACACGCTGCCGCTGCCCAGATGCGAGGCGATCCGTGTATTGATGAGCAGCGACAACTGGCTCACCGACACCCCCACGACCGCCGGGGCCATCAGCGCGAGGATGCGGCGCACGCCCGGAAAGGCCGGATCGAACTTCGGGCGAGGCAGCATGCCGATCCGGCCGAGCGGGACGATCTGGAAGGCCAGTTGCAGAATGCCGCCGACGAATGCGCCCCATGCCAGCGCCTTGATCGGCGGATCGAAATACGGCGCGACGAACAGCGCCGTGGCGATGATCGACAAGTTGAGCATTACCGGCGTCAGCGCGGGAATGGCGAAGCGGTTCCACGTGTTGAGAATGCCCGAAGCGAGCGAAACCAGCGTGATGAACAGGATGTAGGGAAAAGTGATACGGGTCAGCTCGACGGTGAGGGCGAATTTGTCCGGGTGCGCGGCATCGTCGCGAAAACCCGACGCGACCAGATCGACGATCACCGGCGCGCCGATGATGCCGAGCAGGGCGACCAGGGCGACGACCAAAGTGAGCAGGGTGGCGACCCGGTCGATCAGCGCACGGGTGGCGTCGATCCCCTGTTTGCTCTTGTACTCCGCGAGGATCGGCACATAGGCTTGCGAGAACGCGCCTTCCGCGAACAGCCGCCGCAGCAGGTTGGGCAGCATGAACGCGACATTGAACGCATCCATCATCGCCCCCGCGCCAAAGAGCCGGGCGCAGATGAAATCGCGCAAAAAACCCAGAATGCGCGAGAAGAGCGTCAAGCCGCTCACAGTGGCAAGGGCGCGGAGCAGATTCATGGAAATGGGCTGGCGGCAAAAGGCGGCATGATAGCCCAGCCGTCCGGAATGCGCATGGCTCCCCTTGCACACCTGGCGAACAGCCGCTAGAATCACCGGCTTCCTGAAACACTTGTACCCAAGGATTCCTCATGGCCAACTCGGCACAAGCTCGCAAGCGCGCGCGTCAGGCGGTGAAGGCACGCGCCAGCAACGCCAGTCTGCGTTCACGTCTGCGCACGGCAATCAAGGCGGTGCGCAAGGCCGTCGCCGATGGCGACAAGACGGCAGCGAACGACGTTCTCCGCGCCTCGACGAGCGTCATCGACAGCATCGCTGACAAGAAGATCATCCACAAGAACAAGGCTGCCCGCCACAAAAGCCGCCTGTCCGCGGCAATCAAGGCAATGGCCTGAAAAAGTTTTACGTCCCGCACGGATGCGAAAACGGCGAACTCGGAGAGTTCGCCGTTTTCGTTTGCGCGTTCGATCATGATCGAATATTCAGGAAAACACTCATAAGAACGCACTGATTTTTTGAGCGAAGAAAGGAAGCGGCATCGGGACTGGTGAACCGCATCGCGCCAAAATTCCGCCCCCCGCATCGCCACCTCAATAACTCAAATCCACCCGCATCCAAAGCGGCGTCTCGTGTTTTCTGAACGCGGCCGGGCGTTTCTCCGCGCGGGCCAGGGTCAGGCGGACGCGGGCATGGCGGCCGCGGGCGCTGAGTTCCAGGGCGTGCCCGGAAAGGCGTCCGTGCTGGCCGGTGTAGCGGTTGGCCGCGTCGCGTTCGATGGCGCCGAGGTCCCAGGCCAGCGCGACGCCGACTTCCTGGCAGAGCGGCTGTAGCCACGCCCAGGGGACGGCGTGGCTCCAGTTCAGCTGGGTGCGCCAGTAGCCGCCTGTGCTGCCGTAGAGGGTCTGCTCTTTGAAGCCGCGCACTGAGCTTTGCCCGCCCAGGCTGACTTGCCGTGGGCTGTACAGGATGTCTTCGCTCTTTTGCCAGAAGGCCAGGCTCTCCAGGCTCAGGTTCTGGGCAAGGAGGTTGAAGGGGATGAGCAGGCTGCCGGTGGCGGTGTATTTGTTGTATTG